>DZAL01000011.1:0-15353 GCA_022729575.1 Thiomargarita sp.
GGAAGAGATTATTTATTAATTTAAGAACTAGTCTTTTTTATTTCGGAACAACTCTTTTGATGTTCGATTTGAATGGCCAGTTCCTGAAATTCTCCTTCCAGTTCCACTTCCATTAACACAAACAAATCACCTTTCAAACTTTCTTTTAGGGCTTCGTATTTATGGTGATAGAGAAATACATCCTCTCCAATTGGAGATTAGGTACTCCCCCCACCCCAAACCGTGCGGGATACTTTCGCATCACACGGCTTTCCAGAAAATATCTATTAGTGATTTGGTACTAGATTAGATACCAAATTGTTTAGTCGCAAAAGAGGCATTTTATTTTCCATAGATACCTCCGTTATAGATGTTTATGCACTTCCTTATGGCAGTGGTTGTGAATAAGAATTACGTTTTTGTTTGTATCCTTACCGCCCTTGCCTTTGGGTTGCACATGATGGGTTTCAGTTCTATTTTCGGCTATGTCCTGCGAACTTATGCTACGTCCACATATTGGGCATTTTTTGTCTTGCTTTATCCAGATACTTCTTTTTCTGTCAGGTAGCTCTTTTATCTTTCTCTTCTCCCAATATTCTTGGGTTTCAGATAGAAACGAAGCCCCTTTACGAACTGAGATATACTTGGTGGATTTAGGTATATCAGCATATGTTACCAGACTGTTTAGGTCTTTTTTGGTATATTTCCCAGTTGTTCCAGCACCTTTCCGGATTTGTCGATTAATAATCCAGTCACATTTGTTTAAGTCTTTACACATTAGTTCACTGGAAAAATTGGCGTAGTAATTGTAGAACCCTCTGATTACTGGGTTGATATTGGTCTTAACCGCTGAACCTAGTTTTATAAGTTCATGGACTTTCTCAAGAAAGGTTTTTATTCTCTTTTTTGAGGGTCTGATACCAGTTCCAATACCAAGTTGGAATCCTAAGAAGTCAAAGGTAATATCTTTTGATTCCTTAATTCCTATATCCCAATTAATTCCTTTTTCAGAGATGTTCCATCCATTCCATCTTATTGAGGTTTTGGATTCTTTGATAACCAATCCTACTTTGGCTAGGTTGGTTCTCACCTCTGCCATCAGACCTTTTATGGTTTGGACTAGAGTGGTTTGGCTAATGCCGTTAGAGTTTGGGGATAGTGATATTATTAGGTCATCTGCATATGTAACTAGGTTCTTAGTTGCTATTCCTTTTAAAGGTAATTCGTTAAAGGGAATATCTAGTGGTTTTCTTAGTACCAGATTAGCCAGCGCTGGTGAAATTATGCCACCTTGTGGAGTCCCACTATCAGTATCGTGAAATCCTGTAATATCAATGAAGCCTAATTTTAACATCTTTTGAATGTGGTCTACGACTGGGTTTGGTAGATTTTCTTCTGCTAGGGTGTCTACCATGAACTTATGTGATATTTCGTCAAAGCATTTTTGTATATCTGCTTCAATCACAATGGCATTTTTTCCTTTTCTGGCTAATATTCCTAGGCTATTTATGGCATCCGCCGTTTTAATATTCCGTCTAAATCCAAACGAGTTAAGTTTATGAGAATATATGTCCACTTCCACTAATGCTTCAACGATATATGTGAGCATAGCTTGATAGATTCTATCCCAGTGTGTGGGTATGCCTAAATGTCGCATTGTCCCATCAGGCTTTGGTATATCAATCCGCCGTAATGGTTTGGGCTTGTAACTCTTGCAACCCTGCAAGATAAACGGCAGGTAAAATTCTTTATATGTCTTAATGAAGTCCTTCTTGACATATTTCAGTTTGATTTTATCCACTCCAGCCGTCTTTTTACCCGTATTCTTTCTTACTACTCGGTCAAAAGCCAGTATAAATGCGTAGTAAGATTTACTTATTAGCGAAGATAGAAACTTTACATCTCTTTTACGATTTTCCAATTTGGCCTTGAATAAACGTTTTTGAAGTTTGTTGACGGCTCGCTCTGCTTCGCATAGCGGCAATACCAATTCTCCACCTGAGTTCTCAGTATTTATACTGATTGGCATCTTTATAGTCGCTGGCTTCTACTATTAAATATATTCGCTTATCAAGCTTTTCCTGAACCACTTTCCTTTGATTCCAAGGATTCTTGGTTAGAATTTGCTCAGGGAGGTATTCCACCTTTTGGAATCACTACGCTGGTTTCCCAGTTAGACCTTCTCAAGGGTTTCGTAATAGGTACTATTGGTTCTCTGTAAGATAGATAACCTATAGCTATTATTCTTAGGTGTCCATTACCAGGTTATCCACCTCATCCTAGGTTTCACTAGAAGAAGTCATATCGTTAGCTCTTAGGTACTCACTATATTCCTCTAGGGGACTGACTTCAACCGACAATCAGCAATCTCAGTTGACCCCTTATTATTTCAGTATCTTCCGATGAATTTTTGATACGAGAAATTTCAAACCTGAGTTCACACCTTATAACTTACTTAAGGTCGTCCTTGAGGGACTTTATTTTTACCATAATCTAACCTTGTGGGACACGAGTCGCTTGAATCGGTTTTACCAAATTTGGCGTGTTGATTCCATTCACCCCGTTGAGTTACTTGCTATACACTTTAGTTCAGATAATCCTGCTAAAGGTCTAAGTTCCTTACCCGTCTGAAAATGTTGTCAGTATTTCAGGAGGAATTTATACCTCATTTTCTATTTAACTAACCTAGCACACGCTGATAAATTCTTTATCAATAAATCGGTAAGTGCCGAGTTTACGTGCCGGAAAATAATGGGCAAAAAACTCGTCCGTAAATGAGGTAATCAGCCATTTGAATAAAGAATCATGGCTTTTCGGATTAAGACGTTTCATAAGTGCGGTCTCGCGGTCGAATTAAGGCTAAGGTAGCGTGGAACGACATAGAATAAATCCTCCCTGCTCTTTTTCACTTTCGGGTTCAATATGGATGGTAATTTTAGCCGTCGGTACCTCCTTCGTTAACGCTATTTCGAGGCGGTCACAAATGTCATGAGCCTCTTTGACGGTCATGTTAGTAGGTACCACCAAGTGAAATTCAATAAAAGTGAGTACCCCAGCGGGACGAGTTTTGAGCGCATGGACTTGTAAGGCACCTTGCATTTGGACGGCAATGATTTGATGCAATTCGGCTAATTTTTCCGCAGTTAAACCTTCGTCCATGAGTCCTCCTACTGATTCTCTTACCAGTTTACTGCCTTGCCATAAAATGCTACCCGCGACGACAATAGCCAGCAATGGGTCTAACATCCACTTACCGGTTAGCCAAGCGAGTCCTACGCCGATCAACACCCCAATGGAAGTGACGACATCGCTTAAGATATGTAAACCGTCCGCTTTAAGCGCAACCGAATAATTTTTTTGGCTAAGGCGGATTAAATAGCCCGCCAATCCAGCATTGATGGCGGTGGCTAGTAGCGACATGAAGGCACCAGCCCCAATGCTGGTAAGGGCGACTGGTGCAAACACACGTTGCCAGGCCTCGTGAATAATGGCGAGGGCGGCTAAAACAATGAGGACACCTTCAAATACAGCGGAAAAATATTCGGCTTTGGCATGTCCGTAAGGGTGATTATCATCTGCTGGTTGCTGGGAAATTTGTATGGCTATCAAAGCACCCAGCGCCGCGGCCACGTTGATAAAGGATTCTAGCGCATCAGAATAGAGGGCAATGGAGCCGGTCCAGGCGTAGGCGAGCCATTTGAGACCCAGTACCAAGATGCCTGTGAGTAGGCTGAGACGAGCGGCGGAGAGAGCGGTCATAATTCTTAACTCTTAATAGATAGTGGATGGTAGGTTATTGGTTAAGGATAGCAAAAATTTTAGCCGGTTGTCAATCTTTATAAATGGGTAAATCCGGTGCTATCATTTAAAGATTTGACAACTTTCGAAAAGTTGTCAAATCTAAACCCTTATAATAATTCTCGTTCCCATCGCTCGGCGTGGAAATGCAGGTCTGGAACGCTCTCGGCATCCCGTGCCTCCGCACGACGCAAAGCGTCTAAGCGGCATTCCTACGCGGAGCGATGGGAATGAGAAGAACTCCCCTCCTTAAACAAGGAGGGGCCGGGGTGGTTGAATTAAAAGTGCGTAAGGTGAGTTAATGACTGCGTCGTGTACTAATCATTCTCCTCATTATGTTCAGATTTATGGCCATTTGGCGTACTATAAGAACGTTGATAATCTGATGGTGAGCGTGGTTCCTGTCCTTGGCCTTGATAGGGTGTACCCTCAATCGGCAGTCGGTTGCGTGGCGGCGGAGATTTACAAGGAATTTGAGTAGGATCATCATAGACGTATTTTTCTTTAGGTGATTTGATGATGTTTTCAAATTCGGTGACATTAAGATAAGTTGGCTGGTATTGAACCGATGGCGCTTTTAATAAGCTCACCAAACCACGTAGATGGTTTCTGGAACCCTTTGCCAGTTGTTTATAGACAAATTGCAGGTCCAGGTTATCGGTGATAACCAAGGCTTGATTTAACGTGGCCAAATTCATTTCTTCCAAAGCTACCGCGGCAGTTAAAGCGGCGTTTGGGGAAGTTTGCCCTTGAGCCACGAAGTCATTGTAGAGTTTAGTCAATTTCGCCTCAGCAAACATACCAGCAGGTTGGTCCGCATTAGGGTCGGTCAGTTGGTACTTGGTAAATAATGCTTTCATACCATTAGCGTGTCTTTCCTCATCCAGAGGCGCGTTTTTAAATTCGTTTTGCCATTGCGCTTGGAATTTGGTATAAACCTCTTTGAACAATTTTTCTTGTCCAAGCAATTGTAACAACGAATTTTTTTCATCCTGACTCAATTCTTGGGTAGGTAAGTTTAGCACCATGGTATCAGGGTTAAATGTACACGGTGCTTGGGTTGCGGCGGATTCAGTGGTAGTCGCGCAGTGACCAGTCACCGGCAAAATCAAGAACAATAAGTTAATCAACACCGCCTGTGAGGGTAGTTTCATAGTTTGGTTCCTTATATTATATTATTGAGTGAGTGGTAATTTAAGATTTGACAACTTTCGAAAAGTTGTCAAATCTAAACTCTTATAGGTAATTTAAGATTTGACAACTTTCGACCAGTTGTCAAATCTAAACCCCTATAGGTAATTTAAGATTTGACAACTTTCGACCAGTTGTCAAATCTAAACTCTTATAGGTAATTTAAGATTTGACAACTTTCGAAAAGTTGTCAAATCTAAACCCCTATAGGTAATTTAAGATTTGACAACTTTCGAAAAGTTGTCAAATCTAAACCCAACTTGCGAAAAGTTGTCAAATCTAAACCCCTATAGGTAATTTAAGATTTGACAACTTTCGAAAAGTTGTCAAATCTAAACCCAACTTGCGAAAAGTTGTCAAATCTAAATTCTTATAATAATCTAGTTTGCTTAACGTAACCTTAAGGTGATTAAAAAAATAATCTGCCTGGTTAAGATTTTGTTAAGCTAATTTTAAGTATCTGTTAAGAATAGTCGAGTATACTTTTTACTAATTACAGATTAAGAATAAAGAAATCGTAATTTTTAATCCTTTATAAAGTGGTTATAAGTCAATATGCCTTCATCTAATCATTTGTCGGCACCAGTGTATCGGGTGAGAGTTTGGGATTTACCTACTCGCTGGTTCCATTGGTTATTGGCCAGTGCTGTTCTGGCCGCATGGCTCAGTCAAGGAGATAGTCGATATGTCGATATTCATGTTTTTGTCGGTTATCTCTTTTTTGGCTTGTTAGTATTTCGTTTAGTTTGGGGAATCGTCGGCACCCAACATGCCTGTTTTCGCAATTTGGCGTTTGGGGGCCACGCGCTTTGGCGTTATTTAATAACTCTTCCCACTAAGCAACGTCAGCATTTTCTGGGACATAATCCGGCCGGTAGTTGGGCCATATTTGGTATATTAGGTTTAGGGTTAGTCATTGCAGTGAGTGGAATCTTGACGTTGGGAGGAGAAAATCAGCAGGGGCCAGTGGCGGGAATATTTAATTTTGCGCAAGGAGAAACTTTTCATCTGGTACATAAAGTGACCGCGTGGATTATGTTGGCGTTAATCGCAGTGCATATTTCAGGGGTAATCATCGCCAGTGTGTTGCACCGGGAAAATTTAATTCGAGCCATGGTGACAGGGGTTAAACAGTGCCCCACTGAGCAAATCAGTGTTGCTTCGCAGGCGCCAGTGGCTTTGGTGCTCTTAGTCGTTGTGATAATCAGTGCTGGAGGATATTTTAGAGGATATTTAACGGCCACGCCGGACCAACCTTACTTGCCTTTTGTGGGGACGACGTTACCGAGCAATGCGTTATGGCAGGAGGAGTGTGATGACTGTCATTTAGCTTACCATCCATCGTTGTTACCTAAGCGGTCTTGGGAGAAATTGTTAGCGACGCAGCAGGAACATTTTGAGGAGAATTTGGGGTTGGCACCGGAGATGATAGCCACGTTACGCACGTTTGCGCTTAACCAGTCGGCAGAAACGGCACCGACTAAAACTGCTTGGAAAATTTATCGAACCACTCCAGCGAGTGAGTCACCGCTGCGAATTACGGAAACGCCTTATTGGCAACAACGGCATCAACGGTTACCAGAGGAGGTATGGAAGCACTCTGAAGTGAAGTCTAAGGCCAATTGTGATGCGTGTCATTTTGATGCGCCACAGGGCACTTTTGAAGCATCGGCGATGATGGTAAAATAAATTTATAACTTACCTTACGCACTACCACCCCTAGCCCCTCCTTGTTAAGGCGGGGAATATCCCCTGTGATTCCAGTGGTGCTTACTCCCCTCCTTACTAAGGAGGGGTTGGGGGTGGTTGAGTTAACCGTGCGTAAGATAAATTTATAAAGTTATCACGCCATCTAGCTATAATTTTTAGTAATTTTATTAGGAGACATTTTTTTATGCAGAAGAAACATTTAGTAATTGCTGGAATAGCGTTATTACCGTTGGTCAATCCGCCATTGGTATACGCGACCACTGCGGTAGAACAATTATTGGTTGAATATCGCAGTCAAGGGGCTACTGAATTTACCGTAGAGGCCGGAAAGGAGTTATTTTTTAAAGAGTTTGTCGATGCTAAGTCGACTCAAGTCCGTCAATGTACCACATGTCATACCGACGATTTGCGTCAACCAGGCAAACATGCCAAGACCGGGAAGCGGATTGACCCGTTGGCACCCTCAGTGAATCCGAAGAGTTTGATGGAAATTAAGAATATCAACAAGTGGTTGAAGCGGAATTGTGAATGGACGATAGGTCGTGAATGTACCGCGCAGGAAAAAGGAGATGTACTGACGTTTATGCAGTCGCAATAAGCGTCGCAATTAGAGATTTGACAACTTTTAAAAAGTTGTCAAATCTGGTCACCACTTTACCCATGAGGAAAACATAATGATTCATTTATTCAAAAGATTTGACAACTTTCAAAAAGTTGTCAAATCCGCACTATTAGTTTTAGGTTTACTCTTCACCTTTCCCAGCGTCGCCTTAGATAATGGAGTCCAAAACACGTTTTGGAATGACCATTCACTAACGAGTGCCACAGGTACCGTCATGCCAGTGTCCCTTCTGATAAATGAGGCGGTGGCTGAAGAAGAAGAGGAGGAAGAAGAAGGGGAAGGGGAAGAAGAAGGGGAAGAAGGAAATTTGGTGCCGCCAGTGACCAACGCCACTTATACTGAAGAATGTGGCTCTTGCCATTTGGCTTATCAACCAATATTTTTGCCGGTCCGCTCTTGGGAAAATTTGATGAATACCTTGAATGACCACTTTGGTGATAATGCAGAATTAGAAGCCGATACTCAAAAAATATTGCTGGATTATTTGGTGAGCAACGCCGCCGAGCAGGTGAAAAGTGGTCTTTCAACGAAATTGTTGAAATCGTTACCCACTAACCAAACACTTCGACGTATTACCGAAATTCCTTATATTAAACGCGAACATCGCGAATTAAGTAAGAAGAAAGTTGAAAATAATCCAGAGGTTAAATCCCTAAGTTATTGTAACAAATGTCATCGACAAGCCGAAAAGGGGAGTTATGCGGAAAGAGAAATTGATATTCCTGGTTATGGCCGTCGTCATTAATCAGTAATCAACGAAAATTTGATAACTTTCAACCAGTTGTCAAATCTGGTCACCACTCTGGTCATTACGGTGTTGCTTTTTTCCAAGATTGTTGATACACTTAAACAACATTGTTCAACGATTGAGAGGAAAGTTCATTTTATGTGGTTAAAATTTCGATTTTTTATTTTGGTTTTACTCTTGACTATTGCAGGATGCAACACTGATGGGGAAGGTAACACTGCTGAGGTCACGACTACAGGAAGTAGCAGTGATGTGGGTTATCAAGTGACTGGGCGCATTATGGTGGCAAGTAATACGGCTAAAGATAGCGATGTTAATGATCCTAGAGCACCTGCTTTATCTGAAAATAATAGTTTGAGCAGTGCCCAACGGATTCCTAATCCAGTGATCTTGGGGGGATACGTTAATCAACCAGGGGCAGGTCCATCAGGACGTTCTAAAACGATTGGCGATATTGAGGACTATTTTGCGGTAGAGTTACGGCGTGGTCAACTCATTAATTTATTTGTGGCTGAAGAAAATTTGCAAGGAAATGACTTGGACTTGACGCTTTTCAACTCGGCCGGTCAACTGGAAAATATTTCTCTCAGTGAAGGGGCGACTGAAAGTTTGATAGTCCCCACCGATGGGGCTTTTATGGTGAGAGTTAATGCGTATTTAGGTGCCTCCAGCTATGTCTTAAGTATTGGTCAAAATGTTCCTGCTAGTACCCAAAGTTTACTACGCTTGAGTGATGAATTTGAACCTTATGAAGTTTTAGTCAAATTTAAACCAGAGCAGAGATTGCAAGCGCAAAGTGCGTTGGGAATGTTAGGCTTGCAAAGTGAAAGTGAGGACACTTCGCGACGAATGTTATTGACTTTGGAACCCAATCAATCCCGTTTATTAGCCACCGAGGAATTAATCTTTGCCGCACCAGAGATGCAAGCTAAATATGAAACTTTGATGACGGTCAAGCAATTACGCCATCGAAGCGACATTGAGGAAGCTAGTCCAAATTATACCTTTAAAGCATTGCGTCTCCCTAATGACACCTTGTATCGCTATCAATGGAATTTACCTATGATGAATTTGCCTTTGGCCTGGGACCTCACGACCGGAGATAATTTAGTGGTGGTTGCCGTAGTGGATACGGGAGTCTTATTGAATCATCCGGACCTGAAAGGTCAGTTTGTGGATGGTTATGATTTTATTAGAAATCTACGCTACTCATTAGATGGAGATGGATTAGACAATTATCCTGATGATCCTGGTGACCAAAGTCCCAATGGTAGTACCTTTCATGGTACGCATGTGGCCGGCTTAATCGCCGCGCAGTCTAACAATAATAACGGGATTGCTGGCATTGGTTGGCAAACTCGAATCATGCCATTACGAGTATTGGGAAAAGGGGGGGCCGGCAGTGATTATGACATTGAGCAAGCGATTCGTTTTGCCGCGGGTTTAGCCAATGATTCTGGCACCTTACCGACCCATCGTGCGGACGTGATCAATTTGAGTTTAGGCGGCCCTGAGATTTCTTCGGAATTTCAGGAGTTAATGAATGAAGCACGACGAGCCGGGGTAATTGTTGTGGCCGCATCGGGAAATGATGGCACGGACACGCTCATTTATCCCGCTTCGTTGACCGGCGTGGTCTCCGTGGGCGCAGTGGATATTAATCAGAAACGAGCTTCGTATTCCAATTATGGTCCTCTGGTGGATGTCATGGCCCCAGGCGGTGATAATACGCCTGATGTGAATGGTGATGGGGTACCTGATGGTATTATTAGTGCCGTCGGCAACGAGATGGAGGAAAGTAGTGGTAAAGTTAAAATCGAATATACCTTTGCTTCTTCCGTCGGCACTTCCATGGCTTCACCTCAAATAGCAGGCGTGCTCGCTTTAATGAAAGCGGTCTATCCTGATTTGACTCCGCAAAATTTTGATAATTTGCTCAGTAGTGGGAAGATTACGGATGATTTAGGCACTGCTGGTCTGGATGATAGTTATGGTTATGGTTTGCTCAATGCGCATAAATCAGTGTTGGAATCCATACAATTAAGTGGTGGAATGGTGCCGACACCAACGCCAAAATTAGTGGTTACGCCGAATTCACTGAATTTTGGACTCAATAATTCAAATTTGATTCTGACCTTAAGTAATGGGGGAGGAAGCGAATTGCAAATTGCGAATGTCAGCGATAATGCGGGTGGTTTTCTAAAAATTCAAGGGAGTGGCTTGGGCGATTATACCGTCAATGTGGACCGCCGCCTGCTAAGTTTTGGCACTTACACCGCAACCATTACGATTACGACCAATGCTAATAGTGCGACCATTCCAGTGATTTTGCAAGTGGGTGATCCTAATGTGAAAGGAGATGCGGGATTACATTACATCTTGTTAGTAAATCCGGAGACTTGGGAATCGGTCCAACAAGCGCAAGTTAATGCAGCCAATGGTCGATATGATTTTCGCTTCAATAATGTCCGGGCTGGAAATTATATTGTGGTGGCGGGGAGTGATATTAATAATGATAACTTTATTTGTGACATCGGTGAAGCCTGCGGCGCGTACTTAGTAGTCCGCAACCCTAGTCCCATAACCGTCAATGGAAATATGACGTTAGCAGAATTTGGAACCGGGTTTAATGTCAGTTTCTTATCTAAAGCTGCCCTCGGAGATTCTTTACCGGTTTCTGGCATACCGCGAATTCAATTATTAGAGAAAACGGTAGCACCCTAAAAACCAGGACTCACGCTGTCAGCGCTACTCACCTCTCTCTATGGAAAGACCATGCTAAGTACTGAAGCAGAAATTCGGCGGTATTTTCCCTCACCCCCGGCCCCTCTCCCAGAGGGAGAGGGGCGAAAGAAAATACGGGAAAATTTCTGCTTCAGTACTTATTAAGCGAAGGTTACGAGATTACGGCGTTGGAGTCCAAAGCTTCAGCTTTGGCAACGCCGTCTCACCTTGAACAATTTTGTCCAAAGCTGAAGCTTTGGACTCCAACGCGGCTTAGAGGAGTACTGACATATTTTCCTTACGACACCAACTTTCTTCCCCGTTTAACCAGCCATATTCCTAACCATAGCAGTAAACCAGAGCCTACCCATTTACCCAGCCAATACGATAAACCACCAACTATGCCGCCACTAATCAAATAAAACAGTACACTGCTACTGACCAGAATTTGACGAAACGCATAAAATGCAATCAATACACCTAAGATAATCCAAATTATACCAATTATCAAATCTAACATTCGGACCCACCAACTTGGTGGCGGTTGTTTAGGAGAAAGTTCGCTAATTTTAGATTGAGGAGGAGAATAAGGATTTTCAGTGGACATAATGTCTCCTATAAAAGTAAAGTACCGATTAAAGAGTTGGAAAATCGGTAGTCATGCACCAGGCAGTGGTTTAAACCTGACAGGTCTCGAAGACCTGTCAGGTTTGAGACCTCGACCACTACCTATTGCTTCATTACCGGAAAATCTATTGTTCTAAAATTTTACAAATTTCCGCGAAATCATATTGTTTTGTTAATTGTTGAAGATAACGAGCAAAATTCGCCAAAGCGTCATCGGTATTGGCCAATTCTTCAGTATACCCAATGATACCCAGCACGTCTCCCAGGCGGGCAAAACGAATTGAACAGAGATTTGACAACTTTTTGAAAGTTGTCAAATCTAACTCTAACTCACTCACCTTACGCATGGTTAACCCAACCACCCCCTGCCCCTCCTTGGTAAGGAGGGGAGCACATACCATCGAAGCCGCCAGGGATACCTTACTAAGGAGGGGTTGGGGGTGGTTGGGCGTAAGGTGAGTCGTCAATTCTAACTGATTTTACTTTCTGGGGGCTTCCACTTTATTCAAGATCGCAGTTAATACCGTGTCAATTTGATGTCCTTCAATTTCCAATTCCGGGGACAAAGTAATACGATGGCGTAAAATGGCGAGGGCAATGTTTTTAACATCGTCTGGAAGTACGAAATCTCGTCCAGCTAACAGGGCGGCACCACGGGCGGCGCGAATTAAGGCAATACTACCACGCGGGCCGGCACCTAAACTGATTCCCGGCCAAGAGCGAGTATGACGAACAATTTTTACCGCGTAATCGTATACTCGGTCATCCACCGGTAAGTTTGCCGTCAGCCGTTGCAAGGCGACCATCTGGTCCGGTTTGATGATGGGAGCAACCGCACTGACATCTAATCCTTCTCCGACTTTAGCCGCAGTCACCTGTTTAACTAGATTTATCTCTTCTAAGGCGGTGGGATAATCAATTCGAATTTTCAATAAAAAGCGGTCCAATTGCGCTTCTGGCAGTGGATAGGTACCTTCTTGTTCCACTGGATTTTGGGTAGCTAAGGTCATAAACGGAGGAGAAACGGTAAACCCGCGTCCTTCAATGGTGACTTGTTGCTCCTGCATCACCTCCAATAACGCGGCTTGACTTTTAGCCGGTGCGCGGTTAATTTCATCGGCCAGGAGTAAATGTGTAAACACCGGCCCCTTGCGGATTCGAAACTCTTCCGTTTTCAGGTCATACAGGGCATGACCAGTGATGTCGCTGGGCATTAAGTCTGGCGTGAATTGAATCCGGGTAAACCGACCTTCAAAAGTCTTGGCCAGGGCTTGTACTAATAAAGTTTTACCGAGTCCTGGTACGCCTTCGATAAGGACATGGCCAGCGGCTAATAGTGCAATTAATACTTGGTCAATCACGGTTTGTTGTCCAACCACGGCGCGGCTCACTTCGGTCCGAATCCGTTGTACAATCTCAATGGCGCGATTGGTTTGTTCATTAGTTGGTGCCGTCATAATTGTTTCCTAAGATGAGTAAGTAGTTGTATGGTATGGGTAAAAGTGGCCTCTGAATAAATAGTTGAGGGTGATAAAGTCAGCACTGCTTCCAAGTCCCGACGAGAGTGGCCACCGTTACTGTGGTCGGTCAGTTGTCGGCTTAACTCTGAGGGAGGTAAACCGAGCCATTCTGGATGTACCACTTGCAGACGTTTGAACAGTGCCTGTCGGGCTTGGAAGAGTAGCGTTTGGTGATGTCGTTGTCGCCAAAAAAATTCGCCGCTGGCTTCCAAGTGTTCCAATAAGCGTCGCCGAGTATGTGGCGGCGGTGGCAAGAGCGGGCCAAACCGTGGCATAATTAACCAGAGCCAGGCGAGTAGCAGGCAGGCGGCACTGATAATGAGGGTCCAGGCGTTTGACCAGAGTAGTTGCCAGAGCGAGGGGTTTGGGTTATTCGCACTAGGTTGGGTACTCTCCTCCTTGGCGGTGTCGGAGGTGGGTAGCGGATAGGGATGAAATAACCAGATACGGTTGATTAAATTAGAGTTTGCCAGATTATTCCGATTAACCAGGTGCCACAAAAATTGAGCATGGTCGTATTTGCCAATAGCATCATTTTCGATAAACCAAAGGTCGCTTAAGATGCGGATGAGACCGTGTCCAATCTGATAGCTGACCAGATGGGTGCCATAATGATCACTGATTTCGGTCTCAGGAGTCCTTGTGCGACTGCTTTCCAAACGATAATTGGGATAGAAGGCGACTCGGAGTTGATAGTTATCCCATTGAATAAGAGTTGGAGATATTCGTGGTTGGTCTGATGATTTTAATTGATTCTCATATTGGTAGAGTTGTAGCAATTGTAATAGCGGATCCGGTTCTTCTGAAATGTCTTTATCATCATACAGGCTGTCACTGACGGCAATTAGATAACCGCCTTGACTAACCCATCGGAGAAGACGTTTAGCTTGAACATTATCCAGGGTAATTTGACCAGATGGAATGAATATCAAGGTATCTTTTCTTTGTAGTTGGTTATTCAATTCGGTAAATGAATGCGCAGTCAGCACGGTGGCACCCAGGCGAGTGAGTAGGTATTCAGCGGCTAATAGTGGATTATCTCGCGCTTTACCTTGAAAGCCGGTTTCTATGGTTTGACGTACTCGTTCAAAGTGGCTAATAAACCAGTAGCCAAAGCTACCTATAGTTAGCCAGAGGAGAAGTAGACCAATGAATTTAAAGTTGATTTTTTTGGAGAAGATAGTCATATTAAAAATTCCTAGATTTGACAACTTGCGAAATTTAAGATTTGACAACTTTCGACAAGTTGTCAAATCTAAACCACGAACAGATTTGACAACTTTCGACAAGTTGTCAAATCTAAACCACGAACAGATTTGACAACTTTCGACAAGTTGTCAAATCTAAACCGCGAACAGATTTGACAACTTTCGAAAAGTTGTCAAATCTAAACTTTACCCAAAATATCGTTCCCATTCCTTACAGAGCCATTGGACTTCTGAATCAGTTACCCGTCGTTGTGCATAAGCGACTTGTTGCCAGGTCTGAGTAAGTTTGGTAAAATAATGCGTTAATTCAGTGGCCAAATCGATAGCGCCTGGTGGTTGCCGATTTGATTTCGTGCCAGGAGGGCCGTTACCTACTTTACTCCAGTGACTTTTAAGCAAGTCGATACATTCGCTTTCGGTGTTGCTGTCACTGATGTTTAAACCTTCGCGCTGTGTTAATACTACCAAAGTGCCACGATAAAGTAAACTCATGGCGGTTTGAGTTTGACCGGTTTGCCATAATTTCCATGCTTCTGATGCGAGATTAGTGGGTAGTTGCATGGTAGCGAGAGTGGTTTGAGTTAATGGACGAGGAGTGGCGGTATAAGTGGAGTGAGGGGCCGCGGGGCGAGAAAATTTTTCCATCCAGCGTGGGGCGTATTTGGCAATAATGATAATCCCTAAGCCTAATGAGAGCCAGAGCAACCATTCTAATAATTGCGCGATGGCTGAGAGGAGGTTATACTGGTTCGATAAATCGGTGGTAGCATCTTCGTTCTCCTCTGGTCCAGTAGAAATCGATTCACGGTTTGGCAGATAACGCCAGTGATATTCTTCGCGAGTGTTTTGAAATTCTGGTTGGGCCAAAATCTCGTTAATCTGTGACTTGACCATTTCCGGTTTAACCTCTTTAACCTCAGCATTTGCTGCTATCATTGGCAAATAGGTAAGGCTAATGAAAATGATGAGTAGTGAATAGTGCGCGGCTTCTGGTTTCATGTTCAATTCCTTGGGTAAAATTTTGGGTATAGCTCAACCACCCTCAACCACCCCCAACCACCCCCAACCACCCCCAACCACCCCCAACCACCCCCAACCCCTCCTTAGTAAGGAGGGGAGTAAAGAGCGATGGTCAGTCCCCCTCCTTAGTAAGGAGGGGAGTAAAGAGCGGTGGTCAGTCCCCCTCCTTAGTAAGGAGGGGAGTAAAGAGCGGTGGTCAGTCCCCC
>DZAL01000011.1:15453-17363 GCA_022729575.1 Thiomargarita sp.
TCCTTACCAAGGAGGGGCGGTCAGTCCCCCTCCTTACCAAGGAGGGGTTAGGGGTGGTTGCCGGGATGAGTCGTGTTACTGATCCCCATTTTAGTCATATCGGCGGCGAGTCGACGAAAACTTAATTCAATATCCCATCCTTCTAAATGAGTGCGACGGTTTAAATATAAGGCAAAACCGCTGGCTACATATAAAATCTCGACTAAACTCAGGGCCAAACAGTAAAAAATGGCGCGATTAATTTCGATCCACCAGGGTGCCGTCTCAATGTTGTAAATGATGGTTTTTAATTCTATTTGGGCCGTCACCGGCATCATTAAGTATAATAAGAAGCACAGAGAAAGATAGACAATCCATTCCAATCCTACACATACCACGGTTAACCATTGGGCATAGGATAGAGTTTTCGTTTGTAATATCTTTAATCGCTGTCGCCAAAGTTGACCGGTGAGTCCTTCTAATTGTGAAATGGGTAATTTAAATGAACGAATCAGGGTTAACCGGTCCCAAGTCAAGCCGCGGAAGAGATGGGTTTTAAACAGTAAGTTGGGTAGTTGTTGCCATAGTTGCTTGATACTAACAGTCTCCCCAAACAGAGCGCGACTGAAGAAGTAGAGAATCCAGCGGTCAAATAGCGGTTTTAGCCACCAAACTATCCAACTGGCCAGCCACAATTCACGATTTGATAGCACATAAATCATAATCACTAGCGGCAATATGGTGGCCAGCCAAATTTTGGCTAACGGTTGCCACCATTGTTGCACCATACTAAATCCTAAATCGATGGCTTCCCAGGGATTTCTAGGATAGACGACGACTTGAATTTGTTCAAGTTGCACGGTGCTCACCTACTTTTGCTAAGTAACTGATGACGAGTAGCCATAAGGCACTACCGACGAGGTGTTTGTATTGAGGTTCAATTGCCGTGTTGGATGACCAAAACGCTTCCACTAAGGCGGCTAATACTAACATACCAATGACTCCATAAATTAGATGAATGCTGTTAGTAGCGGCCTGATGTAAGGCTTGTATTCGGGTGAGTCGTTGGGGGGAGAGTACAGCGAATCCTAGTTTTAAACCGGCGGCCCCGGCTAACACGATAGCGGTCAATTCTAACGCACTGTGTCCTGCGACGAAAGAATAAAATGGGACGGAGTAGCCAATATGAGTAAGATGGCTGGCCACGGCACCTATGACCAGGCCGTTGAAGATGAGAAAAAAAATGGTGCCTAATCCAAATATTATACCGCCGGCAAAGGTTTGAAAAGCGATAGTAATATTGTGCTGAATATAAAAACCAAACATGTAAAAATCGCTGTCGGCTTGGCGATTGCGGCCTAAATGTTCAGCAGTTGGGTTATACATAAATTCAAGTTCTTGTATCTCCTCAGTAGTCATCACTGAAGACATTAATTTGGGTTCAATTTGAATGGCGATAAAGATGGCGAATAAGCTGCCAAAGAATAGCAGTGCCGATAAACTAACGAAAGCTGCTTCAGTCCTGACCCAATTAGGAAAGTCGAAGCGGAAAAAACTGAGGAGGTTGGGTAATAGTGGTGTTTTGGTTTGATACAAATGTTGGTGACCACGTAAGACCAGCCAATTGAGTCGCTCAGTTAAATAGGGGGTATAGTGACGGTCTCTGGCCAGTGCTAAATGTTGACAGACTTGGCGATATAATTTGGGAAATTTGACGGTGTCAACCGTGCGGCCTGATTGGTCCAAGGTGTCTAACCAGTGTTCTAATTGTTGCCATTGGGCTTGATGAATTTGTTCAAACGTGCTTTGTTTCATGGTGTCTTCAAAACTCCTTATTTTAGATTTGACAACTTTCGAAAAGTTGTCAAATCTCGAAATTTTAGATTTGACAACTTTCGAAAAGTTGTCAAATCTCGAAATTTTAGATTTGA
>DZAL01000011.1:17463-24626 GCA_022729575.1 Thiomargarita sp.
CAACTTTCGAAAAGTTGTCAAATCTGAGAGCGGTCGAAAGTTTAGATTTGACAACTTTCGAAAAGTTGTCAAATCTGGGACCGGTATTCTTCGCTGTTATTTTTTAGTCTGTTTCGGGTCTATTTCTAAGGCGCGTAATTTACGGTAGAGATGCGTTCGTTCTAAGCCGACTTTAGCGGCGACTTTACTGACATTACCGCCGACTTCTTGTAATTGGTGTTCTAAATAATCTTTTTCAAATTGTTCACGCGCTTTGCGTAAAGGTAAATCATAAATCGATAAATTGCTTAAAGGTGATGGGCGATGGGGGGTAGTCAACGCCGGTTCAATTTCATCAGTATCAATGGTGTGACTGTTGCCCAAAATCAGTAGCCGTAGGACTAAATTTTTTAATTCGCGGACATTGCCAGGCCAGTTGTAATTTCGTAGCTTATTTTGGGCCGCGACGGTAAAGCGACGATAAGGTAAGTTATCTTGATTGACCAAGAAATTAACATAAAATTCTAATAGCTCTGGCACGTCTTCACAATGTTCTCGTAGCGGTGGAATCGGTAAAGGAATAATATTTAAGTAGTAGTATAGCTCCTCGCGCAACTGACCACAGGCGACAGCTTGTTCTAAATTATAAGCGGTGGCGGCAATGATTCTGACTTCCATCGGTAAGGGTGGCGTGTTGCCATTACGTAGGAAAGATTGATTTTCTAAACTGCTCAATAAGCGAGCTTGAATCGAGTTATCTAATTCTACGATGTCTTTAATAAATAAGGTCCCGCCGTTGGCTTGTTCTAGGCGGGATAAGTGATGATTGGTTTGATTGCCAAAGAGTTCTAAGGATTGATTTTCCGGACTTAAACCGGCAATGCTGACTGAGACAAATGGGTGTTGATAACGTGGGCTTTGTTGATGTATATAACGGGCAAATAAAGTGCGCCCACTGCCTGGTTCACCAGTAATTAAAATGGCGGTGTGGTCTTGGTTAATGCGTTTGACTTGTTCGCGTAACATGACCATGATATTGCTATGTCCCAACGGTTCCGTAACCAGTTGCGGATGTTTGCGAAGTCCATAGTTTTCACGTTGTAACGAGGCCATTTCTAGGGCCCGTTTAATAGTCAGTAGCAGTTTCGCCATGGAAACTGGTTTTTCAATAAAGTCATAGGTGCCTAATCGGGTGGCTTCTACCGCGGTTTCAATGGTGCCATGACCAGACATGATAATGACTGGACTTCCGCTTAAGCCACTTTCTTGCCATTCTTTGAGCAAAGAGATACCGTCCACTTCTGGCATCCAAATGTCGAGCAAAATCAAATCGGGATGATGTTCGCGGCGTAGTTGTCGGGCGACCTGAGCATTTTCGGCAACGCTGACGTTATAACCTTCATCTTCTAAAATTTCTTTCATTATACTGCGAATATCAGGCTCGTCGTCAACGATTAATATGTGTGCGGCCATAAAATTTCTTTCTATTCTCCTTTAAAGGAACTAAGTTTCTCTCGCTACGCACCTGTTAAGTACTGAAGTATAAATTTTCTCGTATGTTCTTTCGCCCCTCTCCCTCTGGGAGAGGGGCCGGGGGTGAGGGAAAATACCGCCGAATTTCTGCTTCAGTACTTAGATGCTCGTTGCTCGTGATTGGGGTACGGAATTTATTCTGTTAGAATCAAAAATGGTTCATACGGCCAACGGAATAAATTCCGTACTCCAAAACCAAATCACGTTGGAGCTACGCCTTCTACTGTGGCAGGGGCTGGCATACGAATAATGACACAAGTGCCGGTGGCGCGGTTTTCAAGCCAAACCATTCCAGCGTGCTCCTCAACAATCTTTTTCACAATCGCGAGTCCTAAGCCGGTACCTTTGATTTTAGTAGTCACGTAGGGTTCAAAAATTTTATCAAGTAACTGTGCTGGCACCCCCGGCCCTTGGTCTTGAATGGCCAACTCTATATATGGTAACGGTGGCTCGGTCACTGGTTTTAAATAGCGGGTGCTGAGGGTAATATCGTTTACTTTAGTGGTCGATAGTGGTACTTCTAAGGCATTTTTTAATAAATTATGTAAAACTTGTCGTAAGCGTCCACCGTCGGCTTCTATTAACGGTAACTGCTCGTCTAATTCTAGTTGAATCGGTACTGTGGAGTGACGATATAATTCAGTCACTTCCCGAATGAGTTGATTTAAATTAATGGCTTGCCATTGCATAGGCGGAGTTTTGGCGTAATCAGAAAACGCATTGACCATGTCCTTCAGGTTTTCTACTTGTTGAATGATGGTCTTGGTCAAACGGTCCAAGGTATCGACTTCACTGTTAGGTAATTTGGATAAATATTTATGTCGTAAACGTTCCGCCGATAATTGAATGGGGGTCAAGGGATTTTTGATTTCATGCGCCAGTCGGCGTGCCACTTCACTCCACGCGGCTTCCCGTTGCGCTTGAATTAAGGTGGTGACATCATCAAACACGATTACGTAGCCACCTGGTAAATATTCGATAGCTGATAGTTGTAATTGCGTCCCTCGACCGACGAGAATTTTGCGCCCACTACTACCCAATAAAGTAATCTCTTCACGCCAAGCCTTAGCATTGCTAAATAAGTGGGGCTGAATGGCTTGACCAAGCGTAGTTAGGTTAGGATAGTCGAGTTGCAATTGCGCTAACGTGTTGCCGAGTAATTCACTTAATGGTAGTTCGAAAATACGATTAGCGGCTGGATTGGCCGTGCGTAATCGATGCTCATAATCTAAGGCTATCACTCCAGAGGATAATTGCTCTAACACGGCTTCTAAATAGGCGCGTTGATTATTCACCAGTTGTTGACTTTGTTTCACTTCATCTTGAGCTTGGGCAATTTTACGGGTCATTTCATTAAATGATTGCACCAAAAAACCTAATTCATCTAACGGCGCTACGGGCAGTTGTTTTTCATAGTTGCCACTGGCGACGGCTCGGGTGCCTTCGGCTAAATGGCTTAAGGGGGCGACAAAACGCCAAGCCGCAAAAAAGGCTACCCACACTACCCCGGCTATGCTTAACAATAAGACTAACGATAATACCAGGGTAAAATTCAATTGTAAATGTTTTTGTAAATAAGCCCGCTCTTTATAATTGACAAACGCGATGCTAACATTATTGGTCAATTCGCTGATGCGCTCGGTAATGGGAAATAAGGCTTGTAACAAGCGTATTTGATTGCTGGGACCCAGTTTGACAATGACTCGAATTTGAAAACCATGGTTGGTTACCGGTTCCAATTTAAGGTAATTGTCGGTTTGTTTAAGTTGTAATAAAATTCCTTCGTTAGGGCGATTGGGAATTAAATGACCGGGGTCGATGGTACTAGAAGTGAGTAAGCTACCGTTGGCGGCTAATAAAGTCAACTCGATGGCACCTGTGCGACTGAGTAATTCGCTTAAGCGCAAATTAATCACTTCCTGGTTGACTAACTCTAGCTCATCAGCGACCGCTTGGGTTTGTTTTAGCACTTCGCGTAATCGCGCATCTAAGACCGTCCGGCTCAATTCTAAAGCATCGGTTAATGCTGATTCCAATTTAGTATCAAACCAGGTATCTAATCGTTGGTGTAAAAATTCTAGGGAAAAGTAATAGACCAGTAGTACGGGGAGGATAGACAAGATGACTAACAAACTTAATAATCGGACCGTTAAACGTGCCCCGGCGCGTCGAGTTTTGACTTGATAAATTAATTCGCGTAAATTGAAAATAATGAGGGTGGCGATGGCGATTAAGGCCATGGCGTTGAGGAGCAATAAGGTTGAATACAGACGCTCGAAACGCGCCGAATTTTGCAAAGCGTCGGCGACCATCCATAACGACACCAATAAGGCCAAAAACAAGCCCCCGGTCAGACTGTGGATTAGTTTTTTGCGGAAAGTGGGGAGAATAATGGGCATGAGCAGATATACCAGTTGCTACTTAAACGCCATTGTGAGGAAAAATAGGCCATCGGGCGTAATGGCACGGGTAAAGATTCAATATCTAAATAATTTTTAAGCGATACTCGATAAGTGGATTGCGGGTCGATTAAATGGCGGTCCAATAATGGTAGTCCTCGTAGTTTCCCCAAACTCATTACAGCCGAGGTTAACGTGGGAAAGGTTTCTTCAATGCCGGTGTTGAGATATTTTACCAGGTATTGCTGAATAAGCGCGTGATATTTAAGTTGATAGCGTTGTTTCAAATCAGCGACGGTCTCATTCCATAAATACCAACGCTCTCGCTCAATCGAAATAGCGACGACTAAGGTTACGGCAATGCCATTGTGTAAGGCTTCTATCACCGCCCCGGTTAAAGGATAGTCGAGGTCGGCATCTAAGACATAGACCTCTTCTTGTAATTGAATTTCAGCATAGTGTATAGCAAATTCGGCTAAACAATCTTGAGCGCAAAAGAATAAACAGAAGAATAAACAGTTAATCACTCCGAATAATGGAAAGTGGCAGGAGGAGACTGGGTAACGGAGGCAAAGACTCAGTGAGTTTAGTGAGTTTACCAATTCTATTCCGAATAAGGATAGCATTCGAGATCGTAGCATTTTCCAGTTAACTGGTTTTAATAAGGCCAGCATAGTAGAAACCATCAAAATTTTCTTCGCCCCCCGGTAGAATTTGGAGTCCAAGACAAGTCTTGGACTCCAAGGGTTGAAGTCCTGGGGTTGTAGTTAGCGTTAACACCGTTTCTTGGGCTTCTGGGTGAGTGGCTAGGAAACGTGCAATAAGTTGAGTGTTTTCGGCGGCTAAAATTGAGCAAGTGACATAGAGCAATTTACCGCCCGGCAAGAGCAACGGCCATAAGGTTTCTAATAATCGCGTTTGTTGCGCGGTCAGCCCGGTTAAATCAGTCGGTTGTCGCAAATATTTAATATCTGGATGACGACGAATGACCCCCGTGCCGGAGCAGGGTGCATCTAATAAAATCCGGGTAAACGGTTGTCCATCCCACCAGGTGTCTGGTTTAGTCGCATCGGCACAATGGACTTCTGCCGTTAACTTTAGCCGTTGCAACGTCTGTTTGAGTTTTTCTACTCGCGCCGGTTGACAATCTAGGGCAACCAACTTTTCAATATGGTCATAATATTCCAATAAATGTGCCGTTTTCCCTCCTGGGGCCGCACACGCATCTAACACTCTCGCACCGGCTGGTACCTCGAGTAATGGTGCCGCCAATTGCGCCGCCCCATCTTGTACGGAGACCCAGCCGGCTTGAAATCCTGGTAATTGGTAAACGTCAACCGCCGAAGTTAAGGTGATTCCCATTTCCGTGTGAGGAGTCGCGTAGACATTTAACTTGGCCGCCGACATAAGTTGTAGATAGTCTGCTCTGGATACGTAGCGTCGATTAACTCGTAGAGTCAACGGCGGCGGTTGATTATTAGCGTGAGCAATGGCTTCCCAGAAGGTAGGCCACTCTTGTTGCCACAGTGCCAGTAGCCAGGTAGGATGTGCTAATCTAGCCGTTAAGTCATTTTCTACCATGGCCAATAAAGTGTCACGTTGGCGCTGACAATTACGTAGTACGGCGTTGATTAAACTGGTGGCCCACGATTTCTTGAGTGTATGCGCTACCTCGACGGTGGCGGCAATCGCGGCATGAGGAGGAATTCTTAAATATAATTGTTGATATAATCCAATTAAGAGCACCACTTCAATATCAATATCTTTGGCTTTAAGTGGTTTTGACATCAGTTGCCGTAAAATAGCTTGTAATTTAGGTAACCAACGTAATACGCCATAACACAAATTTTGAGCCAAAGCCTGGTCCCGTGAATCTGACAATTCAGCCGTATCGAAACCTTCTGACAGTGATTGTCTATGTTTAATCACTTGTGTTAATCGTTGAGTAGCTACAATACGAGCATTTGACATAGTTAAGGTTTTCGATTTGATTTTAGATTTGACAACTTTTCGAAAGTTGTCAAATCTTGGGTCAAGTTCTCGATTTGACAACTTTTCGAAAGTTGTCAAATCTTGGATTTGGATACGGTTTCAGATTTGACAACTTTTCGAAAGTTGTCAAATCTTAGATTTGGATACGGTTTCAGATTTGACAACTTTTCGAAAGTTGTCAAATCTTGGATTTCGATTTAAATTATCAATTGCGGATGAGCATTTAAAAAATCACCCACCGAAATGACCTTACCACCAGCTTTTTGCACTTTCAATAAGCGCAAACAAGTGCCTTCACCAGCAACCACGTCAATACCATCTCGTTGACTACGAATCACACTTCCCACGGTCGTTTGGTCAGTAGTCAACGGTAATGCTTGGGCCTCCCAAATTCGTAACACTTGTCCAAATAAATTCGCTTGTGCTACGGGCCAGGGATTAAAGGCGTGTACCTTTCTCCTCAACGCAATGGCCGGTAACTGCCAGTCTAATTGAGACTCAGTTTTTTCTAATTTCTTCGCGTAAGTTGCTTGCGAATCATCCTGTGGAATTTTAGATAAATTCTCAATATCATCAATATGTTCCGCCAATAACTGTCCGCCTAGATTGGCTAATTTATCGTGCAAGGTTTGTCCTGTGTCCTCTGGCAAAATGTCACACTGGGCCGTTTTCAACATGGCACCAGTATCTAATCCAACATCCATTTGCATCAAAGTAATTCCAGTGACCGTATCTCCTGCTAACATCGCTCGTTGAATCGGCGCCGCTCCGCGCCACCGTGGCAATAATGAGGCATGGACATTGACACAACCATAACGCGGAGTGTCTAAGACGACTTTGGGTAATAACAAGCCATAAGCGGCCACTACCATTAAATCGGCGTTTAAGGCTTGCAACTCAGCTTGCACGGTCGGCGTTTTCAAAGTGGTAGGTTGAAAAACTGGAATATTAGATTCCTGCGCCAATAATTTGATGGGACTGGCTTGCAATTTGAGACCGCGCCCGGCTGGTCGGTCCGGTTGTGTATACACGGCACAGACTGGGTGCCCAGATTGTAGTAATGCTTGTAACGTGGGCACGGCAAATTCTGGCGTGCCAGCGAAAATAATTCTTTTTTTAGGCATGTTGATTGGTTTTAGATTTGACAACTTTTAAAAAGTTGTCAAATCTCGATGTGTTGTTAGTTTTAGATTTGACAACTTTTTAAAAGTTGTCAAATCTCGATGTGTTGTTAGTTTTAGATTTGACAACTTTTTAAAA
>DZAL01000011.1:24726-57856 GCA_022729575.1 Thiomargarita sp.
TGTTAGTTTTAGATTTGACAACTTTTTAAAAGTTGTCAAATCTCGATGTGTTGTTGTTTTTCTAACTTTTTGCGAAGCCGTTGCCGCTTAAGAGGCGACAAATAATCTATAAATAATTTTCCTTCTAAATGGTCCATTTCATGCTGAATACATACGGCTAACAAATTTTCAGTCGTCAAAGTAAACGCTTGTCCTTCACGATTTAAGGCTTGCACCGTAATGATTTTCGCCCGCTCCACTTCTTCAAAAAAACCTGGCACTGATAAACATCCTTCCTCGGTACATTCGATCCCTTCACAACTCAATAAACTGGGGTTAATCAAACACCAAGGCTCATTCCTGGTTTCAGATATATCAATTACGATTATCTTTTTATGCACATCGACTTGGGTCGCGGCTAAACCAATCCCCGGTGCGTGGTACATCGTTTCAAACATGTTATCAACCAGATTTCGTATGGTTTTATCCACAGATAATACAGGTTGGGCTTTAGTCCGCAATCTGGGGTCAGGAAAATGTAATATCTCAAGTAAGGCCATGACGGTAATGTTTGGATAAAGTAAATATCATAAGGAGTTAACAATTTATAGAATAAAGTTAAGTTGTAAAAAAGTCAACTTGTGGTTAATTGGATACATTAAATAGTGTTTTTATCGCAAATTTCATTGTCATATTTTTGTCATAAATTTTTGTTACCATCATTGCCACTATGAATACAACACCCATTTCTTCAATTTTAAGTGACCCCGCTCTCATTCGCCGTCGTAAGTGGCGTATGTTGAAAGATAAGTTAACAAAATACGGCATGACAGTAGGCGGAATCAGTATTATTATCGCTATCTTATTAATTTTCTTCTACTTACTGTATGTAGTCTTCCCCATATTTTTACCTGCACACCTGGAAAAAGTACGAAGTTTTAAAATACTTGCACCTACGGCAGGAGAGACAGTTTATTTAGCCACGGAAGAAAAAAGTGAAGTAGGAGTACGTTTTACTCGACAAGGCCATGCGGTACAGTTTAAACTTGATGGTAGCCAAATTATAGCTGATAATACGTTAGCGCCAGTGGGCACTACCGTTACCAGTTTTGCGGTAGCGGATCCGGCCACCGGCGTAGTGGCATTCGGTCTCAATGATGGACGTGCCATCGTGGTCAAACAGAAATATGAAATCACTTATGGTGGTGAGAATAATGTTCGAGAGATCAAATCTCGCTTGGATTATCCGTTAGGTGAAGCGCCGCTAGTTATCGATGAGAAAGGTCAAGCCTTGTTAACCTTGGATCTGCAACTCGGCGAAAACAGTAATACATTTGTCGCCGTTACCAAGGATAATCGTTTACTCGTTTCGACAATAACCAAGGAAACCTCTTTTTTAGATGATTCGGTGAGTTTAACACGCACGCAGGGTGAATTATCCTTGCAACAAGCCAAAATCACGCATCTGTTATTGGAAAAAGAACAACGGGTTTTATATGCCGCCGATAAAGACGGACAAGTATGGTATATTTCGTTACAGGATAAGACGGCTCCTCAAATTTTACAGCGAGTACATGTAGTACAAACTTTTCAGGAGCGAATTACCGCGCTAGAATTTTTAACCGGCGACATCTCCCTCCTGGTGGGCGATTCCAGCGGTCGAATCACTCAATGGTTCCTAGTACGAGATAACAACAATAATAATCTATTGACCAAAATTCGTGAATTTCACGACCAACAGTCCCCTATTGTCGCCATTGCCGCCGAGGAGCGACGTAAGGGATTTATTGCCGCCGACAGTAGTGGTCAGGTGGGAATTTATCACACCACCGCACAACGCACACTCCTCGTTAAACCGGTAACCGAAGCGTCGGTAGCCATTTCACAGTTGGGATTGGCACCACGGGCCGATACTTTGTTAGTCGAAGATGTGGCAGGCAATTTACATATTTGGGCCATTCAAAATGAACATCCAGAGGTCTCCTGGTCCACTTTATGGAATAAAGTTTGGTATGAAAATTATGCGAAACCAGAATATCTTTGGCAATCCTCGGCCGCCACCAATGATTTTGAACCGAAATTTAGTTTAATGCCATTAGCTTTTGGTACGCTAAAAGCCGCGTTTTATGCCATGCTCATAGCCGTCCCAATTGCCGTCTTCGGCGCGATTTATACCGCTTATTTTATGGCGCCGTCGATTCGCCGTTTGGTCAAACCGACCATTGAAATTATGGCTGCTTTACCGACGGTAATTTTAGGGTTTCTAGCGGGATTATGGTTGGCCCCGATGCTGGAAAATAACTTGCTGGCCATGGTCATTTTGTTCATACTCTTGCCAACCGGGGTACTGCTTTTTGCTTATGTGTGGCAATGGCTACCGAAAACTATTCGCTATCGGGTTCCCCCCGGTTGGGAAGCGGCGTTATTGATGCCAGTAGTGTTAGGTTTAATCTGGTGGTCGTCATTACTCAAGGAGCCATTAGAAACTTGGTTGTTCCAGGGTGATATTCGCCACTGGTTGACTCACGATTTAGGGATTCGATTTGACCAACGTAATGCGTTGGTAGTCGGTGTTGCCATGGGATTAGCCGTGATTCCTAATATTTTTTCTATCGCCGAAGATGCGGTTTTTAGTGTGCCCAAACATTTAACCATAGGCTCGTTAGCACTGGGCGCGACTTCTTGGCAAACCATGACTAGAGTGGTTATCTTAACCGCCAGCCCTGGGATTTTTTCGGCGGTTATGATTGGAATGGGACGGGCGGTTGGCGAAACCATGATTGTATTAATGGCCACCGGTAACACGCCAGTGATGGATTGGAATATCTTTGAAGGTTTACGGACTTTAGCGGCTAATATTGCGGTGGAAATGCCTGAATCGGAAGTAAATGGTACCCATTTTCGAATTTTATTTTTGTCTGCGCTAGTCTTATTTATTTTTACGTTTTTCTTTAATACCCTATCGGAAGTGATTCGGCAACGGTTACGGAAAAAATATAGTTCCTTGTAAAGTTTAGATTTGACAACTTTCACCAAGTTGTCAAATCTTAGACTTCGTCGCCATTCCAAATTCATCAAATTGTCATATTGCAAGACTAATAGTTGTCATATTGCAAAACTATAATATGAGCGTTACCCTTAACTTTAAGTAGGAGACATGCTTATGTCAACGTGGAATTGGTTAGACTCAATTTATTTTTGGTTGAATCGTAGAATTAATTCAACCCAGCCAAGTTTGGCAAAGACTGAACGTGCGTTATACGACAGTGAACAACTACGTCGTGAATTACAAGAAGAAATTGAGGTTCGCAAACAGGTGCAATTCTCGTTGCAAAATACCACTAATGTTTTGGCGAGACGTACTACTGAGTTGCAAACTCGTACTTTAGAATTAGAGAAGCGTAATCAGGAACTTGACGCTTTTGCTCAGATGGTTGCCCACGATCTGAAGAATCCTCTGAGTGGCATTGTGGCAATGACGAATTTGGTTTTAGAGACCACGGCAACAGGTATACCGTTAAATGCCAAGTCGTTAGCCCAACTCCGGTTAGTCCAACAATGTGCTCAAAAGTCCATCGGCATCGTGGAGGCCATGTTATTACTGGCAGGTATTTCACGTCGTCCTCAAGTACCGATGCAGTTTGTGGAAATGTCACAAGTTTTGAATAATGTCATCCAACTGCGCTTGGCCAATCTGATTGAACAATCTCAAGCGGTATTACATTTGCCCAAATATTGGCCTGCGGTAGAAAGTTATGCCCCTTGGTTGGAAGAGGTGTGGGATAACTATATTAGCAATGCCTTAAAATACAGTGGTACCCCCCCCGTGTTAGAATTGGGTGCTCGACTGGAGAATGATGGTATTATGGTGCGCTTTTGGGTACGTGATAACGGTTATGGATTAACGCCCAAGGAACAGTTGAAGTTATTTACACCATTCACCCGGCTACACAGAAAAAGTGCGGAAGGACATGGTTTGGGGTTGTCGATAGTGCGTCAAATTGTGGAAAAACTGGGGGGAGAAGTAGGTGCAGTGAGTTTATTAGGACAAGGTAGTTGCTTTTATTTTAAGTTGCCGGCACGACCATCAGTAATGGCCAATTCAGTTTCTGAGAAAACTCAAGTGAATACGTTAGTGCCTCAAATGGAATTTTAAATTAGATTTGACAACTTTCGACCAGTTGTCAAATCTCGAGGTAAAGTTTAGATTTGACAACTTTCAAAAAGTTGTCAAATCTCGAGGTAAAGTTTAGAGTTGACAACTTTCAAAAAGTTGTCAAATCTCGAGGTAAAGTTTAGATTTGACAACTTTCAAAAAGTTGTCAAATCTCGAGGTAAAGTTTAGATTTGACAACTTTCGAAAAGTTGTCAAATCTCGATTCAAAAAATTGTCAAATTTTGGAGTAAACAATGAACAACTGGTGGAAAAGCGGTGATCCGTGGATTTGGTTAACCGCCGCCTCGGTGACAGTGAGTATTGTAACCGTAGCAGGTTTGCTCTCATTAATTGCCTGGCATGGGTTAGCACACTTTTGGCCGGCGGCAATTTTGGAAGCGGACTACAGTGAAAATGGAAGTAATAAACAAGTAGTTATCGGTGAAATTCGCGATCAGGAAAGCATTCCGCTTTCGCAATTACAAGCCGCTGGGGTCAAAGTCAAAGGCGAACAACAGATGACTCGTATTTTGTTGAAAACGGGCAACCGTGACCTATTTGGTGCCGATTTTCGCTGGGTGTTACAACTCGATTTACAGAATCAGCGTTATCCTCCCGAACTCATGGCGATCGAGCGACGGGAATGGGGTAATTTTTATGGCTATCTGCAAGCAATTAAAGAACATGGCCAAGTCGTCAGCGAAGGTGCGGGAGCGTGGCCCGAATTGCAACAACGGTTAGACCGAGTTTTGCAATTACATCAACAAATTCGCACCATTGAAAAATTTAAAATTGGCAAACTCAATTACGAACTGGAGAAGTTACGTTTAAAGCAACGTCGGTTAGAATTAAATCATGACACTGACCCGGCCAAACCGGTGGCGCTCGCGGCCCAAAAAGTAATTTTACAGGCCCAATTTGAAACCCTGAATCAACAATTAACCACCTTATATGAAGCTATCCAGCGAGATAGTATCAGTGCCAACGTGATGGATGGACGAGTGGTGAACATTCCGTTGTCAAACATCGTCAAAGTATATCGTCCAAATAGTTTTTCATTCCTCGATAAAGCGCGTTTCTATATGGCAAAAATTTGGGAATTTCTTTCTGAGGAGCCACGCGAGGCTAACACCGAAGGCGGTATTTTTCCCGCACTATTTGGAACAGTCATTATGGTACTGATTATGTCCATTATGGTAACTCCGATTGGTGTGATTGCTGCGGTCTATTTACACGAATATGCCAAACAAGGAATACTCACTCGTACTATTCGCATTGCGGTAAATAATTTAGCGGGAGTCCCCTCGATTGTCTATGGCGTGTTTGGTCTGGGATTTTTTGTCTATTTTATAGGAGGTAATGTTGACCAATGGTTTTTTCCAGAAGCCTTACCCTCTCCCACTTTTGGCACTCCTGGCATGTTATGGGCATCTATGACCTTAGCCTTACTCACTTTACCGGTGGTGATAGTTTCTACGGAAGAAGGTTTGGCTCGCATTCCGAGTTCGATTCGAGAAGGCAGTTTAGCCTTAGGTGCCACCAAGGCCGAAACGCTCTGGCGCACGGTGATTCCCATGGCCAGTCCGGCCATTATGACCGGTCTTATTCTGGCGGTAGCACGCGCCGCCGGTGAAGTGGCACCATTAATGCTAGTAGGCGTGGTCAAACTGGCACCGGCGTTAGTAGTGGATAACAATCTGCCCTTTTTACACTTAGACCGTAAATTTATGCACTTAGGTTTTCACATTTATGACGTTGGTTTTCAAAGTCCTAATGTGGAAGCCGCCCGACCTTTAGTCTATGCAACCGCCTTTCTCTTGGTGGCAGTCATTATTGTTTTAAATCTCACTGCCATCTGGTTCCGTAATCATTTACGGGAAAAATACAAGGCGTTAGAAACCGCATAAGGTAATTTCTCCCTCACCCCCGGCCCCTCTCCCAGAGGGAGAGGGGAGTAAACCGGTGTTGCCGCCGGTCTCCCCTCTCCCTCTGGGAGAGGGGCCGGGGGTGAGGGCAAACCCTCCGTCGACTATTATAACTGAATATATGACTCAAAACGGCACCACTTTAACTCATGGCATTGATTTTGCCTCTTTAGGTCGTAGCGAACCTATTCTCAGTTTGGATAATGAGGACCTCTGCGTAGAGGTTAAAAATCTCAATCTCTATTACGATAACAAACAAGCATTGAGAAATATCAACATGCAAATTCCACGCCGTCGGGTGACCGCTTACATTGGTCCTAGCGGCTGTGGTAAATCTACTTTACTGCGATGCTTTAATCGCATGAATGATTTAGTAGATAGTGTTCAAATTAAAGGTCAAATCTTATTGGATGGTAACGATATTTTCGACCCTGCGGTGAACGTAGCAGAATTGCGCCGGCGCGTGGGAATGGTCTTTCAAAAACCTAATCCGTTTCCTAAATCCGTTTACGAAAATGTTGCATATGGTTTTCGATTACAAGGTATTAATAGCCGTCGCATTTTAGACGAAGTAGTAGAAAAATCTCTGAAAGGAGCGGCGTTATGGGATGAAGTCAAAGACCGTTTACATGACAATGCGTTAGGTCTATCAGGAGGACAACAGCAACGTTTAGTCATTGCCAGAGCGATTGCAATTGAACCAGAAGTGCTCTTATTAGATGAACCAGCCTCAGCACTGGATCCCATTTCAACGCTGAAAATTGAGGAGTTAATTAACGAGTTAAAAGCTGAATATACCATTGTCATTGTCACTCATAATATGCAACAAGCAGCTCGAGTCTCGGACTATACCGCCTTCATGTATTTAGGTGAATTGATTGAATTTGGTGACACGGCAACGTTATTTACCAATCCAACTAAGAAACAAACTGAGGATTATATTACGGGACGTTACGGTTAAAGTCAAATTCCAATTTCACAGTTATTTTTAAAATTTCTAATTTCTAACCATGAACGAAGAAGAATTACAACATCATATTTCGCAACAGTTCAATATTGAATTGCGCGAATTACGCAATCAAGTTTTGGGTATGGGTGGCTTAGTTGAAGAACAACTGACCAATGCGTTGATTGCCTTGACGACCAATGACCAACAATTGGCGAAACGGGTCTATTCCAATGATTACAAAATTAATGCGTTAGAAGTGGCGATTGACGAAGAAAGTACTCGAATTTTAGCTCGTCGCCAACCAACCGCCAGTGATTTACGTTTAGTGATGGCCGTGGTGAAAGCGATTCCTGAATTAGAGCGCATTGGGGACCAGGCGGAGCGGATTGCACACATGGCGTTACAAATGTCTGGGGAGCCACAAGCCAAACATTTTGTAGCCGTTAATCATTTAGGTGAACATGTACGCCAAATGTTGCATGATGCCCTCGATGCGTTTGCACGCATTGATGTAGAAATGGCTTTACAAGTGATGCGAGAAGACCAAAAAGTCGATCATGAGAGTGATAGCGTTTATCGGCAATTAATTACTTACATGATGGAAGATGCACGGGCCATTCCCATGGCGTTAAACATTATGTGGTCAGCACGCGCCTTAGAACGTGTAGCTGCTCATTCGTGCAACATTTGTGAATACTTGATTTATTTTGTGAGAGGTAAAGATGTACGACATATTAGTTTAGAACAAGTGGAGCAACGTGCGAGACAGGCACGTTGAGATTAAGATTTCAACCACCCCCAACCCCTCCTTGGTAAGGAGGGGAGAGAACCACCCACCTTCTTCATCTCACCTCCTTAGTAAGGAGGGGAAAGAACCACCCACCCTCTTCATCTCCCCTCCTTACCAAGGAGGGGTTGGGGGGTGGTTGAGACTCCCCTCCTTACCAAGGTGGGGGTGGTTGAGACTCCCCTCCTTAACAAGGAGGGGTTGGGGGTGGTTATGCGTAAGGTAAGTCCTTAACCTTCTGTTAACATCTTAAAATAGTCTATGCCAACTTTTACTACTCTCATTACCGATAAACTTCCCGCTTCGGCTTTACTTGACTCTCAACATCAAGTCATAACGCCGTTTACTCCACAAGGTCATCTCCCAATTCCATTGACTCAAGGAGTGTGCCTACGTTTTCAATTAATCCCCAATAGTGACGGCATCACCGCTATTCGCTTGCGCTTTGGGACCTACTGTCGTCACAATCAGGCGCACATTACCGTGACCCTCACGGCGCAAACTACTTGCGAAGTTCGCTTTCCTGCCAGTGTCTTGTCCGATAATCAATTTATCGACTTCGATTTGCCCATGCCACTGGTTTGTATTCCCAACGAGCCAGTAACCATTGCCATTTATTCGGCAGATGCCACACCTGATAATGCGGTTGCAGTGTGGTGTAGTCGTGCTTTGCCCACCTTTCTCCAGACCTTGCAATTGAAGACGCTGTATTTTCCCAAAACAGCAATGTCAGGCGACCCGATGGTCGATGGCAGTCGCGTCAGCATCGTCATTCCTATTTTCAATAAAGTGCTCTATACTTACAACTGCTTACTGACTGTACAAGCGTGTGACCAGCAGATTAGCAAAGAGGTGATTATCGTCAATAATGCTTCTAGTGATGACACTAAATGGTTACTGGCACATCTGCTCGGGGCCGTCAAAATTATTAATAATCCAGACAATCTAGGCTTTGTGCAAGCCTGTCGACAAGGGGCCGACCTCGCCGCCGGTGAGTTTATTTTATTTTTAAACAACGATACTCAAGTCACCCCAGGCTGGTTAGATAGTATGGTGGCCATGATGGAGAGTGACCCGACCATTGGCATCACCGGCTCTAAATTGATTTATCCGAATGGGCAATTACAAGAAGCCGGCGGAATTATTTTCAATGATGCCAGTGGTTGCAATTACGGTCGTTATCAAGACCCCACCGACCCTCGTTATAACCAACCACGCCCTATTGATTACTGCTCCGGCGCCAGTCTGATGATTCGAAAAACGCTGTGGGATTCGCTCGGTGGATTTGACCTACGTTTTGCGCCAGCTTATTATGAAGATACCGATTTATGTTTTGCGGCGCGGCGAGCCGGTTATCAAGTCTGCTATTGCCCAGATTCGGAAGTGATTCACCATGAAGGAATTACCGCCGGTACCGATGTGCAAACCGGTTATAAAGCCTATCAGGTCTTGAATCATAAAAAATTTCGTACCAAATGGCGTAATATGTTAACCGCTTACCATTTACCACCGGCGACTTCTTCTCATATCGCAGCCCAACGGTTAGTCACCGCCACCAGCACGTTTCGCATTCCTTCTCAAAAAATCATCGCCTGTCATCTCTTTGGCCAAGGCTGGGCTGCCAATTTTTGGAGCTATCTAAACTTATCCCGGCTCGAAGCGGACCTGAATTTGATAACTTCGTTGGGATTTAATACGGTCATTCTATTAATCCCCTGGGTCGGTTTTCAAACGCACCTGTCACCCATCACCTATTATGAAGAGTATTTCACGTTATTCAAGCAATTATTGGATAAACTCCAAACGCATGGGTTGCAAGTGATATTACGACTTGGTTACACGCATGATAATGGGCCTGCCAGTGAGCCAGAAGGTTATTTGCGGCAAATTGTCATCGGGGCGGATGAGGCGACCTGGCAAGCCTGGAGTGACTATTTAGACCGACTTTGGCACATAGTTCAACTCTATCCCAAGGTGTTAGGCGGATTTATTACTTGGGAAGATTTCTTTTTGATGGATTTAACTCATATTCCATCAGCGCAACGGCTCTTTTATGCCACCGCGACCGGTTATCAAGCCTATTTATCACAACATTATTCCCTGGACCTGGTTTCAACCAGTTATCAACAGACTTTTAGCAGTTTCGCCGAAGTGCCGATTCCTCCTTATAAAGGTCACGGCATTCAATTATTTTGCGAATTTTGGGATGATTTATTAATCAATAAAGTGTTTAAACCCTCCAAATCTCATTTTCCGCCGTTGGCGATGGAAGTCCGAATCGATTGTGAACCAGAAGGTAGCACTGGTTTACATATTTGTCACCATCAAACCTTTGATTTGACCGCCGATAGTTTCGTCACCATGATTTATTACTCACCCGCTTGGGGTGCGCCTAATGATGGTCAAAGTGAGACGGCGGAAAGTATTTTAACCCGAATGCGTTGGTTATTTGAACATCTTCAGGCTAAAACCGGCAATGTGATTTTTATTGACCAATTCAATTTTATTGACAATACGCCTGGTTTTGAGCATAATACCGGAATTATTCCCGAACAAATTCCAGCGTTTCTCACGGGGGCCACCAGGTTACTTCAGGAATATAGTATTGGCTATGGTTTATGGACTTTACGTGATGTGCCGGCGAATGCGTTGCGCAATGGTCTCTTTGCTCACGATTACCCCGCTTGGGAGATTACGCAAGGAGAGATTATTGTCGATCCCATGCTTCCTCAAACCGTGGCTTGTTTACAGCCTGGTGGACGTTTAAGTCAAACCGTCACTCATTGCTGGGGCGTGCCCTTGCTCCCCGCTAAACCGTTTCAATTGGATTATCAGGGACGACCTTGGCACACAGGTGAAGTAACGATAGCGATGTTAATTTTGGATGCACAACGGCAAGTGGTTAATGAACAAGTGAGCACTTGGTCCGGGACCGACTGGACCGCTATTCATTTAGGCTCCTTACCGTTTGCCAAAGGGTATCAATTGCAGGTAGAAAATAGAGGCACGACACCGGTGTTGCTGAGTAATTTCTATTTATATCAACTGCGACAAGAGAACGGTATTATCGATGCTAATGGCCAGCCGAAACCGTTTTATGAGAATTTACTACAATTAAATCAACATTTGGCTACGGGTAGCATACCTCCTCCTAAAAGTTACTTTCGCGCCGCTGAAATTACGCCCCAAACGTTTACCGGCGTGTTTTCGGATTTCTGGATGGGCCAGCGTTTAACTGGCTTAGTGACTCGTCCTGCAACCTCATCAGCATTATCTTTTATAGTCAAAGCCTATATTCCTGAGCATTGGGTGAATTACCAGAATCATCTCACTTTGAAACTGGCCGAGCCACCCTATCAAGACACTCAACTCGTACATGGTGGCTATAATGAAATAACTTTTGTTTTCCCCCTCTCCTGGTCAACTTCTAATTCTAACCTGGCGGGAGACGAGGCCGCGGAAGCAATCATAGAATTTGAATTAATCGCCGCCATGGTGTATTCTTCGCCACAATATGACCCCGAATCCTCCGATAATCGCAAGCTCAGTATGCAGTTATTGGAACTGGGCTGGGTAAATTGATTGGAGTCCAAAACGTGTTTTGGACTCCAAGTTTTGGAGTACGGAATTTATTTCGTGATATCTTCTTTAGTGAAGTCTGAGGGATAACACCCCTCGAAGGGGTGTTATCCCTGCTGGCAGTCAACGGAATCAATTCCGTACTCCAATTAATGCGCAGAAGGTAACGTAAAATAGAATTTACTACCTTGACCAAAGACACTCTCAACGCCAACTTGTCCGCTTAATCGTTGGGTCACTTGTTGCACTATCGACAACCCCAAACCATGTCCTTCGGCACGGTCTTTATGTAAACGAGTAAACGGCGTAAACAATTGGGCTTGCGCTTCTGGTAGTAACCCTGGACCATTGTCACGCACCCAAAAACAGACCATGCCATTTTCATCAGGGTCCGCACCTAATTCGATATGCGGAGGTGTACCACCATATTTTAGGGCATTACTGATATAATTCGCCCAAATCTCTTCCACCCAAGGTGCGTAACCTGTGGCCACAGGCCATTCACAAGGATATTGAATATTTCCTTGAGTTTGTTTACACATAAACGCTAATCGTTGTTGCACTACTGCTTCAATAATTCTTAACATATTTAACGGTTGAGTGTTGATTGATTGTGGTTTGGACGCACTGGCCAATAATAACAGCGCATCGATAATATTTAACATTTTTTGACTGGCTTGCCCGACATACTGAAGATTTTCTATCGAATCTGCGGTCGGTAGATTGGTGGTGGTACAATCCGTTAACAGCATATCAGTGAGGCCAATGACTGCACTTAAAGGATTTTTCAAATCATGGGCCACGGTGCGAGCAAACGCTTCCAATTCCAAATTACGTTTTTCCAATTCTAAGGTTTGCTCCTGTAATTGTTGATTTTTCTCTTTTAATTGACGTTGCAGTTTATAAACATTCAACTGCGCATTGATTCGAACTAACACTTCTTCATGCTGTATCGGTTTAGTGAGATAATCAGCGGCTCCAAGTTTAAAACCTTTTATTTTATCCACGGTATCCACCAATGCGGTCATAAAAATGACCGGGATATTTTTGGTTTGTTCCTTCGCTTTTAATAAACTACAAACTTCAAACCCGTCCATATTGGGCATCATCACATCCAGCAAAATTAAATCTGGACCAGCTTGTTCCGCAGTCTGTAATGCACGACGACCATCTTGAGCCACCAGGACTTTAAAACCGGCCTGACTCAAAAAAGAAAATAATACGCTGACATTATTTGGCATGTCGTCGACTACTAAAATAGTATCTTTACGTGGTGAGGAGGTTGTGTTCATACAATGTTGTCCAAAATTTAGTCAAATTTAGTCAAAATTTGGTAGTGATGCCATAGGTAGTGGTCAAGGTCTCAAACCTGACAGGTTTGTTAAACCTGTCAGGTTTAAATAAACCACTCCCAGGTCTTAAACCTGACAGGTTTGTTAAACCTGTCAGGTTTAAACCACTCCCTGGTCAAGGTCTCAAACCTGACAGGTTTGTTAAACCTGTCAGGTTTAAATAAACCACTCCCAGGTCTTAAACCTGACAGGTTTGTTAAACCTGTCAGGTTTAAACCACTCCCTGGTCAAGGTCTCAAACCTGACAGGTTTGTTAAACCTGTCAGGTTTAAACCACTCCCTGGCGCCTAACTACCCAAAATTTTAAGTTTATTCATTATCCGTGCCGGTTTATATTGCGCACCGCTCTACCGCAGCTAGCACTTCCTTCAGGATCGGTTTGTTATTAAAAGTCAATACTTCTCCAGTTGACACCGCTTCAAATACTCCGGTGGCAACATTAGCACTTTGATAGACTAAGAGAATTAAGTGACTACAGTTAGCTTGACGTATTTTGGTCAATTTACGTTGTAAATATTCAGGGTGCCAAAAACCAATGATTTCAATGAGCGCACGTCGTCCATCTTTACGATGGGTTAACGCAAAATCTGGAATCATGACGGTATCTCCCAATACTATCACCTCATCTTCTCGTGTCAATTCCCAGGCGCGTTTGGCCCCGGTGTATTTAGTGGCAAAGTCGGCGGCAAAGTCGGCTTCGAGGGTACTGTCAAAGAGTGGCGAAGCTTTAAAATGGGAGCGTAATGCGGTTTGGTCATCCAAATTATAGTGTAATAGACGACGTGAGGAGGGCGGTTGTACCTCGGCTTCTAGTTGCCAATTTTGACATAAGAGTATGGCGGGTAAAAATTTAGCAAATTGGAGTCCATAACGCAAGGTAGAGTGGACAAAGGGCGAGATGGGACCATGTAAAATGATTTGATAACCAGTAGCCGCTGGTAAAGGATAAACGGTGTGCATGAGTTTGAACAATTTTATATATTTGAACAAGTCTTTATAGGTATCATGTACGGTCATACGTACTTCTCGCGCCCAATATAATAGGCCACGAGCCACTTCTAAATTATAACGCGCAATTAATTCCGTCGGTGAGAAAGGAGCAGGGTCGCTGGTATTTAAAATAATTCTCTCTTCGGCCAAATCGGCAAACATGGCTTCTTCTAGTGCTTGAGAAGTGAGATGAAATTGCGCAGCAGTGTCGGCAATAACTTGCCAACGAGTCGTGGTAGTGAGTAAATCTGAGGTTAACGTGACTGGTCCTTTCTCAAATAAGGCGGTCCGTACTGTTACCGGATTGACGATGGGGAATTGGCTAAACACGCAGCGTGTTTCTAACACGTTAAAGAGTCCGCGAATAATTTGATAATCTAAACTGTCTCCTTCATAAATTTTCAAGGCTTCTTCTAATTCGCCACGGGTGTGCCCCAGGTGTGATTTGACCAATTGAATTAACTCGTTAGCGATAGCCAAATAATGGTAGTCGTTGGGAAGTGCCAACGGTGTAATTTGGTCACCCCGTTTTTTTAAACGGGGGAGGATGAGTTCAGATTTGAGCATCGTGGTAATTGGTTCGTAAGTACTGAAGCAGAAATTATACGGTATTTTCCCTCACCCCCGGCCCCTCTCCCAGAGGGAGAGGGGCGAAAAATATACGAGAAAATTGCGGTGTCAGTACTTAGTATTGTAGTGTTGTATTTTTTGGTAGTGAGGCCATCTGGGTGAGGACCGAGGACTGCCAGTCCTTTGAGGACTGGCAGTCCTGATAGCACTGTCACCCAGATGGCCTCACTACCTATTTTTTAACCCCCTACCCCTCCTTGGTAAGGCTACTCTATGCACACCAGTAGGTTTCTTCTCGTTCCCACGCGCCAGCGTGGGAACGAGAAAAGTTACGTTGGAGTCCAAACCTTCAGATTTGGACAAGATTGGTTAAGGTGAGACGGCGTTGCCAAAGCTGAAGCTTTGGACTCCAACGCCGTAACTTTAGCTTAACTTAATGGCATTGACCATTACCTGGTGGGTGCCTCACGACCAAATTTCGGTTGTCGTCGTTGTGAAATTTTTTCATCCGCCGTATTCTTCGCCACCACCTCATATAAAATAGCCTCGGCATTCCCTTGTTTTCGTAACACTCGCCCTAATCGTTGTATATATTCACGGTCACTGGCACTGCCTCCTAAAATCACGGCGATTTTCGCTTCTGGCACATCCACGCCTTCATTTAACACTTTGGTGGTGACAATTGCTCGATACACGCCGGCTTGAAATTTTTCTAAAATTTGCTTACGTTCGGCTGCCTTAGTTTGATGAGTGATGACTGGAATTAAATGTAAACGCGAAATTCGATAGGCCAGTTGATTATGTGCGGTAAAAATTAACATCGGTTGATAACGATGTTCTCTCAACAATTGCTCAAGGACATCTAGTTTCGCTTGCGCTTGTTGCACTAGCTCTTTCCATTTTAATTCCGCTACTTTGGCTCGCCGCGCTTCAACTTCATGGGCACTGCGGCGCGTCAATTCATGCCACCACTTTGAGCCGTGAGTTTCTCGGAGGCGATGCTCTTGCACATAGCCCATATAGGTCTGATAAGCCTGTTCATAAGCCTGTCGCTCTTCTGGATAAAGCTCGACCCAAATTCGTTCAGTGCGATATTCGGCTAATTGTTCCCCGGTTAACTCATCAATATGTTTACGATACAGGACGGGGCCAACTAATTCAGTTAACAGGGCCACCTGGTCGTATGAAAAAATCGATTCAAATAATTGAGGAGATTCCGAGATGGATGGTTTTTTAGTCGGCGGGCGCTGAAAATGTTCGGCATGTGGATAAGTGGCAGTGAGACCTAATCGATAGGGTGCCGCGCACATTAAGGCTATTTCATGCCAAGAGGGGGCTGGTAAGTGGTGAATTTCATCAAAAATAACCAATTTAAATAAGTTGCCTAACATTTCGGCATGGGCCCAAGCACTGGGATAAGTGGTGACGGTAATCGGTAACGCGGTTTTTTCCAAACCATACCACACTCCAATTTTTATTTTAAACGCATTTTCTAAGCGAGCATACCATTGATGTAATAAATCCAAAGTGGGAACGACGACTAGGGTACTTACCCCAGTTTGGGTGATGGCACGAAGTGCTAATAGAGTTTTACCGGCCCCGGTTGGCAAGACCACGCTCCCCCAACAGCCCGCCGCTAACCAGGCTTGCAAGGCTTCCGTTTGATAAGCATGAGGTGTACGCTGGTCTTGTAATTGTAATGAGAGTTTTTGCCAGCGTGGAATGGTATTGCGAATATTTTGTTGGATTAGCCAATGATGCACTTGCCGATAATCCACGGCCCGACAGCGCCATTTTCCCTGCCACCAACGAAATACTGGTGGTGGGGTGATGGTTGCCGGGACATTTTCTAGGACGAGGGTACCACCGACAAAACGGGCGCGAGGAGTGTCATCTAACTCCCCTTCAAACGGAGGTCGTGTCACTGATACTATTGGATCAAGGTCTGTCATCTGGGGTCTTTTTATCCTCAGCAGTTAGGGTGCAAGGGATAACACCCCTCAAAGGGGTGTTATCCCTGCCGGCTTTAACAATCGCTCAATTATTTTCTGATAAATCTCCGATAATTTATCTAACTCTTGAATATCAACACATTCGTTGATTTTATGAATAGTCGCATTGAGTGGTCCCAATTCTACTACTTGGGCCCCGGTGGGTGCAATAAAGCGTCCGTCAGAGGTGCCGCCCGCGGTCGATAATTGAGGTTCATAGCCACAACTGTCGACGATGACTTGTTGCACGGCGGCTATTAATTCTCCGCCACTGGTGAGAAAAGGTCCCCCCGAGTGTCGCCACTCCAAACTGTATTTGAATGAGTATTCTTCTAAAATAGTAGTTACCCAGGATTGAATTTGAGTATAAGTTAACTCAGTGCTATTACGAAAATTAAAGAGCACTGTCAATTCTCCTGGAATCACATTATCGGCCCCGGTGCCGGCATTGAGATTAGAAATTTGAAAACTGGTGGGTGGAAAAAACGAGTTACCACGGTCCCATTCGGTTTGAATTAGGCGTAGTAGCACGGGAGCAAATCGGTGAATGGGGTTATCGGCTAATTGTGGATAAGCGACATGGCCTTGGACACCATGAATGGTCAAGGCACCGGTGAGGGAGCCGCGGCGACCGGTTTTAATCACGTCTCCTAAACGTGCTACACTAGAAGGCTCGCCAACGAGACACCAGTCAATTTGTTCACCACGTTTCTGTAAGTGCTGTATGACTTTTACGGTGCCATCAGTGGCGTTACCTTCTTCATCACTGGTCAGTAATAGGGCAATGGTGCCGCGATGCGCTGGATGTTCACTGACAAAACGTTCACAAGCTGTCACCATTGCCGCTAGACTGCCTTTCATATCGGCGGCACCGCGTCCATATAAAATACCTTCATGTAACACGGGGGTGAAAGGTGGGAAACGCCAGGCTTCAAGCGGTCCTGGGGGCACTACATCGGTATGCCCAGCGCAGACTAATAAGGGGACACCTTGGCCATGGGTGGCCCATAAATTATCGGTTTCGCCAAAACGTAGCGGTTCCAAAGTGAATCCCAAGGCGGCTAATCGATCGGCGATGACACGCTGACAGCCGGCATCGTTGGGAGTGACCGAGGGGCGGCTGATAAGTTCAATGGCTAGGTCTAAAGTGGTGGACATAAGGGCTTTGAGAGTGTTGAAAGATTTTAAGATTTGACAACTTTCGACCAGTTGTCAAATCTGACTGGACCCAAGATTTGACAACTTTCGCAAAGTTGTCAAATCTGAACTGGACCCAAGATTTGACAACTTTCGCAAAGTTGTCAAATCTGAACTGGACCCAAGATTTGACAACTTTCGCAAAGTTGTCAAATCTGACTAGGCCCAAGATTTGACAACTTTCGACAAGTTGTCAAATCTAAAATTAATCTGGTTTCGGTGTTACCGTCGGTGCGGTGCTAGCTGGCATGGTTTTGAGCACTTCAATTTTAGCTTCTTTCTTCAAGCCGTTGATATACTCCTGCATTTGTTGACTTTGCAAGACGGATTTCAGTCGGTCTTTGACTTGTTCGAAAGCGGGTGCTGCCATCTTGCGCAGATCTTGCACTTGAAGTAGGTGCCAGCCAAATTGAGTTTTGATAGGGGCGGTGCTACGTTCGCCTTTTTTCATTTTTTCCATAGCATCAGCAAATTCAGTGACCACTTTTTGCCGATTAACCCATCCTAAATCACCGCCGTTTTTGGCGGATTCCGAATCTAACGATTTGGCTTTGGCGAGGTCGCCAAAATCTTTGCCGGCCTCAAGTTCACTCTGCACCGCTTTCGCGGCTTCTTCAGTGTTGACTAAGATGTGACTAACTTTGTATTCATTAGGGGCTTCGGTTATTCGTAGGTCATATTCTCGTTTCAGGACGGCCTCATCCAGCGGATGTTGTTCCAGATAATTTTGCAAGGCTAAGGACATCAGAAGCTCATTGCGGATTTCTCCCAATTTCTTGATAAAAGTGAGATTTTGTTCAATCCCTTGTTTTATCGAATCTTGTTTAATCAGCTCTCGATTGATTAATTCCGAGATGATAAGTTCCGGCTTAGGCGAAGCCTCTTGGTTTTCCGTTTGTGTGCTTCGAGATTTTAGGTAATCATCGAAGTCTTGTTGGGTAATCGGGTGGCCATTAACAGTGGCGACGGCTTGGGTGGCATTAGCGGCACTATCGACGGCATGAGCCGTGGGGATGAATAGTACAGCAGACAGTACGCAGGTGGTGATAATAGGTTTGAACATAGTTTTTAGGTATTTTTCCTTGGTTAAAGTTTTCGTAATTGGAGATTTGACAACTTTCGAAAAGTTGTCAAATCTAAGATTTGACAACTTTCGAAAAGTTGTCAAATCTAAGTTCAAAAAGTTGTCGAATCTAAGATTTGACAACTTTCGAAAAGTTGTCAAATCTAAGTTCAAAAAGTTGTCAAATCTGAATTAAACTCTTCTGGTGTTTGGGCTTGAATACTTAAGGCATGAATGACTTGATTCATCAAGTCTTCTAGCGCATTATAAACTAGGCGATGCCGTTGCACTAAGGTGAGTCCCACAAATTTGGAACTGACTATGGTGACGGTAAAATGATCGGCCGTGTGGAGGGTTTCTCTATGATGTTTAACATGTTGCTCAGTATTATCAATAAGTTCCAGGTGAGTCGGTGCCAAAGCGACATTCAGTCGTTCTTGAATGAGATGAGTTAGGGAGGTTGGGGCCGTTGTCTTCATGTAAAGTTAGGGTAGCACTTTTTTGAAAGGTTTGACGGTAACTTGGGTATAGACACCGGCTTGTTGGTAAGGATCGGCGGCGGCCCAGGTGTTGGCTTCGTCGAGCGAAGAAAATTCGGCGACAATTAAGCTACCCGTGAAGCCGGCCGCACCAGGCTCGGTGGCATCAATGGCTGGATGTGGTCCCGCCAGTATTAATCGACCTTGGGCCTTCAATATGTCTAATCGGGCTAGGTGTGCTGGTCGGGTTTTGAGCCGGGCTTCTAAACTGTTGGGGACATCTTCGGCCAGAATGGCATAAAGCATAGTAAGTTATCCATGGTTGATTGGACCAACTTAAGGTTGGTCGGTCGTAGTATTATATTTGAGTTTAGCGCTAGTTAATAAAGTATCGTAATGTGCTTCTAGGGCCGAGTTAGTGCCTCTCAAGCCGGCCACGACTCGTTCAGTCCAGACCACGTATTCCCAACGTTGTTGCTTGGGCCAGGTATGAGGAGGATGATGTAATAAGTCATCTAAATTGCAAATTTTATCGGCCAGTTTGATCTGTTTAGCCCCCCGGGATTGGTGAGGGGCATTTTGAATTTGCAATTGTTTGCGTTGTGATTTGGGCAAACTTTTATCGTCCGTGACTTCTTGTACCACGGCCAGCACCGCGGCCCCAAATCGGCTTTCAATTTCAGTGGGGGTGGTTTGGGTGTCTTCCATGGTATCATGTAACAGTCCGCCAATGATAATCACCATATCGCGCACTTTTCCAACTTCCCATAAAGTAGCGGCGACTTGTAGCGGGTGATTGATATAAGCGGAGGCTTCTTCATCTTTACGACGTTGGATTCGATGTTTGTCGGCGGCGAAGCGTAAGGCTTGCCAAAGTAAGCTAATGTGGTCTGCCGTTACCATGGTTATCATTATAATTGACGGTCCGACGGGAGTTGTGGTTTAGTCATGGGGTGGTCAGGGTCGTGGTCAGGGTCGTGGGCCATATATTGCGATAAATAAATGGATTGGGCAATCACAAAGAGAAAAGTTAGGCCCATCATTCCGAATAGTTTGAAGTTAACCCAAGTATCGGTATCAAAGTGAAAAGCGACATACAAGTTGACCACTCCCATTAGTAAAAAAAAGGCCACCCAGGCCAGATTGAGACGTTTCCAGACCGTTTTGGAGGTGAGTATAATATGCTCTTCCATCATTCGTTGCACTAGATTTTTTTGACTGAATTGACTGCCTAGAAAAGCTAGGGCGAAGGCCCAATTAACTACGGTCGGTTTCCACTTGATGAAAGTTTCATCATGTAACAATAAGGTAGCCCCTCCCAACACTACAATTAAAGCCAGAGTGATGAGGTGCATTTTTTCTACGCGCCGATGCCGGTACCAAACGAAGCCTACTTGAATAATAGAAGAGACTATAGCCACTGCGGTAGCGACATAAATATCGTAAAGTTTAAAGGCGATAAAAAATAATAGAATGGGAAAAAAGTCAAATAGAAATTTCATAGATACTCATAATTTTGTCGTCCTGATAAACAGGAAACGAACGGAGGCCTGGTGGTCTTTAGTTTTAGTTTTTAGAGTCTGAAGCCAATACTAGCAACAGACCTATGGGGGGGGTTAACACGATGGAGGCAAAGAAATATCCCCAAGCCCCCATTTTTCGGTTTTTACCTAAGAGGGCAATTAAAAAACAAGCAAACAAATAGGCAGCGGCAAGAATCGGTGGCATAGTTAATTTTCCTCATCTAAGGTTTTGGTTTTCGCAGAACGACTATTGAGCTTATAAAATAAATAAGGCAAGTGTGCTGTAGGTAAAAATTCGAACTTACCACTCTTTACTTGGTAAAAAGAATATTGTTTACCTTTAATTTCTCCAGAATTATCAAACGAATGAACACCAGTAACTCCTATCCACGGTTTCATATAATGTAAAGTGTTTGCTATGACTGAGGGCTCACTAGAATCAGCGAATTCTATGGCATGTGCCAACAGTTTAATATTATCATAACCTTCGGCGGCTTTAGGAAGTGGCTCTTTTTTATAAACTTCTTGAAATTTTTGAATAAAAGGCTTCGCTTTACTAAAACTCGGCTTGAACGGTGCAGGCATGATCATACCCTCTGCGGCGGATATTCCAGCATAGAGAATAAATTCATCGTAATACATAGCTTCGGTGCCGATAATAGGTTGAGTTATGCCCATTTCCCTGGCTTGTTTAACCAATTGAGCACTATTCTTACCCCAGGCGGCCAGCAAAATAGCATCAAATTTTTTGGTTTGAACTTCTGCCAGTAAATCTTTAAAGTTTTTCGTCTCGGTGAAAAAAGAACCTCTAAAAACCAGGTCAATTCCCAATTTCGCCGTGGCCTTCGCAAATGAGTTGGTCAACTCTTCTCCATAGAGATTTCTCTCAGCAAAAATGACCATCTGGTGATATTTTTTGGATAGCGCACAATAGCCCGCTAGTTGGTCGGCCATCTGTTGAATCCCAGGCACGGTACGAAATACTTGATTAAAACCTGGTTGAGTTAACTCCGACTGAATCATTGCCGGGACTAAGAACAAAATACCATAGTATTGATAAATCACCGAAGCTGGAATGGCTTCGGTGGTGTAGGGGTGTCCAATGACGGCGACCACCTCTGGATTACTCACAAAGGTGCGAGATACTCTTTTCGCCAATAATTGCTCGGCGTTACGAATAGTAGGGCGTGGCCGATAACTATAATCTCGTTCTTCCAGTTGCCGGGTGATTTTACGATGTCCCCATTTACTGCCATTACTAATTTCTTGTCGACGACAAGTGTCACAAAGCTGCGTTTTTAGTTTGCACTTATCGCAATTAGTGTTTTGGGAAGTGCATTGATTACAAACGCTGTTCATCTGTTCACAAATATTACACTCGCCACTAATTTTAACTCCTCCTGCGGCATTAATCTCTTCGATGGCTAAGTCAACACCGTCGACGAACTGGTCTTTCCATTCGGTTTTGGGCCAGGCCACACCGATTACAATCTCGGTTTGGTCTTGATGTGCTTGGAGTGCTCTAGCGGATCGCGCGGCCGCCAATTGTTCATAACTTTTACTGCAAGCGGTTAACCAGAGCAGGATTAATAGCCAGTAAAGATTTGACAATTTGTCGAAAGTTGTCAAATCTAACCATGGGTTAAAATTTAGTCGTTTCATCTGGGTGACTCGTTAGAGATTTGACAACTGGTCGAAAGTTGTCAAATCTAATTGTCGAAAGTTGTCGAATCTAATTAAATCTAATCAAATCTAAATTACTATTTTTCAGTATTCAAGATTAACGGTAAACCATCTTTGCCAGAGCCAATTACGACCACTTTTGAATTATTGGAAGTGGCTAACTCTTGAGTGGCTTTAATTCCTTGCCACTGTAGCAGTTTCTCGTCCAAATTTTGTGAAATAATTTCGTGGTAATCGGAAAAACCTGTGGCTTCGATACGTTTGCGTTTAGCTTCTTCTTTCTCTTTGGCGATGAGATACTGGTATCCTTTATATTGTTGTTCATAGACTAATTTTTCTTCGATCGAACGTTTGATTGACTCTGGCAATTCTAAACTGCGAATCATAATTTCATCGACTTGAACATATTTTCGGCCCGTTTCCTCCATCGCTAATAGAATGATTCGACTGAGAATTCCTTGTTTATTGGTATAAATATCTTCTGGATCATATTGGCCAATATTTTTACGCAAAACTGATTCGATTTGAGGAATGATAACTTTTTCCACATAATCTGGTCCAATTTGTTGATGAAGGACTCCTATCAGGTCATATTGGGGATGAAAACGCACGGCAATTTTTAAATGAATAGGTAAACCTTTATTGGTTAATACGTCGAACTCATGTTTAATGAGTTGCTCTCTGGCATCATAAATAGTCATAATATCCCAGGGGAAAATAACATAAAATCCTTCTGGGTATACATAGTCTATTATGGTACCTCCAATTAACCGTCTGTAAAGTACCCCTGCTTCTCCAGAGCCTATTGTAATGATAACACGGTGCCACAGCATCAGAATTAGTAGTGAAAATAATAGTACAGCAACAATAATATAGGGGGATTTATCTTCTAGTTTGGCCCAAAATTTCTTTTTTTTGTTATTTTGGCCATTATCACCAGTTTGAGGTTGGCTAGTGAGTATTTCTTTATTAAAGTCAAGATTATTGGTTTGTGTTTCTTCCATGGTCACGAGAGTAAAGTTATTTATTAAAGTATATACTTATACTTGGTTAGCGTAATTTTCAGAGATTGTAGATTATAACGGATAAAAGAGTTATTGACAACATACAAAAGATAAAGTTTTTGAAAATTTCGTAATTTTTTCCAAAAAACTTTAGAAGAGAGTGGGATTAGTGGGATTAGTGGGATTTGGGTTATGGATAGGTAAAGATTTACTGTCTAATGGTTTTGGAGTCCGGAATTTATTCCGTTAGAATTCGAAATGGTTCCTGTTGCTAACGGAATAAATCCCGGACTCCAAAATCATAACCAAATAAGTTTAATCAAAATAACGCTCGTAAGGAACACTAGGAGATAATGGGTGGTCCGCTAGTACTTGTACGGCATCATTAAACCAGCGGATAAAACGGTCACAATGTCCTTGAATCTGTTGCATTTTCCAACGATTATCAGTATCATGGTCATAATAGAGACCACCGGTATGATAAGCGCAACAGACTTTGGGTGGGTCTAAATGAGTCAGGTAGCGTTGTTCAGCAATATAGCTGGCACCTGCTTGCACCGAATTGTTTGGTTTAAATAACCAAGTGTGGTTAAGAGAAACATTCTGAAGTGTGCTACGTGTTACCGACAGTAAAGTTTGCATTAATCCTGCACTAATACGCTGGGGGGTAACGACATCGGAGAGGTAGCCAGATTCGATGCGCAAGGCTTTGGGGCTACCATGAGATTCGGTAGCAATAGTGGCTACAATCAAAACGCTTGGAAGGTCATAATATTCGGCCCATTTGTTAATCGTTGGCGCGTAATTTTCCCAAATTTTAGTTACCGTAGCTGGATTACCACTGCGTTCAATCCCACTCCCTTCAAGCTCCAAGCCTTCAGTAGTTAATCGCCACCGAATGCCGCCAGGAAAGGTACTGTGATAGGTGCGTAGGTTTAAAAAAAAGCCAGCGCCATTGGGGTTATCCACGTTTGGTACGGTGATTATCCAGCCTTCTTCAAGGTAATTCGGATCATTGATAAAGTGATTGTTATCCACAATGAAGGTATACTTGTCCGGGTCATTGTAAAATTGTCGTGCAATACCACGCAAGGTGTCACCTTGTTTAATCGTGTAGGTTTCCATAATAAATTAAATATTTCAACCAAGTTTATCAATGGTAGAGCAAATATTATGCCCATTCGTCAATTTGAAGAGTTTATTCCACAAGTGGCGGCCACTGCGTATATTGATGCGATGGCTGTAGTTATAGGCCAAGTAACGATAGGTGAATATGCTTCATTATGGCCAATGGTCGTGGTGCGAGGTGATATTAATCGTATCATCATTGGCGCACGTACTAACCTTCAAGATGGAAGTATTTTACACGTTACTCATGCGGGGTCTTATTCCCCAGGGAATCCGTTAGTAATTGGAGAGGAAGTGACCGTAGGCCATCAAGTGACTCTTCACGCTTGTACTATAGAATCTCGTTGTCTAATTGGTATGGGTTCGATAGTGTTAGATGGCGCGGTGTTGAAATCTCATACTTTTCTTGGAGCAGGTAGTGTGGTAGCGCCGAATAAAGTGTTAGAAGGAGGTTATTTATGGTGGGGACAACCGGCGGAGAAGGTACGACCGTTGACGGCAAAAGAGATGGAATATTTTGCTTATTCCGCTAATCACTATGTTCAATTAGCGCAACGTTATCAAACAGGATAGCTGTTATGCCAGTCAAAACCATTATGGTCTATGCGTCTCAACCGGGGTTGGTTAATTTTACTCATCAAGTAGTCGAAGTGATTAGACTGCTAGGAATTCAAGAGGGTCTTTGTACTTTGTTTGTGCAACATACTTCTGCCAGTTTATTGATTCAGGAGAATGCGGACCCTTCAGCCCGGCGTGATTTAGAGCGTTGGCTCAATCGGCTAGTGCCAGAAGGAGACGCGCTGTATACTCATACTTTAGAAGGTGCTGATGATATGCCGGCACATATTAAAGCGGCTCTCACCGCCACCAGTTTATCTATTCCCATTGTTAATGGCGAGTTGGGTTTGGGTACTTGGCAAGGGATTTATTTATGGGAGCATCGTCGTCACGGTAGCAGACGCTCGGTGTTGGTCCATGTTGGTGAATAAAATTAAGAATTAAGACCTGGTGTGCAACACCTGTTTTAGTGCATGAATTGAAGTAGAGGCTTTAGCCTCACTGCATTAAGTTAAGGCTGGAGGTAAGGGATAACACCCCTCGAAGGGGTGTTATCCCTAGCATTCTGCAACCGCCTTTATCCCCTGCGGTGGATCTGGAAATCGCTTAACTTAATGGCCGTGAGGCTAAAGCCGCAATGCCATTAAGTTAAGGAATCGAAAGCTAACGTAGGGTGCATCAGCGATAGCGTCATGCACCATTTTAGGTTCTCGGTGTATGACGCTTCGCTTATACACCCTACCTTAACTTAATGGCATTGAGTGTCTCACTAACCATTTTCTATACTGGAAAATGGCGTGAGGATTGATTTTTAAATTAAATAACCAATTATGATTAGATGCGGACATTCATAATACCCCGTCGGGGTTAATACACTTTCCTCAGGTTTCCCCGTCGGGGTTAAATCTCTTTTCATTCATGGCCTTAAGAATGATGACCTGGCCTTCAACTTCGTTGGGGTGACAGGATGATAGAGTTTAAAATAACATTTTTTTCTTACCGGTTAACCAGTAAGTAACCATTTTACCTTTGCCTTTAATTTCGATCAAACCACGTTCTTCAAACATAAATTTATCTTTGATGCGTTGATAAGTGATTTCCGAGACTTGGATACGGTCTGGGGCGCCATGCGATTCCATGCGACTAGCGACGTTAACCGCATCGCCCCACAGGTCGTAGTTAAATTTATTTTTACCTATGACTCCGGCAACGACAGGGCCGGTGTGGATGCCAACGCGAATTCGAAAAGTAGCTTTAGTTTTTCTATTTAAATCGGTAATTGCTTCGATCATATCTAGGGCCATATTAGCTACGGTTTCAACATGGTCAGGGCGTGGAGTGGGTAGGCCTCCTACTAGCATATAAGCATCTCCAATAGTTTTGATTTTTTCTAACCCGTGTGATTCGGTCAAGAGGTCAAATGCTAAGAAAATTTCATTCAATTGTTCTACTAATTCGGTGGCGGAAATGCCAGCACATAATTCGGTAAAACCAACTAAGTCACAGAACAGTACAGTCGCTTCTGGAAAACTGTCAGCAATGGTACGTGCGCCTTTTTTTAAACGGTCGGCAATGGGTTTAGGAAGAATGTTGAGGAGAAGTTTTTCTGATTTTTGTTGTTCAATTTGTAATTTTTTAATAAAAGCATATTCGCGATCTCGTAATCTTTTACGTTCTAACGAGGCTGATATTTTGGCGTTCAAAATAACTTGATTGAACGGTTTTTGTAAATAATCCTCTGCGCCCATTTCTATGCAACGCACTACACCGGCGATTTCATCTAAAGCGGAAATCATAATAACCGGTATCCGACAGAGTTTCGGATCGGCTTTCATTTCAGCGAGTACTTGATAGCCGTCCATTTCTGGCATGATAATGTCTAGGAGTACGAGATCAAAATTTTTGCTCCGTACCATTTCTAAGGCTTGTAAACCATTTACGGCGATTTCCACTTGAAATCCCTGTTTCGTTAAACGACGAGATAGTAAATCGCGGTTACTTTCTTTATCATCAACCACTAACAAGGAAGCATTTGGGGCTACTAATTCGACATGGTGTTCAGTGGTACGCATGGTACGTACCACTTCGTCGATGAGCGTGGATGAAATTACCGGCTCGGCCGGTTCCGGTACTTTAGGCGTGCTGGCATCAGGTTTGGAGAAGTAGGATAAATCTCCAATCAGAGTCAGTAACCGGCGAGCAGCGGCCAGAATCTTTTGTAAATCAACGCCGGCTTCCGCCTGGGTTTGTTCATCCACATCTTCTAGCAACATTTCGCCATAACCGATAATAGCATTAATAGGAGTGCGTAAGTCGTGGCGAATGGTAGAAGTAAAGCGCTCCAAATCGAGTTCACCAGTAGGAGAATTTTTTTTGGAGAAGAGCTTGGTAATCAACACCGACAATTGTTCTCCCGCGGTCAGCATTTTTTGCAAATCAGGAATAAAATTTTGCCAGTTTTCCTCCTTTTCAGCATACTCCAATAACATCTCCGTGTAAGCCATGATAGTGCTGGTTGGAGTTAATAAGTCATACCCTTTGTCAACCAGTTCAAGCTCATTGTCGCGCCCGATGTCTCTTACTCCTCCTGATAGTGCTGAACGTGCAATTTCTCCAGCGCTCATAGATTCTCTCTATACTAAAAATTAGTGCGTGTTATCCGGCAAGCAAGGTTTCAATCTTGCTAAGTAAGCGCGGTAGTTCTATGGGTTTAGTGTCATAATCATCACAGCCAGCCGCTAGTGCTTGTTCTCGGTCTCCTGACATAGCATGTGCCGTCAACGCAATGATTGGTATATGTTGTGTATCTGCGGCAGCCTTAATTTCTTTGGTGGCAGTCCATCCATCTTTAACTGGTAAACTCATGTCCATCAATATCAAATTGGGACATTCTTGATGCGCCATCTCTACACCTTGTCCGCCATCAGTGGCAATTACGACATCGTACCCTTTGCGTTTCAAGCGTCTTGAGAGCATGTCACGATTCATTTCATTATCTTCTACTAACAAAATTTTGGACATTATTTTTAGTCTCCTTAAAGTATTTAGTCGGTCTTCATTATATCGTCAGTAACACTCTCAGTCATGCTCAATGATCCTTCTTTCTGGTTTTTTTGAAAAAAACGCATAATTTAGGCCATTTTCTCTCTAACTGTAGTTTGTGACTGTAATCATTATTAATATTTTTTAACGGGATGACAAAATTTAATTTATCAAACTAGAATAGGTGATAATTCTTGTATTATTATAAAGTAATTTCACTCCTTCATACAAATTTAGGATGTCAAAATAATTAATTATCTGCCAATAAATGGTCAATTTTTCATTAGAAAATAATATGGATACTGAGTGTTTAGCTTATCATTATTATAAATATAGAAGAAAAATATCTAATGTTGGTATTAATTTTGCGTTAAATTAGCTTTCCTAGTTGAATATTAGCTTTATTAGTTGAATATTAGCTTTCTAGTTAAATAGTTGCTAGAAAAATCAATGTTTAATTCAATTTAGACTAGCCACACTATTGAGTATCATATAGACTTACCTATAAATTATAAGTTGTTAACTAACAGCAAAAGTTATTCCGTATTTGAAAGTATTCAAAACATATTTTATTATTATTTTTCACTCCTGACAGATTTGATAATTTTCGAAAAGTTGTCAAATCTAAAACCCGATTTTTTTTTGGGCAGAGTTATACTGCATAGCTTGTTAATTTGAGTAAAGACTCAAGGGATAACACCTCTCGAAGGGGTGTTATCCCTGCCTGTGAAAGCTCAGATTTTTACGCTATGAAGTATAGCAACTTTCGAATTAAACTTAATTTTAAAAAGGTTCAAGAAATGACATCTTCCCCTAAAAGTAGTAATACCGTATGGCATCAAGCCACGGTAACTCGTACACGTAGAGCAGAATTGAATGCTCACCAAAGTGTGGTATTATGGTTTACCGGTTTATCAGGTTCCGGTAAATCTACACTGGCTCATGCCCTAGAAGAGCGATTGTACCAAATGAAGTATCACACCTTTGTATTAGACGGTGATAATGTGCGACATGGTTTATGCGGTGATTTAGGTTTTTCTGACCAAGCCCGTGAAGAAAATATTCGCCGGGTCAGTGAAGTAGCTAAACTGTTTATGGAAGCGGGCGTAATTATATTAACTGCTTTCATCTCCCCTTTTCGCACTGACCGTGACCGTGCTAGAAAGCTAGTCGGTCAAGATTTCGTTGAAATCTATTGCCGTTGCCCTTTAGAAGTCTGCGAACAACGTGACGTGAAAGGTTTATATCGCCGTGCTAGAGCTGGGGAAATTAAAGAATTTACGGGTATTTCTTCTCCTTATGAAGCCCCTGAGCATCCTGAATTAGAAATTCAGACCGCTAACAAAACCATTGATGAATGTGTTGACCAAATTTTAGAGTATTTGGTACAACGAGGAGTTTATCAACTTTAGATTTGACAGCCGTTCGAAAATTGTCTAGTCTTGGAAAGTTTTAGATTTGACAACGGTTTGGTCGAAAGTTGTCAAATCTTGGATACAAACAACCGAATTGGTATGACTTCAATGTATCTCTCAAAATTAGAAATTGTTCACTTGCCTAAGCCAAAAAACATTGGTAAACATAGATTTAAATTATATTTCAATAGTTCTGCTCCATTTTGGAGTAGCTTGAAAAAATGGCTAGTGCGATTGTTTCTTCTAGTAATCGTTTTTTTATTAGGATTAACCATAGGAAAACAACATAACTCACTTGAATACAACAGCGAAAACTCTCCTACGGCTAACCCTGCTTCTCAACCGTTAGCAACTAATAATCTCCTGGTGGAAACCCCACCACCGAGTAAGGAATCTTCTCTTTTAGAAAACCAGGCGGCGCCTGTATCAGCAAGTAAAATAGACTCCAATTCAAAGGAAAAAGATTCCATAGCTATAGCTGTGGCCCCCAATTCATTTATTCCAGCCCAAACTTTGCCTACAAATACCGTTGCCGATAAAAATTCGGTGACGGTCTCCATTTCCTCCCCCCCTGATTCTTCACCTTCATCTTCGGCTCCCGCCTCGTTATCACCAGCAGTGAAACCAGAAACGACTAATCGTTTAAGCCAATGTGAAAATTTTTTGAAAAATCGTCAACTTACCACGGGCCCGACCGGTAATGCGTTAACTTGCTATCAACAATTATTGTCTCAATCCGATAGTCTCCCTCAAGCCAAAGCCGGTTTACAAAAAATTGAAGACAGTTATCGTACCTTAATCGAAACGGCCTTAACTCAAGCCGGCTCGGTCAAAAAATTGCGCGAATATTTAATCGGGTTACGTCAAGTCAACCCGCAATCAGACCTGTTTGCCCAAGTGGACCGTCATTATCAAACTAAAATCGAGTCCGCTATTTCAGAATCACAATTATCCCAAGCACAACGTTATTGGAAAGAGTTGAGTGTACTCAACCCTAAGTCAGTCTTGCTCCCGAAATTAGAAGCACAATTAAAATCCGCGGCGCCAAAAGTTGACAAGGTTTCGAAAGTTGTCAAATCTACGGAGGATAACCAGCCTAAGCCGACGGTATTAGCTGATACGGCTACTTCTTCCACTTCGCCTCGACAGATAACGCAATTATTGCAACAATGCCAAACTTTGTTGAAAGCTAACCACCTGTTAACTGGCCCCACTGGCAACGCCGTAGAATGCTACCAACAAGTGCTGACACTGGCCCCTAATCATGCCAAAGCCAAAGCCGGTTTGAAACAAATTGAGCAACGTTACCAAACCTGGATTCAAAACGCGCTCAAAAAAGGTCAGTTGGCCAAAGCTAAAAGTTATCTGAATAGTTTACGTCAAATCAATCCTGCGTCCTCAGCCTTAAATAAATTACAACAACAAATCGAGAAACCAGCACCGGCGCCGCTGCCATCTATCGAGAAACCAGCACCGGCTCCGGTGCCATCTCCTGCTATGGTGTCCCAACCGATACCTTCACCGGTGGTCTCTTCTAAAAAACCGACCACGGTACACCCGCCAAAGGCTCCAACCGTAACACCGGCACCGCGGCCAAAATCATCTCCAGCGCCACCCACTCGGCCCAGTGAATCCGCTTCTTCGATACCGCCGGCAACACCGGCAACTCCTTCGTTCACGACACAACCACCGCGTTGTAGTGAAATTTTTATTCAGGAATCACTAGGAATTCAACCACTTAACAAAGAAGAAAGGGAGTTTAAACGAAACTATTGCAATTAATACCCCGACCCTTCTTCCCTCACTCCCGACCCTTCTTCCCTCACCCCCGGCCCCTCTCCCAGAGGGAGAGGGGAGACCGGCGGCAACACTGGTTTACTCCCCTCTCCCTCTGGGAGAGGGGCCGGGGGTGAGGGAAGAAGGGCCTGCTTAATTTAAAATTTAACCTCCCAGGTTTAATTTACTATATGCGCTTACTTCTCATAGAAGATGATCTGTTACTTGGAGATGGTATCCAGACTGGCCTAATGCAAGCTAGTTATGCCGTTGATTGGGTTACCGAAAGCGAAGCCGGAGAATATGCTTTGCAGATGGAGACGTATGACGCGCTGATTTTAGATTTAACTTTACCAAAAAAAGACGGGCTTACCGTATTAAGAGATTTACGAGCCCGTGGCAATATCTTACCCGTATTAATTTTAACCGCTCGTGATACCACTCAAGACAAAGTCATAGGTTTAGATAGTGGTGCGGACGATTATTTAGTAAAGCCTTTTGACTTAGATGAGCTAACTGCTCGCTTACGTGCCTTATTGCGTCGTCACAGTGGTCGTGCTACCCCTTGTATTGAATACGATAATTTACTGTTAGATCCAGCGGCTCATACTTTAACACTCGACCATCAATTGGTGGTATTATCGCAACGAGAATTTGTAATTTTACAAACATTATTGGAAAATGTGGGTAAAGTTTTATCGCGAAAACGTTTGGAGGAAAGTTTATATGGCTGGGATGAGATGATAGAAAGCAATACGGTGGAAGTTCATATTCATCATTTACGCAAAAAATTGGGCAAAGATTTAATTAAGACAGTACGTGGTGTGGGATATTTGGTGCCAAAGATTTGACAACTTTTCGAAAGTTGTCAAATCTAAGTAATCACTAATCATTACTAACTAACCGTGAGGTAACTTTTTTATGCTGGCCGATTTAATGAATTGGATAATCGCTTTGTTACAAACCTTCTTATTTATTGCACTGGCACCTCTCATCGCCGGTTGGATTAAAGCGAATAAGTGTTTATTACAAAATCGCCTTCCTCCTCCCCTTTGGCAACCCTACCGCGACTTGCGCAAACTTTTTCGCAAGGAAGCCGTGGTCGCAGAGCAGGCTTCCTGGATTTTTCGCACGACCCCTTATATTGTCTTTGCTACCACAGTCCTCGCCGCCGGGGTGTTGCCCTTAATTGCCACCGACTTACCAACTGCCGCGATTGCTGATGTCATGGTCTTAGTCGGCTTCTTTGCTCTCGCCCGCTTTTTTATGGCCCTCGCCGGACTTGACATTGGTACCGCTTTTGGCGGCATGGGCTCCTCACGGGAAATGATGTTGGCTTCTTTAACCGAGCCTGCCATGTTAATGGCGGTCTTTACCTTAGCCATGACCGCTTCGACGACCAATCTGTCGACGACGATAGAATTTATTTTAGACCATGGTTTAATTTTACGACCCTCTTTTATTTTTGCTTTGCTCGGCTTAATGATGGTAGCCGTGGCCGAAACTGGCCGAATTCCCATTGATAACCCGGCCACTCATTTAGAATTGACGATGGTACATGAAGCCATGATTTTAGAATACAGTGGTCGTCATTTGGCACTAATTGAGTGGGCACATCAGATTAAATTAATGATTTATGGGGTTTTGATTGCTAATTTATTCGTGCCTTGGGGAATTGCTACTCAATTAGAGCCACTGTCTTTAGTTCAAGGAGGAATTTTCATTGTCATTAAACTATTTGTACTCGGTACCCTATTGGCACTGTCTGAAATTGTCCTGGCCAAACTGCGACTCTTTCGCGCCCCTGATTATCTGAGTTTCTCATTTCTGCTATGCTTATTGGGAATGCTCAGTCATGTCATACTAGAAGTGGGGTAACTGCCCTCACCCCCCTCCCAGAGGGCTACTCTATGCACACAACTTTGCAACATATTGATTTATCTCGTTCCCACGCGCCAGCGTGGGAATGCCGTCGGGACGCGCC
>DZAL01000101.1 GCA_022729575.1 Thiomargarita sp.
GCAAGTCGGCTGGCATCGCTTGCGGTCCCGTAGCGCCCACGGTGTATTCGGTGGCCCGCACGTCCAACTGAGTCAACGGTTGGGTGGTACCGTCGGGCAAGGTCATGGTGGCTTGCACTCCTTGCGGAAAGAGGAGGACCGCTCGTCGAGTACCATCTTCATCGGTCACCTCATTGCCACTAGCCACCTGTAGCGGGAGGTTGGCACTCAAATCAATCGTCGACACTTTGGTATCGAGCGGGGTCATCACCACGCTCGCCAACACGTTAAACTCATTCCAGGGCATAAAGAGCGTGCGTTGGACCGGCAGATAACCGTCCTTTTGATATTGCACTGTCACGTTTCCACCGCCATTCACCGCCAGGTCAAACCAGCCATTGGCCCGACTGCGCGTTTGACCCCATTCGGGATGGTGGAGAATCGTGAGGGCGACCCCAGACAATGGGGCACCATCGCGGGTGGTGACTGGACCACGTACCACCGCGATTCGCAGTGGGTCAAAGCTCCCCGTGGCCACGCCGGTTTGAATGGGATTCTCACCTTGATAGAGAAAGGACACTTGAGTATCGAATAAACTGGCCACGGTCGGGTCTAGCGGCGGGGCCACCGTGGCCGGGTCCGGCGGAAGGGTCGGGGGAGGGAGGTCGATACCAAAATAATAGGCCAGTTGGCGGTCGCCGCTGGGATAGAGCAACTCGTAATCAGCAATACCATCGCCATTTCTATCGTCAATCGAGTTTAAGTGCAAAAGACCATCCGCCGGTGGAACTCCCGCGGTAAGTTGGGACTCCAATTGGCCACGATGGATTTGACCGTTGAGGGTCACCACGAGTGTACCTTCGGGACCTAACTGATAATCCTCAAAACCCTCCAAACTTTCCAGAAAATTTTGGAGTGACTGGTGATTCGACGGGACTGGGAGGAGACGATAAGTCAGGATTAATTTTGGCAGCGTTTGCGGGTCGAGTTTCTTACGGTTGTAGTTATAAAAGAACTTACGACCGTTTTTGGCACCTGTGCCTTTGACCACTAACATCATGGTATCCGTTTGATAACCTTGGGCGGCCCAGGCGGCTACAGGCGCGGTGACTTCGAGTGACCACGGGTCATGATTGAACCATTTTTCATTCCCTTGATAACTGGCAAATTCGGTGGTGGTGAGTCGTGACGTGGGGGCGTTGGCCGAGGTGCAATCCAGAGCCACTGGGGTGGGAGACAATTCGGCCCGCACCTCAAAGGCCGTGGTCGTCCATTGCGTGTTACGGTTATTGGTCAATTGTAGGTTAGCCGAGACCAATTGTAGCCGCGACCGCGGTGGCAATGGAGTACCGTGAAAACGCAGGGCGAGATAAGACTGTGATAAGTCACGACCGGTACCAATCCAACTGTCGGCTTGAGTGGTGCCGCAATAGCTGCTGAGGTCATTACCCTCTTGATTAGTAAGGTCACCTGGACCTCGCAAGGTCAGTTCCATCACCATTAAGTCGGTGGTAGGGGACGAGGGGTTACCGTCCGCGCTGGCGGCCAACGCGGGAACGCCTCCTTGACCGAGGAGGAGTAGGAAACCTAGCCAGAACTTGGATAGGTGATGTCGATAGGTCATTCGACCTCTCCTTTTGTGGTAAAAGTAATTGGACTAATGGGGGGTCAAACACTGGAGTCTCGTATGTTTCGGACCTTTGTTTAATCATCTTAGAACTTGAGTTAAACCGCTGTCAAGAGCAAATAGATGGGTGGTGAAATTTATCAGATGAACGGTAGTGGGGGCATTCTACGCACCTTAAGTTATATATGGTAATGCCACTAGGACGCGGTTGGTCCACTACTTCGTGGTGGAGTCCTGAGTGTCGGGAGGTGGAGTGCGTCGCCACGGCATTATCAGGTGGAGCGTGGTAACGAGGTGACCACCCTACCTGGCTGGCTCACTTATTCAATGGGTCGATGTCGATCCTGAAAATTCCGGATGACATTATTCAACCATGATTCACAACCAGATAATTGTGCCCGCCTCTTTAATTTGGTAAGTATCTTTGAAAAATCACCGCTTTCTCTCTCGATACGTTCAATTTGCAAGGGAACGTTGTGGAATAGGTCTGCTACTTTGAATATAGCTTGGTGGCTCTTCTCTTCATAAGCAGCATAACGAATATCTACAAAGGCTTGGTACATCAGGTCATAAACGAGTGTCCGGTCATCCATGCTCTTTTTTCCTCCTAGTCATAGGTCCCAGAAAGCTGAGTCATCAGAGGTATAAGGTTCAACAGGAACTGGCGTGATACAACTGTAACCTCGTTATCGCGCTCCGCGTGTGAACCATTGGCTATGGCTCTCGCCAATGGCAGGGCCTCCCACCGGCTGGCAGTAAGTCAGGTCTCGTGATGCGGAGCGTCCATACTGCATTACCACGCGGAGCGTGGTAACTAGGTGATTTAAATCCTCGTTCTGATAAACCGCCTGGTCCTTAAACGCTTTGGAGAGGTCTCCGATGAGTATGGGGGGCCGTTTGGCGCTTTCAAGTCTTAACAGGAGACCTCCGCTCTCAATGAATTCGGTACTCAGACCTCTGGTGCCTAAGGATGACCGCGGAGCCTGGTAACGAGGTTATTCCAATCCAGAAAATCCTCTAATCAAAAAATCAAGGTTCAGACCTATAAATAAGTGGTCTATGTGGGGTGAGCCACAGGTTTATCGTGGCCCACCTTACATGAACTTGGTTTCTCTCTCCTTAAAACGGCAATTTTAAATTGTTATCTACCGCCAACAATTGTTGGCGGAATTGCGCTTGAATCTCGTGTAATGCCGCTAGATTGTCCGCTTCAAACCGAATGACTAAGCAGGGCGTGGTATTAGATGGTCGTACTAACCCCCAACCGGCTTTGAAATCAGCCCGGATACCATCGATAGTACAAATTTCCGCCTGCTCAAAGTGGAACGTTTGATTAATTTTATCCATTAATTCATAATGTTGGCCAAATTGTTCCAGTTCTAATTTTAACTCCGGGGTATTCACGGCATCGGGCAATCGCGCCAATACTTCAGTTGGACTCGATGACTCCTTGGCTAAAATTTCTAATAACCGTGCGGCTGTATACAGCGCATCATCAAATCCATACCAACGCTCCTTGAAGAAAATATGACCACTCATTTCTCCCCCAAGTAGAGCATCAGTCTCTTGAATTTTGGCTTTAATAAAAGAATGACCGGTTTTCCACATAATCGGCTCCCCGCCGTGTTGTTTAATCACGTTGCCTAAATGCCGACTGCATTTGACATCAAAAATAATCTTGGCGCCCGGGTTACGTTGTAAAATATCGGTGGCATATAACTGCATTTGACGGTCAGGCCAAATTATTTTGCCGGTGTTATCCACCACGCCTAAGCGGTCACCATCGCCATCAAACGCTAATCCAAGATCGGCACCGTGGGTCTTCACTGCCGTGATCAGGACCGCTAAATTTTCCGGCTGACTAGGGTCTGGATGATGATTGGGAAAATGACCGTCGATGTCACAAAATAATTCAATGACTTCACAGCCTAAGGCCCGTAACAGGGCTGGTGCTATCACCCCCGCCACGCCATTACCACAGTCGACTACCACTTTAAACGGGCGAGCTAATTTAACGTCTTGGGTAATTCGTTGAATGTAATCCTGCTGAATATCAATCGTGCAAAGCACTCCCTTACCACTGACTAAATCGTTGGACTCCAGACGCAGTTTCAGTGCTTGAATGGCTTCGCCAGACAAGGTTTGTTTGCCTAACATGATTTTAAAGCCGTTATAATTAGGCGGATTGTGACTGCCCGTAATCATCACTCCACTACCGGTCTTTAAATGGTGGGTAGCAAAATACAAGACCGGGGTGGGGACCATGCCTATATCTATCACGGCCCGGCCCGTTGCTAATAAGCCGGTGATTAACGCATCCTTTAACGCGGGACTCGATAAGCGTCCATCACGGGCTACGACTACCGTCGACTGTTGTCGTGCGGCGGCTTCACTGCCAATCGCTTGTCCCAATTGAATGGCGATTTCTGGGGTTAAACTATCTCCGACGATACCACGAATATCATAGGCTCTAAAAATGGACATGATGGTTCCTCTATTATAAAAAATTGAATCGACTAAGACTGCTAGTCCTTGGCTCAGACTTAAGTAATTCACCTTACGCACGGTTAACTCAACCACCCCCACTTGGTAAGGAGGGGAGTCTTACGCACGGTTAACTCAACCACCCCCAACCCCTCCTTGGTAAGGAGGGGAATCTTACGCACGGTTAACTCAACCACCCCCAACCCCTCCTTGGTAAGGAGGGGAGTGACCACCCCTCTTTCTCCCCTCCTTACCAAGGCTACTCTATGCACACAAGTTCATGGTAAATCAGTTAAGCCATTGATAAACCAAAGAAATAATTTTTGGCCTCGTTTTGGAATTACATTTAATTTCAACAGGTTACAAACTTATGTGCATAGAGTAGCCTTACCAAGGAGGGGTTGGGGGTGGTTAGGCGTAAGGTGAGTTAAGTAATTACCGATGGTTTGGCTCTTCCCGTATATTTCTTAATTCCCGCTACCTCTTCGGCAATTTTAATCAATTCCGCCAACGCTTCTTGCGCATCTAAATGATGTTTCGCCGGCGAGGCCTCATACGCTTCCAGATATACCCGCAAGGTTGCGCCTTGAGTGCCGGTGCCGGAGAGACGAAACACCAGGCGCGAGCCATCAGTAAAGCCTAAGCGAATTCCTTGACCGGTACTGACGCTAAAATCAATGGGGTCAATATAGCTGAAATCATCGGCCAATTCTACTTGGTAATTTCCCAATTGTCGCTTGGGTAAACGGGGTAATTGCTGATGCAGATGACTCATCAAAGTTTCCGCCGCGGCACTGTCAACTTCTTCATAATCGTGGCGTGAATAGAAGTTACGGCCATAGAGGGCCCAATGCTCCCGCACAATCTCTTCCACCGATTGTTGCCGGACCGCTAAAATATTTAGCCAAAATAATACAGCCCATAACCCATCCTTTTCCCGAACATGATTAGAGCCGGTGCCAAAACTTTCTTCACCACATAAAGTCACTTGGCCGGCATCTAATAAATTGCCAAAAAATTTCCAGCCCGTTGGCGTTTCATAACACGCAATGCCTAACGCTTCCGCTACTCGGTCTGCGGCCGCACTGGTCGGCATCGAGCGGGCAATACCGGCTAAACCATTTTTATACCCTGGAACGAGATGCGCATTGGCCGCGAGTAGCGCTAAACTGTCAGATGGGGTGACAAAAAAACGTGAGCCTAATACCATGTTACGGTCACCATCACCATCCGAAGCCGCGCCTAATTGCGGTGGATTAGTACCATACATTAATTCAACTAATTCATGGGCATAAGTCAAATTGGGATCCGGATGACCTTGCCCAAAATCTTCTAGTGGTATACCATTCATCACGGTGCCGGCGGGTGCGCCCAATTGTCCTTCCAAAATGGTTTTCGCATAAGGACCTGTAACCGCGTGCATGGCATCAAAGCGCATGGTAAAGCCCGATCGAAATAGCGTCCGAATTTGTTCAAAATCAAACAATTCCGCCATCAAGCTGGCATAATCGACTACGGCATCAATTACCTCTACCGTCAGCGACCCCAATTGAGTGGTCCCTAACTGTGACAAATCCACGTCACTGATTTCCGCTATTCGATACTCCTTGATTGACAAGCTGTGTTGATAAATCTCTTCCGTGACTTTTTCCGGTGCGGGCCCGCCATTGCCAATGTTGTATTTAATTCCAAAATCTCCTGCTGGGCCGCCGGGGTTATGACTGGCCGATAAAATAATCCCACCAAATGCCTGATATTTACGAATAATCGCCGATGCCGCCGGCGTGGATAAAATACCCGCCTGCCCGACTAAAACTCGTCCAAAGCCATTAGCTGCGGCCATTTTTAAAATGATGGCAATGGCCGTTTTATTATAATAACGCCCATCTCCGCCAACTACTAAAGTTTGATTTTGAAAATTTTCCAGTGAATCAAAAATTGACTGCACGAAATTTTCCAGGTAATGTAGTTGCTGAAAAACACTGACTTTTTTACGTAAACCCGAAGTGCCAGGCTTTTGGTCAGTAAACGGTTGAGTAGAAACGGTTCGAATGTTCACGATTGATTTCCCTAAGTAGAATATTGTTTTATCCGCATTCGCCATACTAAAAAGTGGTATGATAGCAAGATTAAAATGAAATGCAACTGATTAGATTTTCTAAATCTTTAAGATTTGGAAACTTCTTGAAAAATAAGGAATAACTATGACCAATAATACTTTTAAAGCGCTGTGGGTGACCGAAACCCCGGCGAAAACCTTTCCACGAGAAATTATTGAACGTCAGATTAATGACTTACCAGCGGGTGACGTGTTGATAAAAGTTTGCTATTCCTCCCTAAATTACAAAGATGCCTTGTCAGCGACCGGTAATAAAGGCGTGACTAAGAAATATCCCCATACTCCTGGCATTGATGCCGCCGGGGTGGTGGTCACTAGCACTCACCCAAAATTTCAACCTGGTGAAGAAGTTATAGTCACGGGTTATGATTTGGGGATGAATACTGCCGGTGCGTTTGCGGAATATATTCGAGTGCCGGCTACGTGGGTGGTTAAATTGCCAAATAATTTAACTTTGAAAGAAACCATGATTTATGGCACCGCGGGTTTTACCGCGGCGCAATGTGTTTTGCAACTGCAACAGATGGGTTTGCGACCAGAGCAAGGAGAAGTATTAGTCACCGGTGCTACGGGTGGGGTGGGGAGTGTGGGGGTAGCATTGCTGGCTAAATTAGGTTATCCAGTGGTGGCGGCTACCGGTAAAGCCCAATCACACGATTTCCTGCGTCAATTGGGTGCGAAGGAGATTATTGACCGTAACGAGTTACGAGATGACCCCCATCGTTCCTTGTTTAAAGGTCGTTGGGCTGGGGTGTTAGATACGGTAGGCGGCGAATTTTTGGCATCTGCTATCAAATCGACTCAATATCGTGGTAGCGTGGCTTGTTGTGGTTTAGTGGCTTCAACGCAACTGTCGTTAAGCATATTTCCGTTTATTCTTAGAGGAGTCAATTTATTGGGCATCGATTCCGCTCAATGTCCTGAAGGACCACGGTCACAAGTGTGGAATTTATTAGCGGGGGAATGGAAATTAGAGTGTTTACCACAGTTAGTGATTGACACCCATTTGGAGGAAGTTAACACGGTGTATATTGACCAAATTTTGCGCGGCGAGGTGCAAGGGAGAGTGGTGGTGGCGTTATAGAGGTTTCCAATAGATTAGATTTGGCAAATTCTCGGTAGTGATCAAATATAAGTTGTATCATAGACTTTTTCTCGTTCCCACGCGCCGGCGTGGGAATGCCGTGCGAAAGACTACTTTGTTCAATCTCAATTTATAAAATTCATAGAGTTATGATTATCTTTCACATTACCTTAACCAATTGGCGTAATTTTAAAGAAGTTGAGGTTCCACTCAATGACCGTATCTTGGTGGTGGGGCCAAATGCTGGTGGTAAATCTAACTTCTTAGAGCCTGTTCAAAATCTTTTAAGGAGGAGAGACAGAAACGCCAAGACGACCATTTGAAGAGAAGTGTTCAAGTGTCGTTCACAGTTCTGCCAGAGACGTCGGCATTGCTCCAACCAGGCGAAGGAACGTTCGACCACCCAGCGTTTTGGCCTGACGACCAATTGGTGAAGTGCCGAGCGTGTTACTACTTCTACCGTGGCCTCGAGCCCCAATGCCATTAAGTTAAGCCTGCGAAAGAAACCTTGAAGGTCGAAAACCAGACTTTCAAGGTTAAAACCAGACCGGGGAATTGCTTAACTTAATGGCATTGGGCCTCGAGCTCGGCCTGGACCGCTTCCGCAAAGGAGTCACCGGTGTATCCTCCAGCAACGAGGACCACCGCTACCGAGGAGAGACTCGCGGGGGTGGTTGAAACCGGTCTGAGGTTGCGGTTCGGTCGTTGATCTTAGCCGTGGTTACAGGAATGACCGGAGGAAGTCCTTGAGTATCGACGGCCAAAGGTCGCTTAATTCCAGACCCGGTGTTACCTTACTAAAAATTAGGTCGAATTTAACCTGGAGATAACACGATGAATTTGAATATAAGCACGCCGTCGTTGCGAGAGAAAGAAACTTGGATTGAAGTTTATTTTCAAGGTCATCTGTCACGTCGCAACGAGGTCTATCAAAAAATGCGCGAATTAGGTTTTGAAAGTGTTGCCAAAGCCGCACCTAACGACCATCATCAGGAAGAATTTATTCCCTGGCGGGAAGAGTTTACCGAATACACGGACGAAGAAATTGTTGGAATTACTTTAAAGGAAACTCGTCGTCTGGCGAATTTGACGCAACGGCAACTTAGCCATTTGACTGGGATTTCGCAACGACATCGGTCAGAAATCGAACAGGGAAAACGTGCGGTGGATAAACAGGTGGCGAAACAATTGGCGAAGGTGCTGGAGGTGGATTATCGGGTGTTTTTTAGTATCTGAAACCCAGGAGTCCAAAGCGTAGCTTTGAACCAAAGCCAAGATTCTTTGACAATTCTTGGTTAGCTTCATATAATCTTTGACACTCACGACTTGACACCAGCTACCACGTCAGTCAGGATAATAACCTGAATAGGTGTCAATGGATTAGTAAGATTGACCGAATGATTTGTAAAATTTTAAGAAACCGAAACCATTTCCAATATCATGAATAACCTGCGCGTCGTCTTAGATACCAACATATTAAGTTCTGAAGCATGAATTCGGCGGTATTTTCCCTCACCCCCGACCCCTCTCCCAGAGGGAGAGGGGCGAAAGAAAATAGGAGAAAATTTTTGCTTCAGTACTTAGTAGCTGGCTTGCGTAGTCGAGAGGGTGTTTCTTTTGAATTGTTAAACCTCCTCCCAGAAAGACGCTTCACCTTATTGCTGTCGGTACCACTGTTGTTAGAATATGAAGCGGTCCTGAAACGGGAGGAACATTTACGTATCAGTGGTTTAACGACCAGTGAGATAGACACCATTTTAGATGTTGTATGTTCCTGTGCCAAAACTATTAGTAGAATGGCCTATACCTGGCGACCCCAGTTACCTGACCCCAAAGATGAAATGGTCTTGGAGTTGGCGCTGAATGGCCAAGCCAATGCCATTGTGACTTTCAACCGAAAAGATTTTTTAAACGCGGCCAACTCATTTAAGTTGTCCCTCTGGTCACCCAGAGAGTTTGATGAGAAGCTAAAGGAGTCTTGAACATGAGTGAATATGTCTTAGAATTACCAGAATATTTATTGGAACGTGCGAAACAACAAGCGTTTCAACAACAAGTTTCGCTTAATCGATTGCTAGTTAAGGCCCTGGAAGAACAGTTCTCAACAGTGGATAATACCTTGATTGAAGAACGGGCGAAACGTGCTGATATAACGGCTTATCGGGCGGTATTAGCGAAAGTACCACATAACCCGGTAGCCGAGTTAGATAGAAAATAAGCCCGTCAAACCTGACAGGTCTAACAGACCTGTCAGGTTTTCTACTATCCTCAACATCTCGGCCAAACGGTGGTTAGAAAGACAGTTACAGGAACGTCTCGTGGGATTAAGTTGGGTGACTTTACTGGCTTTGGTGCGTTTGATTACTCCTCCGAAATTAGCGACTCAACCGTTGCCCATAGAAGCGGCTTGGCAACAAGTAGAAGAGTGGTTGGCATCACCGATGGTTTGGATTCCCTCACCAACGGAACGTCATGGCGAGATTCAAGGTGCCAGGAATCCAAAGCGTCGCTTTGAACCAAAGCCAAAACTCTTTGACAATTCTTTTTTAGTTTCATACAATCTTTGACACTCACGACTTGCCCCGGGCTACCGTGTCTGCTGTGATAAAAATCGAACAGGATTCAATAGATGAATTAAGATTGACCGAATGATTTTTAAAGTTTAATCTGGTCATTCCTTGAATATCTATAATGTTGTTCAAAGACTAAACCCAATCCCATTCAACTGAATTATTAACAGGAGACTCCAATGGCAATTAAAACTTCCACTTTCGGCGGTGTCCACCTAACCGGTGAAGATGCCGAGAAATTTAGAAGACAGGTCAAGTATGGCAGACCGAAAAAAGCGGCGAAAGAAGCCCTTGAACGCGGGCGAATGCTTCTCAAAGAATTTGACGAAAAAGGTTATGTCACTCTCTATCCACGTCCCAAACCATGACAAACCCATCTCCCGTACTCAATTTTCGTCAAATCCAGCCTGGTGATAGAGTCAGAGGGCTATCACTAGGTGACGAATCTTTTTGGCCATTAAAGTCTTTCCTACAGAAACAGGCATTGGATTTTCATCAACAGAACATCGCGAAAACCTACGTGTTGGTAGAAGAATCTCCCACGCCTAAAGTCTGAGGATATATGACTTTGATGTGTAGTGAGGTGACGTTAACCGATAACCATCTTCAAACCACACTTCCGACCACGGCCCATTTATACAAAACGTTTGCCGCGGTTAAGATAGCCCGACTGGCGGTGGATAAACGTTTACAAGGTTGCGGATATAGGACTCAGATGGTTGATGCCAGTATTTGCCTGGTTAAAGATAAAATTATGCCCGTTGTAGGCTGTCGTTTTCTGATTGTAGAGGCCAAACTAAATGCCATTCGTTTTTACCAGAAGGAAGGATTTACGTTGCTAAACACTCCTCAAAATCAACACAGCAAACATCCTTTGATGTTTTTAGACTTGCATAAAACTGAGAGTCTTTAGACAACCACGGAGTCCAAAACATGTTTTGGACTCCAATAGACATATTCAAAAACACCTTTAACTGGATAAAACTTCAATGCAAACAATAACTTTACGTTCCAAAATCAACGCGGAGGGTTTCTTACTCTTGAAACTACCCGTACCTGTTCAAAAACTCAAAACGGTGTGTCTATGAAAACTCAGTGACGTGCAGGTGATGCGCTACCTTTGGCGATAGCTAAGAATCATGGGGCAAATTCTCTTTAGACGCTAGATGCGGGGTTAGCACGGGCTGAGGAGTGGTTGAAGATTCCTTAGAGTTTGGGAGTCTAAAAATTGATGCGGGTTTCATGTTGGACTTCATTTAGCAAATTCTAACACAGAGAGATTATAAGTGAAATCCCCCACCCCCATCACAACCACTTGATTTTATTAAATTCTCTCAACGACAACGTTACCCCCTAACTTTTTTTTGATGCCACCCTCTTGCATTTTTGACCATGAACCCTTATCCTATTTTATTAAGTTGACAGAATAAATACTGCAAAACAACGCATCAATCATATCAATAAGTTCGGCTTTGGCTGCAATGGCATTGTTGTTAGGGAGTATCTATTCTAAGTTACTAGGGCGCATTATGACATATAAAGCGATTGAAGTAGCCAATTGGTTTATTGCGAAAACCGCAGAATTTGGCGATTTGACAACGCATTTGAAAATTCAAAAACTTCTTTACTATGCTGAGGCCTGGATTCAGGTTCTTTTAAATAAAGAACTGTTTGAAGAACCAATCCAGGCCTGGTCGCATGGTCCAGTTGTGCCGGAAGTCTTTCAGCATTTCAGGTCTTTTGGGTGGAATCCATTACCCATTCCATCTGAAAATGCTATACCCAAATTTTCTGAAGACATTATGGATGTGTTAGAACAAGTTTTTGAGGTTTATGGTGATATTTCAGCCAGAAGATTGGAGGAGATGACACATACCGATAAACTTTGGATTGAGGCACGCGGTGAATGTGAACCAGAAGTACGTTGCACAAACATCATGTCTAAGGCAAAAATTAAGCAATATTTCTTGGAAAAATATGCCGAGGATTTACGTGAAAACCAAAATTCCCTCCGAAAAAATCAAGGAAGAGGCCAAACGTGCTAAACCTTTTTATTCGGATTTGGAGAAGACCGCTTTTTCTATTCCTATAAAGGAAGATGGAATACGTGATTCTATACCCGGTAAAAATCCTTATGTCGTTTTAAAGTATTTTCAAAGTGATTGGGAATGTTTTTCCAATTGGGAAAAGGAAGAACTGAGTCAATTTTCAAAATTTCTCAATCTCTTAAAACAGCATACTTGGGATAGTGTATACAAATCGGGAGGGAAGGGGAAAAGTAAAGGTGCGCTTGGTTATACTCCTTATGAGATCAAAGATATGAAAAGTGGTAAATCATACCTGGAAAGGATTTAGCAAATTCTTTCTGAAGACCTCTCTGTTTTTGAGTTACGGGTTAACCAGAAAATCAGAGTGCCTGGTTTCCAAGTGCAAGCGGCATTTTTTCTGGTTTTATTGGACCGAGAACATAGAGTCTTTCCTTTATAGCAACGTCACCGGCTTCCGCTTCTAGTCCAGCGTATTGTAGTTTTCGACCACTAAGCAATAGTTCGGACCGTTTTTAATTAGGTTAAATGAGACATGACAACCTGTTGATTTCACCAAACTGAATTAAATTGAACTATGGCTGGCAGGAAGCATCTGTGGTATTTAATTGGATGGCATCAACTCAAGCTGTTACAGTGCTTGGGTGGAGGTCCACAAAAACGGTCCGAACTGTTGTCATATACAACTCGTAATAATTAATGCCTTCTGCTAGAGGCTTTATCAACCATAAACTGAGGAGAAATACAATGAAATACAAATATTTACCACACAAAACGACAAGTAAGCCTTTGATTCCAAAGGCTATGCTCTCAATTGGCCTTTTATTAGCCACCTTTTTTAAGAAGGCTATCTACCCTCTTGTGCGATGCAACACGCACTTGCCTGCCTATCAAACTGGCCCCGCTGACCGACAGTTACAACATCCTCTACGCCGTTGGCAGTTTTGTTGGCATGGACGAGTTGCGCCATTGTTGGCCATGCTTTTCCCTTTTCTGCTTATGGTTTCAAACCATGGCATTTGTGCTGAAGCAGATGATAGTGCTGGTGGTGCCTATTTGGTCAACCTTGACCAAGAGGTCAGTGGTGTTTTTGAGAAGAATGACAACACAGATTACTATACATTCACATTGCACACGGCTGGGAATGTGACTGTCACTTTGAAGCATGATAATGCTTCCTCAAAATATGAACTCGTGGGGTACATATATCAGGTGGGTGATTTGAAAAACGATTTACATGAACTTCGTCTGCAAAACACTTCCCAATCCACCTATGTCCAAGAAGGTTTACCAGCAGGCACTTATTATTTCAAAATCAATAAAACGGGGACCGGTGCTGATCTCGAACAATACCAACTGATGGTAAACTTTGAAGCCAGTGACTTTTATGAGAAAAGTCCCAATGACAAGGAAGAAAATGCCACTCCAATGGGTCTGAATCAAGAGTACACTGGTAATTTACACAACAGTTCTGACAAAGATTTCTATAAAATCACATTACCCAGCGATGGAAATGTTACCGTTACCTTGAATAGTCCAGGAGGAAAAATGGTGATCCATTTGTACCTAAGTGGGAATACTTCCACTTCTTTACATGATTTACAGATGGATCAAGATGTTCATTTTGCCTCTATCCAAGAGGGTCTAGCGGCTGGTGATTATTATCTCAAAGTTTTATCGCTGGGGGGACTTTGGGATTCTGGACAATACCACTTGACGGTAGCCTTTGAGGCAAGTGACTTTTATGAGAAAAGTCCTAATAATAACGTAGAGACGGCAACTCCTATTGTCTCTTTAAACCAACCATACACTGGTAATCTGTCCTCAAGTGACGATAGGGACTTCCATAAGTTCACTTTATCCACGATGGAGAACATTACCCTTGTATTGGCACAAGATAATCCTCGCACGTCAAATGTGGAATATTGGGAGGTCACGTTGTACCAAGGGGGTGACTTTTCTAATGGTTTACTCTCCTTTTCCCTTAAAGGAGAACTTCAATCTAATCATTCTGCCACAAAAGAATTGATGGCAGGAGATTATTACCTCGAGGTTTCTCTTCCTAATAGTTCCTTCTACAACCGAGACCAATACCACATCACTGTCAGCACAGGAACTGTCAGTAATGTTGGGGACGAATCAACTGTGGGTGACATCCCTATCACTGGTGATACGGGCAATACTGAAGGCAGTGCTACACCACTCGAAGAACCCGTGGTTTATCTGCTTTTGCATGGGCTAAATTCTGGTCCGGAAACTTGGAATGACTTGGTTGGTGGTGTGTTTGAGTTATTTGGTGGGAAATGTCTCGACATTAATGAATTCAGCATAACAGGAGGTCCAAAGAGTACCCAAAAATCCCGTTCTTCTATCTTGACAGGAGAAAAAGAGTTCTTCTGTTATAGAATCTTATTTGTACCAAGAATTGCTGATGACGGAATTGTTTATAAGCATGGTGATGGTTCCACCTACCGAGATTTGGCCTACCAGGTTAAAGATGTCATTGATCTGATTATGAAACATGGCAATCCCAAGCCAGCCTCAATCGTTTTGGTTGGACACAGTCGCGGTGGACTAGCGGCTAGGGCATATTTGCAGTCGCGAGATCTATTTAAACCTGAAGAAGCTCCTGTTAAGGCGTTGTTGACTATTGGAACCCCTCATCAGGGTAGTCCATTCGGGAGAATTAAACGTTTCCTTGATGACAACAACTTAAAGTTTGGTGTGCTTGAAGACGTACCCGACATCAACATAGACCTTGACTGGGTACCATCGGAGGTGGACGGCTATATCTCCAATGCCCTAACTCAACTGTTCAATTACGCGGACGACATTAAAGGACAGGCAAGATTTGCGTGGTCGCCATCAACAAGCTATTTAGCGTCGTCGTTTGATGCCACAGGGCACCCAGTTCGTGATGACGTTTCCAAGGCCACCTGGGACCTGAATGACGGTGCAAAGGATTTACCAGAACGGAATGGAGAAAGAAAAATCTTGTATGGTCAAATTGTGTCGGTTGGCCTTCCATTGGGTGAACTCAATGGATTCAACATTCTAAAAATGACTTTCCTTGAACCTCTAGTACGGGAATTTGAAGGCATTAAACAATCCGTAGGTGATACTGGGTCATCTCTTTTTGGCAAATTACCTGCGGAAGCCCAAAATTATGGGCAGGAGGTAGTGAATCTAACAATCCAATTGCCGGCACTTATCACTTACGTCAAGGCAAATTTGCCACCAGAAACTGTACTTGACCAGTTTCCTACTCTGGGATGGAATGATGAATTATTGGTATGGGCAGGTGGTGTAGGTGATGGAATCGTCCCTGAAATATCGCAGCGACTAGATGCCGTTCCGGGGTTACCTTCTTCTATTTCTGAAGGAGTTTGGAGTTCTCGTGTTTACGGGGTTCTTCACACGAAGGAAACGGGTCAACTCTACAGCATTAGAACCATGTTGGATAAATTGTCATCGGGACAATAGGTTAAATTGATTGACCAGTCGTTGCTACCAACTAGATCGTTAACGCTGATAAAACGGCAAGGCGAGGACGCGGTGTACAGAATTTATTCCGTTAGAAGTTGCATGGGCGGAATAAATTCGGTACTCCACCTTGCCTTAAATTCGGTACCACACCTTGCCTGTAATTACAAATGAATGCCTTGAAATATGCTAAACAAGAAACTTTACCCCATTTTAGTCGTACTAATCGTCTCATTGACCATCGGTAGCATTTACCTATGGTGGCCATCCCAACTTGTTAAAGAGGAGAAACCATCACCAAATTCTCTTCCTCCTGATTCTCCTACAAATATTTCCAAACCTATTGGCAATCCACCATCTCTAACATCTCCTCAACGCATTCCTAGCATAGAGGATAACAGAGAAATTACTGAGGAGACCCCAAAGGCTGACAACTCACCCAAAGCAACCGAGTCACCGCCTAATGACTACGCTACTGCCAAGAAACAATTTGATTCTTCCCAACGACAGGAGGCGAATCAATGGATGGCTCAACAACCTTACTCGGTGGCCGTCTCAGTTCTTATTGACGCAATTAAGAATGCGGATAACTTCTGGTTAGGAATCGCCCAAAATAAACTGATTACTGACGCTAGATATGGCAACGAAGATGCTACCAGAACCATCATTGAAGGCGTTTACCATGAAGATTTACCCAGTACCTTCAAGCAATATCTAGTTGAACTTCTAGGAGACATAGGTTCTCCTGAGGCATTGAATGGGTTAATTGAGATTTCTAAAAACAACCAATTTGATACTCAAACCAGGAATAATGCGTTACAAGGTATAGCTGACGTGGGCAAAATAGCACTTCTGACTAATGTTTATCCGCCAATAGTGTTTTTTCCCACACTCAGGAAGGCATGGGAAGAATACTATTTTTCCACTAATCACAAAGAGCTTAGAACAATTAAATCTCTTGCCTCTGGACTAAGTACAGTGGGCACTGCTGAAAGTACCGAATTACTCATGCAGTCCTTGGAAAATGAGAATGACATCAACATAAAGACAACCATCAGTGAAGCTTTAACGGAATTGAGAAATCCAGAAGGCATCTATCCTTTAGAAATGCGTTTTTTGAAAAGTGTCGAGAATGGGTTGGATGACATGAGCACCATTACGGGCAATGCCTTGGCGAGTATGGGCCGACCTGAAGCGACAGAAGTTCTCATGCGTTGGGCATCTCTCAGCATGGGCGAAAACGCCATAAACCATGCTAGGGTATGGTTTTCTAAGATGAGAGACACTAAATCGTTAGAAATGGTACTTAATAAAGGAGAAGGGGTAAAGTTTAAGGACTCTAAAATGGAACAACTAATTGTGTCAATTGCAGAAACTTTGTACCATGATAGTCAACCAAAGCGGCGATATTCTGAACCTTAACCTTAATTAAGCCATGTAGGGTAGGCAACTAAACACTGTTCCACTCCACACCTACCACCCTTTACCATGTACCAAGGACAATTCGTGGCCCCTAGTCATCTCAAAGTCTATTTTGGCTATCGTCTCCCCGATGGAACGCTGGTGGTGAATGCGCAACCGATTGAAATAACGATTGATTGAGGGTTGGGGAGGGGGAAGGAGGGTGGAAGTTCTCTGGTCTTTCCTCCCAATCATTTGTGAAATTCTGTTCACATTGGCTTAAATATTCATCTGACAATAATTGTTACAATTTCCAGCTAACTCTGGTTGAGGAGAAAGAATACTATGGAATTAACTCACTTAAGACAACTTGCGGAACACGGGGAGGCCCGCGCACAATATGACTTAGGCGTGAAATATGCCAAAGGTCAAGGAATCCGCCAAGATTTTGAGAAAGCCGCCTGGTGGTTCCACCAAGCTGCCAAACACGGCATTACCGATACCACTCCACAGGAGAATATCGATTTTGAGATTGCCTATGCCCAAGCCCTCGTGTTGCGCGAGGATGTTGAGGAAGAAATTAGACATTATGAAAAACAGTTTGGCATGAGTTCGGCAACCTTTTTGGAAATGATGAAACGCCGGGATGCGCCGGATAGTTTTGAGACGATGCACTGGTGGTCATTACTGGATGCTTATAAAGAATGCTTTGCCCGATGAGGTAAGCCACGGCAGTGTTATCCACCTAATGAACCTTCCACCGATTTTCCTAAGTCTTTGAGGTTCACGGAGTTTTGGGAAAATCGGAATATAATTAATTTTGACCACCCACTGGGTCTCCAGAAAAACGATGTCTATCTTATCTTTTCAGGGCCTCAACGACTATTACAGTGACATACTGAGTAAAGTGATTACCAGCCAATTAGTGGTTGATGGTCGTGCCATTAAGATGTTAGCCGAAAACCAAAAAGCTGGCCGCATTTACGCTACTCCCTTACGATTTAGAGACGGTGCCAGATTGAGGTTCGAGGAACGAATCCTCATTGATAAAACGGGTCCGATTGAACGTCCTTTTTATACCTATCATTATGAACGTTCCCATCAGAATAAAACGTTTTACTTTCGTTATGACCGTGACCCTCCACACGCTAAACCTCTGCTTCACGAAGAATGCCATCTTCATGCTAATGGGAAAGTTCCCAGATATAAAACTCATGTCACTTGTTTTGACGAAGTATTTGATTTTATTGTAGCGGGCTATCGAGAACATAAGTGGCAAGGGGCTGAATGGATAGATTGAAAAAATGTTTATCTAGTCTGGTCTGGTTCATCCCCAAGTCTATTTTGGCTACCGCCTCCCCAATGGAATGCTGGGAGTGAATGTGTAACCAATTGAGATAACGATTGATTGAGGGTTGGGGGAAGGATGGTGGAAGTTCTCTGGTCTTTCCTCCCAATCATTCGTGAAATGGAGTTGACTGTTGATTAAGCCTTGACGGTTTTTTAAAACTGTCAAGGTTTTTTTTGCGCTTGAACTTGACTGGAATCATAGCACCTGCTAAACTTAAAATTATCTTAACTGTATCAAGGAAAAGGTCATGGACACTTTAAAACAAACCGCGGTAACTGCACTGTTAAACTTGCCAGATTTTACGGACATTGACGAGATGATAGCGGTCTTGAGACGCCTCCAATTCAACCGCGAACTGGCGGAGTTGCCAACCCCGCTGCCCTCTTTTTTGGAAGTTGCCAAAGAATATATTGGCAGTTTAGAAGGCCCCGCCGACCTTTCTACTAACCCGACCTATATGAAAGATTATGGCCAATAATTCCCCTTCCGTAATCATTGACACAGGTTCCATGGTGGCCGCCCTCAATCGTCGAGATGCTTACCACACTTGGGTTACGCCACTGTTAGCGAAAGCACCTTCACCGATTTTCTCTTGCGAAGCCGTCATTTCTGAAGCCTGTTTTTTATTATACCAACGTGGCTTGACTCCTTCAGGAGTGCTTTCCATGGTGACACGCGGTTTTATCCGGATACCTTTTCATTTGGAAGAGGAAAAACAAGTGATTGAAAAGATGATGTTGAAATACACCAATGTCCCGATGTCCTTTGCAGATGCTTGTCTGGTGAGGATGACAGAATTGTATCCGAAAATGGTCGTCTTAACCTTAGACCATGATTTTCAAATTTATCGTCGCTTTGGCCGCCAAACCATACCATTATGGATTCCTGAGACATAACCCCGTTTGGAACAAAATTTGTCCCGAACGTTGAGCGAAAAGATGGTCAATTAACAGTCGCGTCGGTGGCAAGATTCAAGAAGTCAAATTAGCCGCCGGTGCGACCGTAACAGGCGGCATTTTGGCTGGAAAAATTGAAGGCGATTGTCAGAAGCCCGCGTTGTTGGAAAACGTGAAAGTGAAGACGGGCAGTGTGTTGAAATGTGTGGCGTTAGGGAAGGACGTGAAACGAGAGAAGGGGGGGACGGTGGAGAAAAAGTAAAGAAGGAGAGGAAGATGGACTGGCGGAGAGGTGGGAGATAAGCTGGTCCATCTTGCGAAGCGGATGAAGAGGATAATGACTCCTAACCTAACCCTAAGTGAGAGGAGAGACATTTATGAACTATGCAGCAACTATCTATCAACAAGATTTTCTAGTCTGGCTTCAACAGCAGGTGGGACTGCTACAACAAGGTCGACTGGCCGAACTGGATGTACACAACCTCGTGGAGGAACTGGAAAGTATGGGGATAAGCCAACATCACCAACTCCTCAATCGTCTGCGCGTCTTACTGATGCACCTACTGAAATGGCAATTTCAACCTAGCCACCGTTCGGGCCGTTGGAAAGGCACGATAGTGGAACAACGCGAAAGACTTTGGCAATTGCTGAAAACCAGTCCGAGTTTAAAAGCTAAAATGGCTGAAAAGGTTACGGAATCTTATCATGGTGCGATTAAACGTGCCGCCGCTGAGACGGGTTTGCCTGATTCGACCTTTCCTAAAGTGTGTCCTTATACCTTAGAACAAATCTTAGATGAGGACTTTTATCCAGGCGAGACTTAACCGTGTCTAAACCCACGGTCGGGATAGCCAGCGTAGTGACTAAACCTGAACCTGTTGAAGTTCGCTGACGAAAACGAAAACTTATACGGGCTTTATTTATACACTTTGAACGGTTATATTAAAGTGTATTTTGGCTATCGTCTCTCGGATGGCACGGTGGTGGTGAATGCACAACCGTTGGAGATAACGATTGATTGACGGTTGGGGAGGAGGATGGATGGGGAGAAGTTCTCTGGTCTTTCCTCCCAATCATTCGTGAAATGGAGTTGACTGTTGATT
>DZAL01000298.1 GCA_022729575.1 Thiomargarita sp.
GACGGCGTTTCCAAAGCTGAAGCTTTGGACTCCAACGCCGTAACCTTAGCTTAATTTAATGGCAGTGAGGCTTTAGCCGGTGGGGGGTCGGCACCCCATTAAACGTCGTCGGAGCAACTTCCGGCTAAAGCCTCTACTCCAAGGTTTCTTTTTGCCGCTTCCGGCTAAAGCCTCTACTCCAAGGTTTCTTCTTAAGTTGGCCATCCACCTCTCTCCCAGGGTGAGAGATGAGGAGTAACGAGATTTCACTCTGTTAAGTTTGCTTCAGTGCTTTAACCTGGTTGTTAGTCTCTTCGGAAGTATTACCCAATCCAAAGAAATCGCGAATACCTCGTAACAACCGTTTGTAAATAACATCTCTTTCCACTTGTGAGTCTTGAGATAAATTGCCCATTTTGGTTTTGGTCATGAGTTGACGCTCGGTTAACACTTTACTGATCATCTTCGACACTTCTGGTTGTCGTTGCAACAAGGGTAAGATGTCCGCTTTGATAATTTCAAACAAGATAGTTTCATTTAATGCCACGATGGTGGCGGTGCGCTCTTGACCAGTGAGTAATGCCATCTCGCCAAAAAAGTTGCCGGCACCGAGTCGGGCCACTTCAATAATTTTTTGGTCACCCCCTTTAATAATTTGAACGCTGACGGTGCCTTCAACAATGATAAAGAGAGAATCGCCGGCTTCACCTTGATGCACGATAGTTTGACCCGCCGATACGTGAAGAGACCGCATGCGTTTACTTAAATACAACTTGGCTTTTTCCGAAAATGGTTGGAAGATGTCAATTTCTTGTAATAAGGTCAAGCGTTGAGCCGCTTCTTCTCCTCTTTCCTTCACGCCACGAAAGATATGAATCTTGTGTTGTTGTACCGCGGGATTGATACCGGCGCGATTTAAATGAATCCAAATCCGTTTCCAAACTTCTTGTAAAATAAGTGGTTTATTGTCGTAGTCATCCGCACACACCACTACCCAATAAGCGGCGGCCCATTCATTGATGCCTTCAAAGATAATCATCGGTTTAGGGTCTTTGACAATGCCTTTGACTGATAAAACCGCATCCAGTAAAATTTTTTCTACTCGCTCTGGTGGATGAATCGAGTCAACGTATACAGTTGGCCATAACCAAAAATATTGCTCTGGGAAGGAGTAATTACGAATGGTCGTTTCCGAAGCCAGGCTATTGGGAATGCTAAACGTGGAGCCATCGCGCATGTGGAGACGGGTCGCTCGCCAGTTAATATCTAAAACTTTGCCTTCTTCAAAGTCACCAATTTTGACCCAATCACCGACTCGTAAGGGACGTTCGATATTCAACGCAATGCCGGAGAAAATGTTAGAAATATTGATTTGAATGGCTAAACCAATAATCATGGCAATGACTCCAGAAGTGGCTAACAAGCTAGTGAGCGCACGTTCATAGACAAAGGCGACGATGGCAAAAAAGGCCAGGAGGTAGATTAAGAAGGAGACAAAGCGACGCACGATATTGGGAATTAAGCGCCCGGTTTTCTCTTCCAACGGTGTCCAGATAAAACTTTCCAGGGCCCGGTTGATTAAATGGGCCAAAATAATCCACCACAGGGCGTTAAAAACTTTAATCAGTCCTTCTAAGACCGAATTGCTGGTTTTTTCCGCTAACCAATCAATTAAGACTGCTTCCCCCGCAAATAGCCATAAAAATGCAAACAAGACCCGCACTACCCATAATAGTTTGGTCGTGGTTTGAAATTTGGGATGATGAATTAAAATCGTCAAGAAAATTAAGCCGACGCTACTGAATATAAACAGTTTTTCCATGAAGAGCACTGAAATCATATTCAGGATGGAAAATTCTTCTTTTTTGATGAGAATGCCGACATTGAAGCGTGAATATTCTACAATGCCATCATGCACATTCAAATATTTAGGATTGCCTAGTGAATCTTCTTTTTGTGTGTCTTGAAACACCCAGGCTTCCTGAATACCCCAATTATAGACGGGACTGAGAACTTTAGCGGTTTTCACTTTTTCTATTAGCGATTGTCCTTTAGTCAGTCCCATACCTAGAAAATCAGTGACATAAATCAGATGGTTACGATTAAAATCACGGTGGCGAAAACTGAGTCCCAATACATGTTGTTTAAACGTGTGAAAATTGGGCAAAAAGTCGGCCTTAAACCGACCTTTGACTCGATAGACGCGGTAGGTAATTTTTTCGATTTCTTCATCCACTATGGGTGATCCTAGTACGATCGGTTCCGCGGCATTTAGAAAATCGATGTTTTCCGGATTAATATCGTGACCTTGAAAGCGAAACCAGAGGTCAAAGTCCAACAGGTAAGTGAATTTATCCAAGTCCAGCTCAGTCACTTCATTGAGTTTGACTCCGGCATAGACGACATTGGTTTTGTACATGTACTTGTCATCGATGTACAATACCTGGTCCTTTTCGAATCCTTTTTCCAGATTCAAAATTTTATCGTGCTGGTTAATCAGTTGCAGTTGAGTCAAGGCTGAGATAATATTTTTATGTTTATACACGCCAATCGAAATTGGTTTTAGCGCATCTCGATTACTATCGAAATAATTGAACCCGGTAACTCCGACAATCGCTTCATTCACATCGGTCCGGCCAGCTAAGAAATTTCGAATATTCTCTCGGTCCACCGCTAAGGTTGACGGAAGTCCTTGCACCTTGGTTTGCTTCATGGCTTCTACCAGTAACATGACCGTATCGTAAGCATAAGCGGCCGACCAATCCGGCTCTTCATGGTATTTGGCTTGGTAGGCTTCCCGGAATTGTTGGGCTTGCTCATTGGCGGTGTCAAAAATCAATGGGGTAGCGACATAAATATCGTTAGTGTAAAAGCCAGGATTGGCTTGCTCCCTAGGAAATTCATCAAAACCATGAATAAAAGTTTGTTCCGAAAAACTGGTTTCGCTGATGAGAATATTGGGAATGCTGGCATCTTTGATTAATTTGACTATTTTAATTCCTTCACTGGCTTGCACGGCCAAGAAAATGACTCCCGCATCAGATTTTTTTTGTAATTCTTCGACAATTTTGTCAAATTGATAGTCTAAGCGGCGAGCGTTATTATCAAACTGCCATTGATAATTGACAGTCATGCCCTGTTTCTGACAGGCTTCGGCAAAGACTTGAGCGAGATAAGCACCGTAGGCATCACTTTCGTGGATGATGCTAACCGTGTTTTGTTGTAGCACTTGTTTAACGTAGTTAGCTAAAAATTGTCCGGAGGCATTGGCATTGAAAATATTTCTAAAATACCATGGATTATTTTTAGTGACATTAATATTGGTAGAGCCAGGCGTGATCGCAGGAATACCATATTTTTTATAAATTTCCCCTGCACTGATAGAGGTTGAACTATACCAGTGACCAATAACGGCGACGGCTTGATTTTTTCTAACAATTTCTATGGCTTTGGTTTTGGCTTCTTTGGTATGATTACGATCATCAAAAATATCAAAAATAATTTTTCGACCATGTACACCACCGTTTTTATTGATAGTGTCTAAATATAATTGAATAGCCTGGGTCATTAGTTTTCCAGCCATTGCCCCTTCACCTGACATCGGGCCTGCAAAAGCAACGTGAATAGGTTCTTTTTCTGGTTTAAAATAATTGTGGTTCACCAGCCAGGCAACGCCGATGGTTAATAATACCACGATACAGATAATTTTTAAAATAGTTGGTCGCATAACCTAAATGTATTTCCTTAAGTTGTCTATGATTAATCAAGGTTTTCAGCAATTATAATGCCACAGTGGTAAAATATCATTTTGCCATCCTATCTTTTTTTGGCCGAGGATACTAAGGTGTAACATAAAATCTTACAATTTTACTAATATCGAGTAGTTTATGAAATCATTTATTTTGGTTGAATTTATCAAGACTATCACGTTATGTTTAGTCGTTGGATTGACAGCGGCTTGTCATTATTTGCCTTTAGAATACACACCACCGCCATTAACCATGGTGCCTCTGCAATCAGGAGGGGAATTGACAGCGAAGGGGATAGGGACTATGACTGACCGCGGTTTACGACTCACGGTGGATGCCATTTTTTTCGAGGTGGATAAAGCGAATTTACGCGCCGAGGGTGTTCGCAAAATAGGTGAGTTTGTGGAATTAATTCAGCAAAATAGTTCGCGGTTAGTTTATATCGAAGGACATGCTGATAGCACCGGTGAGGTGGCTTATAATCAACAATTGTCGGAGCGACGGGCTAAAACGGTTAGGACCACGTTGATCGCGAAGGGAGTGGCTCCAGCGCGATTGGTGGCTAAAAGTTATGGTGAAACTCAGCCTATTGCCAGTAACGCGACTAAGAATGGACGACAACAGAATCGTCGGGTCGAAATCTTGATTTCTAATGATGTGGTGGGCGGTGAAATCACGCCAGTCCTACCTTTCGTACCTTCTAATTTTTGTTCCCAACATCCTAAATTATCTTGGCGGAAATGTCAATTTCCGTTGGTAGAGGAGAAACTTTAATTTAATCACGATGGGGTAGTGAGATGCCAGTGCCGTCACCTCTGACCCTAATGCCATTAAGTTAAGGTAAAGTTTCTCAACCACCCCCAACCCCTCTTTGGTAAGGAGGGGAGTAAGACAACCACCCCCAACCCCTCCTTGGTAAGGAGGGGAGCAAGACAACCACCCCCAACCCCTCTTTGGTAAGGAGGGGAGTAAGACAACCACCCCCAACCCCTCCTTGGTAAGGAGGGGGGTAAGACAACCACCCCCAACCCCTCCTTGGTAAGGAGGGGAGCAAGACAACCACCCCCAACCCCTCCTTGGTAAGGAGGGAAGTAAGACAACCACCCCCAACCCCTCCTTGGTAAGGAGGGGGGTAAGACAACCACCCCCAACCCCTCCTTGGTAAGGAGGGGAGCAAGACAACCACCCCCAACCCCTCCTTGGTAAGGAGGGGAGTAAGACAACCACCCCTTGGTAAGGAGGGGAGCAAGACAACCACCCCCAACCCCTCCTTGGTAAGGAGGGGAGAAAGACAACCACCCCAACCCCTCCTTTTTCTCGTTCCCACGCGCCAGTGTGGGAATGCCGTGAGCAACGCGCCAGCGTGGGAATGCCGTGAGCAACGCGCCAGCGTTGCGGGAAAGGGACG
>DZAL01000102.1 GCA_022729575.1 Thiomargarita sp.
GCTTAACTTAATGGCATTGCGGCTAAAGCCTCTACTCCAACATTCTAAATAGTTTTACGAGAATCTCATGACTCCTATAACCTCACTAAAATAGGTGTTGCACACAGAGTAGTTAGGACTCACAAATTTTAAAAACTGGCGACGATTATTACTACTGAATGCAGGACTACCTAATTTAACTCAACCACCTCCCTTGGTAAGGAGGGAGTGGTGGTACGTAAGGTGAATTTATTATTCCTCTATCTCCACAGTATCATTCTCTTGCGTAGTTGGTGTCCCCATCTCATCTTTGGGCAATGATTTATTGGGTAACTGTAGCAAATCTTCCACTTGATATGCTGGAATTTTATACCGCACCGACTTATCAGGACGTGCCAAAATTAAATCTGGTGTCGTTGCTTGAATCAAAAATTTCAGCGGCGCAGATTGTCCTTCTAACGTCATCGTGACTTCACCGGTCGTCGGTAAACTCTCGTCATAGTTGGCCACGTCAATCGCCTGCAAATGCCGCCAATTATCGATTAAAGTATTTAAAGCATCCGTGCTACTATTAATCGTTGCCGGTGCTGGTTGGGCCAAAGTCCAAGTGCCGGCTTTTAAAATGAGATGATAATCTGGTAGTTGTAATTCCTGGAGTTTAATCGATTCTTCCAAAGGAGATAAATTGACAAATGACCAAACGGCATCGGTTAATGACCAATAAATGTTATCACGCACTACCCATACCGACTCCGGTTGATTACTCAATTGCAGATAACGTTTACCATCATTTAGCGGTGAAGTATCACCGAAGGCCACTGTGAGTTGGTCAAAAGTTATTTGCACCAATGGTGGTGCCAGTTTAATTTCAGACAATTTCAACTCGTTGGCGGCCAATTTTTTATAATCTTGCTCCTCTAAAAAATTGAGCAAATTTTTGAGACGGTATGAATTGGCCAGTAACTTAACGGGCGAAATTATTTGCCATTGTCCTTGATCATTGCGCTCGAATTCAACGGTATCTGAGGATCGCACCAGGCGAATTTTTTTCACTTGCTCTGGGGACAAAGTAGTGAGCGGCGGTAGCTTAACCGGCGGTTTAATTCCAGGCTCAAACACCGCGATTAATCCTAAGATAATGACCACCCCAAACAGTGCCAGATTAAATAACCAACGTGTACGCATTATGCTTTTCTCCGTCGTAACCATACCAATAAGCCCGTGCTTAGTAAACTCAGTGGTAAGACCAATAAAAATATCATACCCAAAAAGATGCTGGATTGTGATGATAATTGTAATTCTAAGTCTGAAGCTACCTTAGTTGGCAAATCCAAAAAGGTATCCTCCGAAGCTAACCAATTCATCATTTTCATTGCTAACTCTGGATTACCCGCATATTGTAAGAGAGCATTGGAGAGAAAATCGCTATCTCCCATGATAACCACTCGTTGCTGTTTAGGTTTACTCACACTCTCCTCTGGTTGCTGATCATCATGACGTGTTTCACGCTCTAATGCCACGCCAAGGTCCAAGGGGCCATTAATATCATGCCCTTCATTATATTGCACGGTATCTTCAATTTCACTGGTTTCGGACCAGGCTTGAGGATGCGTTTTGAGAATAGGGGTGGATTCCCATCCCTCTGGAGCTTCTATTTTTAATCCGACGGCTTCTGGAAACAGTGTCAAATAATTTTCCAAGCCGGCGGTGATTGGATGATCAGTATAACCGTCGGTAGCGACCGAAACGATAGTAGGATTATTGATTCGAAACACCCGGCTAGTGGGATCAACTATCATGCCCGGTTCCACGGTCAAACCCAACTGTTTAGCTAAAGGTTCGAGCCCTTGCACATCGCCAGGGGGGTCCAGCAACCAGAGTAAGTTACCTCCTTGCTCCACATACTCGGTAATAAGAGAAACTTCAGTGGGCAACCATTTAGTTTGGGGACTGGCAATCACTAATACCGTGGTAGCGGCCGGTAATTTAGCGGCTTGGGCAAAATTCACACTGTTAACCTCAAACCCGGTTTTCGTTAATTGTTCAGACCATTGGCTAATATCCTGGTCCAAACTGCCGGTAGGATTTCTTTCCCCATGCCCTTGGAGAAACACGATCAGCCGCTTATCGGTGCGAGCCAAGCGTTGCAAAGCGGCACTCAATTCTTGCTCTGACAACTGTCGCAGAGGTTCAGTTCGACCTTGATACTCAATGAGTAATTCGCCCTCTTGTATGTTACGTTCTCGTACTTCCGCGGGCGAAGTAAACGGATCCACGAAATGCAGTGTGATTCCTGGTTTCTGTCGTTGATAACGACCGACTAAATCTTTAATAGCGCCACGCACTTCACCTTCTTTACCGACATAAGCGGTAATGGTAATAGGTGCGGTGAGTTTGGCCAAAATTTGGGTACTGGCTTCGGCTAGGGTATGCCGATTATTCATGGTCCAGTCGAGCTGAAGTTGATAGCGGGTGCTTAACCAAGCGATTAAGCCGCTAATGGTTAGTAATAAGATAATAAAAATCACATTTTGCAGACGAATCTGAAAACGAGCTTGAGCAGTTAAATTCATGTTGATTTTTGGTTCAGTTAAGATTTGACAACTTTTTTAAGTTAGATTTGACAACTTTTTTAAAGTTGTCAAATCGGGGTTCCAATCTGGGTTTAGATTTGACAACTTTTTTAAAGTTGTCAAATCTGAGTTCCAATCTGGGTTTAGAATCTGGGTTTAGATTTGACAACTTTAAAAAAGTTGTCAAATCTGGGTTCCAATTTGGGTTCCAATCTGGGTTCCAATCTCCCCAGTGTTAAATTCTATCCCCTTCTAATCGTTGCACACTGAGAGTCAAAAATAATACAATCACTAAGACGTAATAAACGACATCTTGAGAGTTGAATACTCCTTTCAGTAAAGTATGATAATGTTCAGTGATTGACAAATAAGTGAGCACGCCGGTTTGTTCTTCCGCTTGGTCGGCCCAACCAACCATCCATAACATCAATAACGCTCCGAATGTACCAATGGCAGCCACTGTAGGATGAGCCGTGAGTGTGGAAATATACAAGCCAATGGCCGTAAACGCACCAATCAGCAATGTCACGCCTAATACACCGGCACCCACTTGACCAAAATCCAAAGTACCGCCTAACAGCAGAGACAATGGCATCAGCATCAACATCGCTAACATCACTAGAAAAAATCCCATCACGCCTAAATATTTACCCAGGATAATGCTGGTCAGCGAGACCGGCGAGGAGAGCAATAAAGGTAAGGTTCGATTGCGTCTTTCCTCACTAATCAAGCGCATAGTAATCAGAGGAACTATTAACAATAAGACCATTCCCATCCATTCGAATAGATTTCTCACCACTATATCCGTTAACCCAGGTGCTTCGGGATGATTAGCCAATTGGCTTTGAATATCTGGTTGGAGATACCAATACAATAAAATCGCAAACACCCAACCAAAAATCAGTTGAATAACGCCTAAGATGCTCCAAGCCAGTGGTGATAAAAAGAAACTACGAAATTCTCGTACTGCAATGGTCCACATTAAGCTGCCTCCTTGACCTTGAGAATCAGGTCGGTTGAAAGATTATCAGAAAGAGGAGAAGTCGTGGTCATCGTGGGTTCGTTAACGGCGACTTCCGTGCGAGTTAACTCGACAAAAATTTGTTCTAACGAACGTTTTTCTGGCACTAATTCAAACAATCCCCATTGATTAGCCACGGATTTTTCCACTAATTCTTCCGCTGGATTATGGTCCGCCGAGTGGCGAAGCCGAAAATGAGTTTCATCAATCACTTCAACCGCTTCGACTTCTCTAATTTGCCTTAATTGTTCAATGGCTGGCGGACGACGTAACCCTACTTGTAAATGAGTGGTTTGAATTTGTGAAAATAGGCCCTCAATGGTGTCAGTCAATACTAATTGGCCATGATTGATAATCTGGACCTGACTACATAAGGCTTGCACTTCAGACAAAATGTGAGTCGATAAAATGACGCTATGTGCTTGACCTAATTGCCGAATCAAGTCACGAATTTCACGAATTTGAATCGGATCCAGTCCGATAGTCGGCTCGTCTAAAATCACGACGGAGGGGGTATGGACAATGGCTTGAGCAATCCCCACTCGTTGTTGATAGCCTTTTGATAAATTTCCAATGAGGCGTTTGCGTACTCCGGTCAAGCCACATTGGTCAATCACCCGGTTAACTGCGGTGGTGACTTCAGCAGAGGGCAGATGGTGCAATTTAGCACAAAATTTTAAAAATTCATCCACCCGCATATCATGGTATAAAGGAGGATGCTCTGGTAAATAACCTAATGCTTGTTTAGCCGCCAGAGGCTGATCAAGTAAATCATAGCCTCCCACCGCCACTTCTCCCAATGAAGGTGCCAAGGTGCCGGTGAGGATTTGCATAGTGGTAGATTTGCCAGCGCCATTAGGGCCCAAAAAGCCCAGAATTTGACCACGTTTGACTTCAAAACTAATATCTTTGACGGCACAAAAGTGGTCATAATAACGCCAAAGATGTTTTACCGAAATTAGAGTATCGGAATTCATGTTACCGTGATTCATTGTTTATCCCATCCCAAATCTCGTCCCAGAAATTCGTAAAGTTGCTGATTGAATGGCTGAAAATATTCTACTAATTGTTCTCTTAGTGCCGCCGTCATTGTTTCATATTTGGCCGTGGTGGTGGTCGATTGACCTTCCTTGGAAAAATGAGCACCATGGTAATTATAGGTTTTGTACTCTTTCAAATGCCAGGTCGGCAATTCTAAAAATTGCAAAACGGTTTGGAAAACCGTTTCTGGTTGCGTTGCCAATTCCTCATTTTTTATCACTAAAATTTGTTCTTGAGGGAAAGTATTGAACCATCTTTTGATATTTTCAATATAGACGCTTTTAGAAATATAAGCATCTGGGTAATAGACTCGCCGAAAATATTTTTCGTTAGTGAGGACTTGCTCTTGGCTAAAAAACTCACGCTCGGCCAGTTGTAAGCGTACCGCTATATCGAAAGGCAAAGTTTCACGACCCGTATTGACTATTTGACAATAGTGAGAATAGGCTCGATCCACAGGATTTCGCAGTAGCAAAATTAGTTTTACGGTTGGCAACCATTCTTTAATGCGGCCAGGCACGAGTGGATGGTGCATATAAGAAGGAGTGGCTTCCCCAGTCACCAACTGTTTGTCGTAGTAGTGGTGAAGGCGCAACGGAAAATGTTTAGTATACCAGGACCGACCTTGGTGGAAGTGATAATCAAAAAAACTCACTTCTTTGGCCGTAGCGGCAGCCACCTTAGGATGTTGGGTTAAATAATTATATAACGAGGTGGTGCCACACCGGGCTACGCCAAAGATAATAAAGTGCGGTAACATTCTAAAAGTGGCGGTAGCTTTTTGAAAACGCTGTTGGCTTTTCAACATCAAATTGGACATAAGGACTCCTAGTTTAGATTTGACAATTTTGATTTGACAATTTTTCGAAAGTTGTCAAATCGGTAGCTTAGATTTGACAACTTTTCGAAAGTTGTCAAATCGGTAGCTGTTTTAGATTTGACAACTTTTCGAAAGTTGTCAAATCGGTAGCTGTTTTAGATTTGACAACTTTTCGAAAGTGGTCAAATCTGCAAATAACCCTAAAACCGAGGCTTGGATCGCAGGTATCGTCGCCCGTAACTTGGAAGCGGTCGTTTCTCGGTCAAGAAAGGCTTGCTTGACTCCTGCGATAATGGTGGCGGCATCGTTGCTGGTCAATTCTATCACCAATTCTCCCACCTTGGCTGATTCAAATACTCCCCGAAACTTGTGGCTATAAGCTAGACCGATGGCGGGCACCGATTGGGAGATAGCGGCAATACACGCGTGCATTCGGGCACCAACAAAGAAATCACATTGGCCGATCAAATATTTTATTTGTTGATGATTGAAAACCTCCTCAATCAGGAAGATTCGCGCTGGAAAATTTTTTCGTACTTGCTCGTAAACGACCTGACCAGCTTTAGGATCGCTTTCCACCGGCGAATACACATGAGGAATTAACACGACTACGGTGTTTGGAAGGTCGAGTAACGCGGTGATAAGGTCACTCATTAATTGATGATAATTATATTTCAGACCAAACGTAAACGTGCCAGTAGTGGTTGAGTTGCTGGTTTCAATGAGACCACTGACATTAACGCCAATGAGAATTTGACCTTGGGCTTTTACTGGTGCCAATGCTGGCACCAACGGACTATCTGGTTGCGCTGGGTCTAACACAAAAGCGACATCTGGACTAAATTTAATGACTTTCGACGTGGCAGTCTTCCCCAATAATTGCTTGACATATTCGACCCCTTCACGGTCTCTGGAATAAATCACACTGCTTCGAGACCAGATGTAGCGGGCAATTCTTTGGGACCAGTAACCGGTGAGCGGCCCATACGTTTGGGGCAATAGAATTAACGGTTTGTTACACCATAAGGCCAGTAACTTAGGTAAGGCATTGAGCATAAATCTGCGGGTGCCATAAATGTCGCTAAAACTATCGCCGCCGGTAATGTCGGCAACTAATGTGGTTGCCATTAACCTTTTAAACACCGGATTCTTTTCTAGTTGCTTACGTACCCATGGTAGTGGGATGAGTTTGAGTAGCCAGGCATACATCATCAGCCGATAAATATGATTGGCCTTGAATGGATTTCGACCTGCTAGTTGTAATCCCATGCGCTTCAAATCAACTTCTCGTCCTAATAGACTGACGACTTGAGTATCTTGGCCGCCGTAGGTACCTAAGATAATTTCGGCATTTGGCCAATGGGTTAGGAGACATTTGAGACTAGATTCAGCGAGTGCATTGATGCCCAGGTTGGCGGTCTCAAAAGTAGCACCTAAGAGCCAGATTTGGGGAAAACCAGGTTTCATTATTTCATCTTTCATTTTATTCTGAATAACAGGGTTTGAAAAGATTTGACAACTTTTTAAAGTTGTCAAATCTCGAGTTGTCAAATCTCACCTTGGAAAAGATTTGACAACTTTTTTAAAGTTGTCAAATCTCGAATTGTCAAATCTCACCTTGGAAAAGATTTGACAACTTTTTTAAAGTTGTCAAATCTCGAATTGTCAAATCTCGAATTGTCAAATCTCGAATTGTCCCCATGGTTAGGGTTTGATGAATTTTTTGGGGATACAGTATCCCCACACTTTCAGTACCCGCCGGTGGAAACGATTTTTTTCTTTTTGGTTAAAAATAATGCCATATACTATACCAAAAGTAATCAAGGTGTAAATAATACTATTTATTACTATAAAATAAAAAGCCTGCCAGCGATTGGTAAGCGTGGGGGTTAACCACGGTAATGCTGACCAATAGAGTAAGTAACTAATGGCATAAGGAGTCAAGCCAGGGAGTATGACTTTAGTCATAAATATCCACTGTGGCACGCCGATGAAACGATTGTTGATATAGATGTAATAGAGCGAGGCCAGCACTGTCGCTACAGTAGTGGCAAGAATTATATTAATAATGGTTACTCCAAATAGACCAAGAATAAGAGTAACACTGACAATAGTGAGAACTAAACGTCCTATGGAATATACCAGATTATTCACCGGGCGGTCAATACCTTTAAAAAAAGAAGAGCCTGGCCCGGTCAGCGCATGGAAATAATGTAAGAGAGTAGAAATTGACATAATTTCTGCGGCTATTTGATATTCTTGTTTAGTACCCAGCCAAGCGACCAGTAGAGGTATCGAAAAGGCGGCCAAAAATCCCATCATAAAGCCGGTGACTAGACTGGTCAAGCGGGTGCCTTCCAAATATAGGTCAATCAACTCTTGCTGACGTTGTTGACTGTAAATATAGGAGGCGGCAGGTAGATAGACTGCGTTCATCGAAGCGGGTAAAGAACGTGCCATTTCAGGAAATTTAGTACCCAATCCTAAGAGCGCGGTGGCCTGCATACTGAGTGCAGTACTCGCAATTAATTTTTCCACCGTATTTAAAAATAGACCAATAATGCTGGAAATTTGAACGATGCCTCCGAAACGATAAAATATCTGGTAATATTGATAGCTAAAACGTCTAAAACTAATCACCAGTCCTGGTACATATTTAAAAGACATGACGAAATAAATGACCGCATTGAGGACGGTCCTGATAATCAAAGCATACATTAAAGCATAAATCCCGAATCCTTGCCAGAGGAAAACCACGATTAATATCGTTTCCAAAGTTAAGGTAACGAGGAACACTACGGTGGTTTCTACAATTTTTTGCAGACCATTTAACATTCGCAAAAAACCGGCGGTACTTACCTGAAAGGAAAAAATCCCTGCGGTCACCAGAAATAAAAAGTAAGCAGTTTCACGTAAGGAAGGAGATATTTTAAACACGGTGGTCACCAATGGTTCTAATAAGAACCAAAAGACGACTAACGACACTAAACTCATGACCGTCACCATCACGGTGCCGGTGGAAATTAAACCGCTGATTTTATCAATCTCATTTTTAGCATGATATTCAGCGGTATAACGAATATATGCACTGGTCACTCCCATCGCGCCTAAATTGAGATAAGTGATTACCGTAAAACAGATAGTCCAAATCCCATATTCTTCTAAGCTGACAAAAGTTAAAATAAATGGTGGCAAAAAAAAGCGGGTAAACAAATGAAATAGTTTAGCAAAGACTGAAACGAATAAATTCAATGAAATCAGTCGTTGCATTTCCTGTTTATCAATGATTTTATATGAAGGAGTATCTGAAGGTGTAGCCATAAATGTGTTAATAATATTTTGATAACTGGTGAAGATCAATTGATCGCAAACCCGATGCTAGATAGTGATAACTTTCGCCAGTCTCCAAGCCCGGCGAGATTTAGCGAAAGTGTTATCCATCTTCGCTACCGCATTCCCGATAAATCAACGCCATCACATCGTTCTTGTGAATTTAAAAGGTAAACTATGGTGACTCGTTTCAGTCTTCTCGGCCGTGGTTAGCGTAACAGGTGTACTACGCACGTAAGCATCACTCCAGGCAAACAAAATGAATAGTAAGGTCTGGTTAGTTGTATTCAATGACACGGTAGAAAGACAAAATATTTCCATTAGCATAATAGCCAACAAGGTCAAGCTCAATTCTTGCTGTGGCAACAGTGATGTGGGTTGGCGCATAGCATGTATAAACAAACGTATGGTGGTATACAAAAACAACAACCATAAGCAACCTACTGCGAGTAAACCATGATTCAGGGCCAATAGCAGGTAAGCATTATCTACCGATTTTTGATGTTGATCTTGTGGCCATCCTAATCTCCCCCATCCCCACTGCCATTTTGCCATGACCGTTTCACCATAGTTAGTGAATAATTCAAAACGGTAAGCAATGGTTTGACGTTCACGCGAGGATTCAGAAGCCTCTTCACTACCCACGGAGGCAAATTGTATCATTACTTGATTCAAAGCTATCCCCGAAATAACGACACTGCCTAGTATAGTAGCTATTATAAGGTATCTGACGACAGTCTTTTTAGCCAATTTAATAATACCGGCCAAGGCAAAAATGGCCAGGGTGGCTAAAATTAATCCTAACCAAGGTGCTCTGGAGAGAGGAGCAAATACACCAAATAATAACAGTAAGGTGACCATTTGTGTCACCGACAGCGGTAAATTAGGAAATTGCTTAAGTTTGGCCGGCCAGGCTTGATTCCATTGTAGCCATCGTTGTAAACAGAAACCCATGACCATAATAATCCCGGCTTGAATGGGATGGACAAAAGGACCATTGGCTCTTACCAAGCCCCAACGATATTGAATATCTCGACCCCAACCTTTGCCAAAAAAACGTCCTAACACTCTTTGCCACAAAGTATAATTAGAACGAGCGAGCATTTCATAAGGCAAAAACCAACAAATAGCCCCTAACGTGGCAACGATACGTTTAGCTAATTCGGCACCTAATCCTGCCGGTACAATTAAACTTTTGGCCAGAATATAAGGAAACAGCACTGACAGTACCATGCTGGACATGAGATTTTGAGCGAGTTTATAACCATAAGCCAGATATTCTGAATAACTGATGATAAAAGTAAAACTAAATACTAAAATGTCAATCAATGAAAATTGCCACCCTGGCATCCCACGCGCTATAAAAAATAACATGATTGGCACCACCACCGCTTCCGCAAAACCAGGATTGGGGATAATAGGGGCATTCCATTCGTAATAAGACGGAAACCAAAGCAATACGGGTATATAAATATTCAAAAAAGCCCAGTGGACCGACTGATTGGTCGCCAAATAATAAGCTGCTAACAAGCCAGGCAACAGCACAATCAAACTCATAATAATTGCCCCTATCACCGTTTTTACCAAATGGTCGGTAGTCCATACCAGCCAATGGAGGTGGTATTAACTGCCGAGTACTAAGATTCCTAAACCTGGCAGGTGCTAAGTTTCCTAAACCTTTGAGGTTTAGGAAACTTTGAACCTTGGTAATTCATTGAAGGTTAAGACCTCCACTAATTTGGAGGGACTACCAAATGGTCGATACTCTATGGTCGATACTCTCCCTGGCAAGGATGGTATCGGTAGGTAGAATTTGGCTAATTTTACTGAGTGGAGGAACATTGTTGCTTGACACTTTCGCAATAAGGCATCTCATTGTCGGAACTAGGATTCACTTGATTTATCATAATATCAACACTATCGGCACTGCTTACCAAAGTACCATCAGCGAGGCGATACCCGAAAAAAACTTTCAGAAACCCTGGCAACACAAATTGTCCTTGATAGATTGACCATTGTTGATGTGCTTGTAAGGTGATACCGTTTCGAAAAGCGGTCCACTTTGCCGGGTCCTCATCACATTCATCAATTCCTCCCTCCTCTCCTAACACATAGCACTGTTGCTCTTCCGATTCGGGCACCGGTTTATAATACGCATAAACCAAAATATCTGCCGTTTGTCCTACATGCTTACTGTCTGCCGTGATTTCACCCTGAACCTTCACTTGGTCACATAAACATTGTCTGACCGTTTGTTCAATGGGGCCACAATTGACTGAAATACCGTTAGTAAATTCGGTAGTACTCGTGGTGGTCGACTCGGCAGGTGAATTAGAGACCGTGGCTTTACCCGTGGGGACGTTGCCGGTGGCATAGACTTGGAAGTTGTCAAAAGCTAACCAGGTATGAGTATGAGTAAACTCGTCAGTGGCAAAGTAAACGCCTACGGCTTGCACCTCGGTAAACACATGCGATTCAAACACGGCGGTTTGAGGATTAAAAGTTATTTGGTTGATTTCTTCAAGCAGACGGTTACTTGTTTCATAGTAGAGTTTTGCTTCTTCGGGAGAAGATTTCTTGGGATTAAACTTCATCTTATCTATTTCGGCTAACCAGGTTTGCGCTTCGGTCTCATTCAGCGAAGAGGTATCGATATAAGTAGCCCACCGCGAAGTTAACGGCAGGAGTTCTAAAGTGACTCCTTTTTCAAAGGGCTTAACCGTCATGTTATTTAAGCCCACTCTTGCCGCATCACCGGTTTCATTTGGTACGGCTACGGCTTCACTCATCCATAACTGTTGAGAACCATCTTGTACCACGAAACGAACGGCTTTAATATTTTTCCGCCAGCGAGCTAAATCCACTGATAGTCTGCTCGTCTCATCAAAAGTGATTTGTGGCGCCTTGGCTCCACCATTAATAAAATCCGCTTTTTTCCACAAAAACACAGCATTGAAACTCACTTCAATGTTCTTGTTTTTTTGGAACATTTCTCCGATTGGGGTGCCGCCGTTGTCAGTTAACGCTAAGGTCATATCTCCCCAACAAGATTCGGCCAGATCATCCATACAAGGCCCAGAACGTTCTGTATTATTGGGGTATTTGGTCGAATAAGAACAGAACCTAGCCCCTTCGTTCTTTTGTACACTGGCCTGAGCAAAATGGTCAAACAGAGGTTCTTTATTGCTTTTAATTGCTGACACATTAGTATAACGTCCAACTATTCCGCCGTAGAAACGAGCACTAGGTCGGTCCAGACGATACTGCCAATGGTCTAAACTGGTATCTCCTGCGGCAGAAAGTGGATTAAGCGGTTCAGTTATACTAAATCCAAACCATACCACCGAATCGTTATAGGTATTATCTCCATTCAGGTCTTGGTAACCTAACGAGTTGGGTCTTTGTGAACGATAAGAGGGACCGCCTTGCGATACATATTTGTCCCACCACTGCACCACTTTGAATGACTCCGCCGGAACCAATGGGGTAATCACTGATAATATTAAGACGGTGATTACCGTGAGGCCAGAAAGCGGTCTTGGTGAGTGAATAAATCGAGAACAACAGTTTTTCTTTTGCATACTCATAAATCCAGATTTGACAACTTTCGAAAAGTTGTCAAATCTTAGTTCGACAAATCCAGATTTGACAACTTTCGAAAAGTTGTCAAATCTTAGTTCATAACTCCAGATTTGACAACTTTCGAAAAGTTGTCAAATCTTAGTTCGACAAATCCAGATTTGACAACTTTCGAAAAGTTGTCAAATCTTAACTACCACAAACCAGCAAAGTTTGGTCATAACCCAATACTTTCACTAAATGTTGTAAATATTGTTGACTTACTAAATGTTCATTCATGCCTAAATCACATAAATCATCCAACTGCGTCACCTCTAGCCCCACATAGCCGCAGGGATTGATTCCGCGAAACGGTTGTAAGTCCATAGCCACATTGAAACTTAATCCGTGATAACTACACCCTCGTCTTACTTTTAAACCCAAAGCCGCAATTTTGCGTCCTGTCACATAAACCCCTGGTGCCCGGTCACGACGCTCTCCCGTTAGATGATGTGTAGCGAGGTAATCAATGACCGATTGTTCTAAGGCGTGAACTAATTGCCTAACTCCCCAGGCACGCCGAGTTAAATTCATCAATACGTATACGACTAACTGACCTGGCCCATGATAGGTGACTTGTCCTCCGCGGTCCACTCGATAGACTGGAATGTTTTCTGGTGCCAGTAAATGTTCCGGTTTGCCCGCTAATCCCAAGGTATATACGGGAGGATGTTCGAGTACCCATAATTCATCTGGAGTGTCCTCCTGACGAGTCTCGGTGAAGTGTTGCATCGCTTGATAAGTAGAGAGGTAAGGCACCACACCTAATTGACGAATAATCACGGGTAACGTCATATAAAAAATCTGAACTATGATTAGAATGATTTTAAGATGAACTATGATTAGTAAAACCTCTTTTCATAGTTCTCATTTAATCAGCTCAATCATAGTTCAAGACCGAATTATTTAGTTTCCACTACCGGCATTGGCTCATGTTCTTCAGCCGAATGACGATGGCAACACTCCTTTTCAACGCCGGATTCAGAATCAGCATGAGCATGAGCTAAGTGAGGTGGGTGCAAAATTCTTTCCATTAACGCAAATAACACTCCAGACACTACAAAAGTCAGGTGAATAATCACTTGCCACATAGCGTCATATTGAGGAATATTATGAATGTTGATAAACACTTTCAGTAACTCAATCGATGAAATTGCAACGATAGAGCCGATTACTTTGAGTTTCAAAGCGGTATAGTCGACTTTACCCATCCAATCGGGGCGGTCAATATGACCTTTCACGGCATCAATTTTGGAAACAAAATTTTCATAACCACTAAAGATGATAATCAGCAATAAATTGGCAATCAGCACGACATCGATAAGCCCTAATACATGGATGATCAATTCAGTACTACTGGCACTAAAAGTAATCATGGCCAGTTTAAACAATTTATCGATGAACTTTACCACCAAGATGAGTAACGTACCCACTAATCCAAGGTAAAGTGGAGCAAGTAACCATCTACTTTGAAAAATGACGGTTTCGATAACCCCTTCAATTCCAAGATGTTTTTTAGGTAATTCTAACATTAATAATATCTCCTAGAGTAATGAAAAGTCGGTTCTTCAGTTTAGTTAATTCACACAGTTTTATTTAATTTCTTTACCCGGACTTTCAAGATTCTTGGTCAATGGGTAATTGGCTAATTCGGTCGATTCTTCCCGCGCCCGCTGTTTTGCTTTTAAGAAACGCGCTATCACTAGCCCTGCTTCAAATAGTAGCCAGATAGGTACCGATAATAAAGTTTGTGAAATGACATCTGGTGGTGTCAAAAACATACCAATGACAAAGGCCATCACAATGATATAAGAACGTTTTTCCGATAACGATTCTGCTGTGACGATGTCCATCCAGACAAATACAATAGTGATAATGGGAACTTGAAAGGCTATCCCAAACGCAAAAAAGAGGGTGAGGACAAAATCTAAATAACGTGAAATATCGGTCATCATCACCACTCCTACCGGCGTGGTACTGACCATGAAACCAAATACTAGGGGAAGCACTAACCAGTAGGCAAATAATATTCCTACATAAAAAAGTATTACACTAGAAATTAATAATGGATAGATGAGTTGTCTTTCATGTTGGTATAACCCTGGTGCAACAAAGGCCCAAAAGTGATATAAAATAAAAGGCATGGACAAAAAGATCGATAAGACTAGCGTCAATTTTAACGGCGTAAAGAAGGGGCCTATTGGCTCATTCGATACCATTTGAGCACCCATCGGTAACACTTGCATTAATGGTTTTGCCACCAGCACAAATAGTTGATTGGCAAATGGCATCGCCACCAAAGCTACTATCATCACGGCTAACGCCATTTTTAAAATGCGGTCTCGTAATTCCAGTAAATGCTGAACAAACGGCATCTCCTTCGGTTCCGGAGAATTAGATAACTCACTCATAATACCAAAATACCTAGTCTTTGCCAGACCGGTCAGCCACTGGGACTGACGCATTGACAGCAGATAATTGAGACTGCCCCAGCACCGAGGAAGCGTTAGAAACTGTAGCAGTCGTTGTACTGGGAGAGATCAACGATTGTTTCAGTTCAGTTAAAGGTTGTTTCAATTCAGTTAAATTGGTTTTAGTCTCCTCCAAAAATTGGTGCAGACTATGTTGCTCCTGTTGCTTAATGGCATCACGCATTTCTTGAATGCGTAACTCTCGTTCAATTTCTTGTTGAACACCAGACACCATTCTACGAGCTTTGCCCACCCACATCCCGGTAGTGCGTGCGACTTGTGGTAATTTATCCGGCCCGAAGACCAGCAACGCCACTAAGAGCACTATGCAAATTTCCCAAAAACCAACGTCAAACATAATTTATCCTCACACCGATGATTTGACAACTGGTTGAAAGTTGTCAAATCTCATGAAATCTTAAACTTTATTTACTTGTCGGTCTGTAACCTGACCTTCGATAATGTTGCCTTTATCTTCGGAGATGACTGGACCACGAGCAGTGGTAGCGGTAGTGGTTGCTACTGAAGAGTCGTTTTTTTCGTCTTTGTCGCTTTCGCGCATAGAATTACGAAAACTGTTAATTGCGCCTCCCAAATCACTGCCAATATTCTTCAACTTTTTGGTCCCAAATAGTAGGACAATAATCAATAAAATCAATAATAATTCCCAAACCCCAATGCCCATTATTTTGTATCTCCAGAAGTTAACAAATTAGTCATCAAAACCAGTACCGCCAAGCGAATTATAGTAATATCCTTATCCAGTTGTCCCATAATGAGTTTGGCCAGCCAGTAGGGATAACACCCCTTCGAGGGGTGTTATCCCTCAAACTTTAAGTACAACGGTGGGTGAATATTACTATACCACCCAGCAGATGAATGTGTAAGTGAAATACGATCTGACCACCGCCGGCTCCTGTATTAATCACCGTGCGAAATCCATTGTTTAGTCCTTGTTGTTTAGCCAATTGCGGTAACAGACGCAGACAATGGGCTATTAAGGAGTCATGTTGCGATTGCAATTCGTTCAAACTAATAATATGTTCACGAGGTACCATTAACAAGTGAACCGGTGCTTTTGGATTAATATCTTTAAACACAATGACTTGGTCATCTTGATACACTTGGTTGGAGGGCAATTCTCCAGCCACAATTTTGCAAAAAATGCAGTTAGATTCCTTCATGTGTGACTCCGTAGTTTAAATTTGCGGTAAGGGACCACTAAGAAATAAATTGTCCATTTTAGTAGGGGCAATCCCGGCTAAGATTTGACAACTTTCGAAAAGTTGTCAAATCTGAATTCGAACTAAGATTTGACAACTTTCGAAAAATTGTCAAATCTGAACCCGAACTAAGATTTGACAACTTTCGAAAAGTTGTCAAATCTGAATCTGAAGCCGAACTAAGATTTGACAACTTTCGAAAAGTTGTCAAATCTGAAGCCGAACTAAGATTTGACAACTTTCGAATTTCGAAAAATGGTCAAATCTGAACTCGAACTACTATTTCTTATTACGCTGGGCTTTTTCTGGTAGCCCACCGATTCCTTCCCGGCGCGCTAGCTCATTTAATACGGCTTCTGCCGTTAAACCTTGATGACTAAGTAACACTAAAGTGTGAAACCATAAATCGGCGACTTCGTAAATAAGTTGAGAGGGTTCCCCATTTTTGGCGGCAATGACCACTTCCGTAGCCTCTTCACCGATTTTTTTAGCAATCGCATCCACTCCTTTGGCATACAAACTGGCAACATAAGACTGCTTCGGATCAGCCGTTTTTCGTTGCGTTAAGACGAGGGAAAGATGTTGTAAAATCTCGTTCACATTAATTAGTTTGATTAGTTTTGATAGTCAACCAAAAATTCAAATTATTCACCGCATCTTTGGCGAGGTCCGTGAGAGGAGTCAATGAGGCACTTAACAAAGTGGTTAAATTAACTGCTCGGCCATATAAACCTTCATTCATCACTGAATTGGGGCGAAGGCTAGTCCCTTCAATACCAATCCCCGCAAATAATCCTAATTCATCCGAATAATCATAAACACTAGAAGTTACTAAATTATTAGCCTCTGCTACCATACGGTGAGCGCCCACTGCTATTGACCAACTCGTCCCTAATTTGAAATGACCTGCCAATAGTTTATCCAATTCTTGGCGATGTGTAAAGATTAAAATAATGCTACTTGATTTAACACCTGCTTTCAAGCCGGCCCCGGCCCCGGTCAGTGTTACCAGCACTGGATTACTCCAGTGTTTACCTTGACGTACCAACGCCATGCCATTTCCTTGACTGGCGGTCACTAACAGACCAGCGGTAGTTATTTTTGGAATGATAACAATACCTTGAGCAGATTGTAAAATTTTAGTAGAAATATTTTTGATCTGTAATAGAGTGGTGGCAATATTTACCAAAATGGTGGATTGAGTAACATTGGGCTCAGGTTTAATGAAACTATCTTCAGGATTTTCCGTGGCCAATAGTGTATTACCTGATAGCCATCCTATCAGCCCCATTATTATAATGAATTTGTTAACATTTTTCATAATTAAAAATTATCAATGTGCGCTAACCACCACGCTATCATAATTCTACATGCTCGTGATTGAATGACAATAAAATTAATATAACAACCATATTACATTGATAAAACAATCATGTTATAATAAAATAAATAATTTGTCAATGTGTAAAGAAATTATCGACCTTAACTATAGGTGTGAATTAATTCGCACTTTGCACAATGCAAATTAATTTGTACTTACTAAAATTTATATTTTGATAAATAAACAGGCCAGAATCTATTATGACACTTCAATCTTTCAAATATCTATTTCTCCTCCTCAGTTTAATCGTCATCAGTGGTTGTGTCAAACCGACCGATAACTCGATCTTAACCATCGACAAAGCGCGGTTAGTGTTAGAAGAATCTAATATCCCAGAATCTTTATTGCGCGATGCGGAAGGAATTATAATCATTCCACAATTGTTTAAAAGTGGGCTGTTGGTGGCGGTAGAAAGTGGTGCTGGCATTTTACTAATGCGAGATGAAAACAATCGTACACAATGGAGTGATCCTTGTTTTATTAAATTCAAGAGTGGCAGTATTGGGTTTCAAGCCGGTGTACAATCTAGCGACATCGTACTGGTCGTGAGAAATCGTCGTGGACTAGCTGGGTTAGTTGACGGTGCGATGACTCTGGGGGTAGGTGGCAGTATTGCCGTTGGACCTGTGGGCGCCGGGGCGCTGGCGACCACGGATTTTACCGCGGAAATTTACTCGTATTCACTGAGTAAAGGAATGTTTGCCGGTATTTCTATAGAGAGAGGCATGTTAAGTATTGACCAGCCAGCCAATGCCAATGTTTACGGGAAGATGGTCAGTGCCTCGGATATTTTTACCGGCAAAGTGGTCAGTCAGTCGGAGGTCATTAAGCAATTTAAAGCCGTATTGGTCGAATATTCCTCTCCTAAATCATAGTTAGATTTGACAATTAGATTTGACAACTTTTGAAAAGTTGTCAAATCTGGCTTGACTCTGGAGAATATGATGGCCACCTTTTTAAATATTTTAAAAAAAATCATAGCATTAGCAATCTTGGTCACGTTAATTCGGTTACTAATTAATTACCGTCATGAATTACCAGCGCCATCGTTGACCAACGTCTTTCAAGGTTATATCGAAGGCGAGTTTTTACATTTAGCGGCTCCAGTTGCCGGTACGTTAAATTTACTGACGGTACAAAAAGGCTCTCCCGTTAAAATGGGCGAATTGCTATTTAGTTTGGAGCCAGAGCCAGAAGCTACCGCAGTGCGTGAAGCTAAGGCGCGATTACTTGCGGCCCAGGCACGATTGAAGGATTTAAAAACTGGACAACGACCTACCGAATTGAATGCCATTAAAGCCCGTCTGGCTAAAGCACAAACCGATTTAGCTTTAGCTCATCTGGAGCAAGCGCGTTATGAAAAATTGTTTCGACAAAAGATGGTGCAAGAAGAAGCCATGGATAGTGCGCGGGCCACTACGGCTCGAAATGAGGCGTTATTACAAGAAGTCACGGCACAATTAGAAACCGCGAAACTAGCGGCGAGAGAAGATTTAATAGCTGCGGCGACGGCTGAAGTGGCGGTGGCTCAAGCCACTGTAGATAAGGCTCAATGGTGGGTAGAGCAAAAACAAGTAAGCGCACCGCAGGCGGGACCAGTGGTAGATATTTTTTACTATCCGGGAGAATGGGTGGCGATGGGCAGTCCTGTGTTATCATTGTTACCGCCGACGCAAGTGAAAGTGCGTTTTTTCGTGCCAGAAACCGTGTTGGGTCGGCTAACCATCGGCCAGTCAGTAAAATTAAGTTGTGACAGTTGTCCTTCACAGTTAACGGCTAAGGTGAATTATATTGCGGTACAAGCAGAGTATACGCCACCAGTGATTTATAGTCAGGAAAATCGCTCTAAGTTAGTGTATATGATAGAAGCTAAACCAGCAAAAGAAATGGCGGCTAAATTATCGCCGGGGCAACTGGTGGAGGTGAGGATTTAGAGTTGACCGTAGATTTGACAACTTTCAAAAAGTTGTCAAATCTGGGTAGTCCTTCCAAGATAATGGAGGTCTTGATAATCCATGCCAACCAATGATGATATTAACACCCAGGCGCTGGATTTTCTAAATCTGGCAGAGGCGGCGCTTAGGTTTCCTAAGCCTTCGAGGCTTAGGAAACCTTAGACTCGGTATAACTCTTTGACTTTTAAGACCTCCATTAATTTGGAGGGACTACCTAACACCGATGTTGAATATCCACTATCACGCGGTTGGTTAAATCTTGGGCGTATAAATCAAAGCGCGAATCGACATTGCCGATGGGTGGATTGAATTTCTTCTCGGTTTCTACTTGGTCAATCTTTAAGTCAAGTCCCAGGAAATCTTTGACCAGGGCTTTGAAGACTTCCACATTGCCAAAGGCTTTTTTGAAAATGACATCGTAACGTAATGAAGCGATTTGCATGGTTTAACTCCTCTGGGTCAGACTGGTGTCAACTTCACGCCGGTTAATTGTTCAATGAGTTCTAATGGCAGTCCTTGGGTTTGCATCTTTTTAGCGATTTCTAATTGTACCTCCTCTTTACCTTCGGCTTTACCTTCGGCTTTACCTTCGGCTTTACCTTCGGCTTTACCTTCGGCTTTACCTTCGGCTTTGCCTTTCTCGATACC
>DZAL01000103.1 GCA_022729575.1 Thiomargarita sp.
CCGTGTCTTGTTGCAACGACGTTTTCATCAACACATTTAGCCGTTGGAGAATCTCCGCGGGCTGGTGACAACCTTCATCTCTGGTAATTCGCCGCAAATGAGTCGCGTCCACCATGGTCATAAACGCGCCAGGGACTCCATGACCGGTACAATCCATCACCACCACTAGCCATTCCTGGTCAAAGGCTTCCACATATAACATATCACCACCGACAATATCTCGCGGTTGCCAAATAAAAAAACTGTGGGGGAGAAACGTCTACACTTGCCGAAAATCCGGTAGCAAGGAAGACTGAATGACTTTGGCATATTCAATACGGTCCAATAACCGTTTATTGATTTCTTCAATTTCCTGATTAAGTTGTACCAACACCTCGTTTTTCTCATGCAGTTCATGAGTTCTCTCCGCCACCTTGTGTTCCAAATTGGCATATAATAAGGCATTCTCAATGGAAATCGCCAGTTGCGACGAAATCAAGTTCAGCACTTCGAGGCGGTCTGGGGTGAACGCACCCGTGGTTAAATTATTTTCCAAGTACACGATGCCCGTCAAGACAGTTGTAATTCATGTATCTTAATGCGGTCCAGCAAAGTATTAGCGTGCTGTAAGAGAATGTCACACTGATGGTCAGACTGGAGAAAATTTAGATTCAAATATTCCACTTCAGTGACTTCAAGGTGGAAATTAAACATCAATTCATAATCACTTTGCCAACCCTCCTCTGGTAACAGTTGGAGACCTCTCTTCAAATATTCCAGTGCCGCACCATAAGCGGTTGACAGTTTCGCCTTTTGCCCGGCTTGCAAATTCAGACGCGCTATCTGAAGTTTGACGGTTGGAGTCTCGGCCAACGTTATACCTAAATTTAGATGGTCAACCACTTCAAATAACCGCTCTTCCAAGGTTTGGACATGCTTTAACAATAATTGTCCAATCTGCCAATGCAACGCTGGTCGGTCGGCCTCTGGAATGAATGAGTAAGCGGCCTGCTGGATGCGGTCATGGACAAATTTGTAGTTCTCGGCAAGAGGCACCACTAAACCTTCTCTCAAGGCTTCCCATAAATCCGTGGTTACCGAGTCAACCGACGTTTCCGAAATCACCGCCAAGGTGGCTAAGTCAAATTGATTGCCCACGCTGGCGGCCAGTTTTAAGATGACTTGAGTTGGGGATGGAAGGCGTTGAATTTTGCCCGTCATTAATTCCACCACGTTAGCCGTAATGTTGCGGGCCTGAATCTGTGCTAAATCCCATTGCCACTCACGTTGCGACAAGTTAAATTCTAGCAAGTGTTCCACATACAAGGTCTTCAAAAATTCCCCCATGAAGAAGGGATTGCCGCCCGTTTTTTCCAACACTAATTCGGCTAACGGTAACGTGCGTTCTAAGGGGAGATGTAAGGTGTCACTGACCAGTTGATTCAGGTGTAATAACGTCAACGGTGTCAAGGTTAAGGTTTGCACCAGATTACCGCGTTTCTGGAGCTCCTCTAAGGTGGTCATTAACGGATGGACCGGACTCACTTCGTTATCACGATAGGCCCCTATTAGTAACAAGTAGGGAATATCATTCATCATCAAGGTCATCAATTTCAAACTGGCGGAGTCCATCCATTGCAAGTCATCCAGGAAAATCACCAAGGGGTGGTCAGCTTGACCAAAGACCTTGATGAAGTTCTGAAAGACCAGATTAAAGCGATTTTGCGCTTCGGTAGGTGGTAACGTGGGCACGACAGGTTGCGGGCCGAGAATCAGTTCCACCTCCGAAATCACGTCGATGATAACTTGACCATTGTTACCAACTGCCGTCAATAGTTGAGTTTTCCAATCGTCCAGACGAGATTGCGTGTCAGTGAGGAGTTGTCGGACGAGGTCACGAAAGGCTTGGACCACTGCTGAATAGGGCACGTTACGTTGGAATTGGTCAAATTTCCCCGCGATAAAATAACCACGCTTCTCGGTAATGGGCTTATAGATTTCTTGCACTAACACTGATTTGCCAATGCCCGAATAGCCGGCCACGAGGAGTAATTGACTGTGACCCTGAACTACCGTGTCAAAGGTTGCCAAGAGTTGTTGAAGATCTGCCTCCCGACCATAGAGTTTCTGGGGGAGGTGGAAGTGAGTGGAAAAATCGTGTTGGGCCAGTTTGAAACCTGACAGGTCGGTTAGACCTGTCAGGTTGGCTAAAATCTGTTCCAAATCATATTTCAACCCCAACGCCGATTGATAACGGTCTTCCGCGTTTTTCGCCATTAATTTCATCACCACGTCCGACAAGAGTCGTGGAACGTGTGAATTGACTTCGACCACTGGGACCGGGCGTTTGGCCAAATGACCATGCACCACTTCCAGCGGATCGGTGGAAACAAAGGGTAATTGACCCGTCAACAGTTCATAGAAGGTGACACCCAACGAATATAAATCCGTGCGATAATCCAACGCCCGATTCATGCGCCCCGTTTGTTCTGGGGAGAGATAAGCCAGAGTCCCTTCCAGTTGATTAGGACTTTGAAGAGTGGGATTTTCACGCGGTAAGCGACTCGCCAATCCAAAGTCGATCAACTTCACTTGACCGGTGGTCAAATGGCCAACGAGGTTGTTAGGATTAATATCTTTGTGAATCAAGTCAGCCGCGTGAACTTGTCCTAAACTGTCAGCCGCTTGAATGAACAGTGGGAGTAATTTTGCCAAAGTCAAACGACGTTGCTGAGTCAGCATTTTTAAAGACTCGCCCCCAAAATTTTCAACGACCAATAGCAAGGTGTTTTGGTAAGATTTCAACTCATACGCTTGAATCACGCCCGGTAATTTTAACTGGGAGAGTGTTTCAAACTCGTGGTGATAGCGAGTCAAGTCGGCGGGCGTGGGATAGTCCGCCTTGAGTTGCTTGAGGATAACGGGCTGTTGGTCGTCGTTGCGTAACGCCCGATAGACTAGCGAATGGGGGCTGTCGTAAATCGGTTTGAGAATGGTATAGTTAAGAATAGTTGTCATCATAATATTAAGTTCTCCATAAATTCAATAGTGAGTTTAGATTTGACAACTTTTCGAAAGTTGTCAAATCTGGTCCTGAGTGAGTTTCGATTTGACAACTTTTCGAAAGTTGTCAAATCTGGATTCGATGAACCGGGGATTTAGATTTGACAACTTTTCGAAAGTTGTCAAATCTGGATTCGATGAACCGGGGATTTAGATTTGACAACTTTTCGAAAGTTGTCAAATCTGGATTCGATGAACCGGGGGGTTCGATTTGACAACTTTTCGAAAGTTGTCAAATCTGGATTTCCTCCCACACCACCCGTTCCAGCCCCACCGCCACCACGCTATAACAACGCAAGCGTAACACTTCGCCATATTTGGCCTGCAACACTTGCCGATACGTTTGTAATTGCGTCTGGGCCTTGGCCAATTGTGCTTGCACTGCTGGCAATTGTGTCAAGGCGGCCCGACTTAACTGCCGCACCTTTGACCCTTTCCGATTCACGTCCCCTAGAGACAGGTATTTAAATTCTAGCAGAAAATCCAACAAGGGTGAACCACGTCGTTCCGGTCGCACTATCATGGTCAAATCCGCATACCCACGTCGTAAGGGCAATTCGGAATCCATAATATAAAAAACATCTTCAAACAAGAGAGTTAAAAAGGCCGTCTTAATGGTCAATTCGTTGGCCGTTGCCGTTCCATAATCACGATTATCAAACACGGGCAAGTAACGTTGTTCAATAAATTCGCACAAGGGTTGCAACTCACCGGTGTGATAAAATTGGCGGGCCCGATCACGTCCCTCATCGCGAAGACTGGCTTCGGGGAGGAAACGTTCTAATAGCTGTTCGACATACAATTTGCGAACCACTAAATTGGGAATTTGCAACTGTAATTCGCCCAACGGGTTTTCGCCAGCCAAGGTTAACACGCCAAAATAATAGAGTAGAGAGACCATAAAGCGGTTATCGGGCGACACTTTCAAGAGGTCTTCAACACCGAAGCGGTCGGCTAATTCTGGGACACTCAGCGATGGTTCCGTCAACGCCCGCACAAGGAAAGTCGCACCGGGGGGTAAGTTGACAATATACGTGAGTTTAGCCCGGTCCATCGCCAGATTCTGGTCTAACAGTTGCCGCGGTGGACGACACCCACTCTGAAACTGTTTCAAAAAATACAAAGCCAAAGTCGGATTATAAACCAAGGGTTGTCCCGCATAACAGAAGCTATAGCCATTATAAAAGGTGCGCATCGTGGTCAATACTGCCGTCACCTGGTCTGGCGGTAATTGACAGTCCTTGACTACTTGAGTCACCACGGTCGCCAGTTCCTCTTCGCGAAACCCACACAAGTCATTGAATGAGGCTTGCAAATAAATATTCTCCGCCACGTTGTAACCACTGGTGAGGTCGCTGAGGACGACAGGGGAGACACCGGTGATAAACACGCGGTCTAAACCACGTCCACTGCTGGCCGACTTGACCGCATTGAACACCGTTTTTAACACCGCCTCCCCAGTTCGCAACGCTTGATAACGGTAGTCGCCGACACCATCCTTCCCCATGAGTAATTCATTGGCGAAATTATCATATTCGTCAATTAACAAGTAGAGACGGTAAGGCGTTTGTGACACGGCCGTTAATAGCGAGTGAAACGATGAGATGGCATTGGCAGGATTGCACACTATCGGGTAAGTTAACCATTGCTGGTAACGAACTTGAAAAGTTTCAATACAGTTGTTCAGATGATCATACAATGCCTGTTGAATCGCTTGTACCTCGCCGACTGCCCGGACTGTCGAAAAATCCCATTTCAAGACGAAATACTGGTGATGTTTCGGCGTGGGTTGTTTCCCAATCGCCAATTGACCAAACAACTTCTCAAACTGGTCGGCTTTGGCGACATCATAGTAATTTTCTAGCATGGATAGCAAGAGACTTTTGCCAAAGCGGCGGGGACGCAAAAATAGTAGTTGTTCGCCGGCCTCTTCAATGGCAGGAAGCAAGTGAGTGCGGTCCACATAAAAGTAGTGGTTGGTGATAAGTTTGGCAAAATCGCTGATGCCATAAGGAAATTTTAACATGTGAGTTTTCCTCTTGCGGTTGAATTAAGTTCAGAAACCAGAACTGGCAGTCCTTGACAAGTAGTGAAGCACCAGGTCGTGGTTTAAACCTGACAGGTCTTTCCGACCTGTCAGGTTTAGTGACTGTTACCACTACCTTGTGTTTTGCCACTGCCAAACCTCGAGTTAATCTTCGAAAACTGGTTTTCCAGCGTGGTGGAATCTAACGTGCTATCATCAATAGGGAACATCCCTCATCGTCTGCTAGTGTCGTATCCTCAGGCAAATTTTTGCACAGTTCACTAATTTTATCCGACAAGGCCGCGTACTTTTCTGGGGTGGTGTCCCAACTGTCATACTCATGTTCTTGTATTTGATACCATTGTTGTTCTAAAACCGCATCCAAAAGAACCAGTTCGTCGGGCGATAATTCCAAATGGATGGTTGCCTCGGGTTGAGACGGTGTTAATTTCTTCATAAAATGACTCCTCTTTTGGTTGAAATGGTTAATTATTACTTCTTTGTCCCTCAATGATTTTGGCCAGCAAAGGGATAACACCCCTTTTCGGGGTGTAATGATTTTGACCAGCAAAGGGATAATACCCCTTTGAGGGGTGTTATCCCTCAGACCGCCAATAATATCATTTAATTTCCAACGCCGCAATCCCTTCCCAGCCTTCCGTCACTCCATGTTGCTGAAAATACTCACTTCGTTTCAGATACAGTTGGGTGGCTTGGTCGGTCGCATCCATTTGTAACACCTGTTTAAAATAAGTCATGGCAGCACTAAATTCTTGGGAACGATAGTGCCTTAGCCCTTGTTCAAAGTTAGCTAAGGTGTGTCGTTTGACCGCAATTTGTGCCGGTGTCTCTCCGTCAAATACTTCATAAACCGTTACGGGTTGCGCTTTGCCTTTCACTTTCACTTTGTCGATTTCACGAATCGCGTATTGAGACACGTCACGTAACCGTGAATAGGTATGTTCGGTAATCAATAAGGTGGCCCCGTACATTTTGGTCATTCCTTCAATCCTGGAAGCGAGGTTGACGGCATCACTAATCACCGTGCCATCCATGCGTTGCGGTCCTCCCACCGTACCTAACATTAACCAGCCCGTGTTAATGCCGATGCCAATGTGAATGGGGACATAACCAGACCGTTGACGAGATTGATTATACTCGGCCAGTTTTTGTAACATGGCAATGCCGGCTTGCACCGCATTATCCGCGTCGCCACTGAACAAAGCCATGATGGCATCCCCAATATATTTATCAATAAAGCCGTGATGTTGACCAATCACCGGTTCCATCCGACTCAGGTAAGCATTGATAAATTTAAAATTGTCCGCTGGGGTCATCTTTTCGGATAAGGAGGTGAAGGACCGAATATCCGAAAATAAGATGGACATCTCCTTTTGTACTTGGTCACCTAATTGGACCTCGGTAATGCTGTCTTTTTCTAGGAAGTGTAGAAATTCACGCGGGACAAAGCGTTCATACGCCCGATTGAGGATAGCTAAGTCGCTGTAGAGACGGGCATTCTCGATGGCAATCGCGGCTTGAGTGGATAACAGATTTAAAACAGTGACTCGTTCGGCGGTGAAAGCGCCGGTGGTCAGATTATTTTCCAAATAGAGAATGCCAGTGAGTTTGCCTTGGTTCAGCAGCGGAATACATAGAACCGATTGCGGACGTTGTTTGAGAATATAAGAGTCTTTGGTGAAATTGCCGTCCTTCGTGGCCTCGTTTAACACCACGCTTTGTCTAGTCCGGGCCACATATTGAATGATAGCCACCGATAAGTCTTGACGGTGTTCCACCGGTAACGATTGCAAGACCGTGGGTTGGTCTTGACCTACCATGCCTTCGGCTTCGACGTGCAACTTCCCGTGACTTTCCAAAATTAAACTACCACGTTGGGCACCCGCGTTTTCCATGAGAATGGTCATCATCTTGGTTAACAAGTTTTCTAACACGATTTCGCCAGATAACGCCTGGGCAGCTTTCATGACGCTGGTTAAATCTAACCAGTCGGTGTTGCCAGTCAACTGGGTGGTAGTGTTTCTGGTCGTTGATGGCACTGTGAAAGCGAATGTCGCAGTCACGGGTGTCGCCGTCATTCGATGAAGAGATAGCCAGTGAGGATATTGTCTCTCCAGATGTTTGAGTTTCGCCAAGGTGCCCCAGCGTTGGTAACGATAATAGGCTTCTTGCAAGTAAGTCTGGGCCACTTTTTCCATCCCGTGCGATAAATAAAATTTGGCTGCTAATTCATAAGCCAGGGCTTCATCTAGTAAAAAACCATTCTGACCAGCCCCGCCAATGGCTTTTTCATACCATTCCACCGCTCGCCAGTCTCCCTCTAGGCGGGCCCGTTCGGCTTGAACTAAAGCTAATTTGTGTTGGAAATTCATAGGCGCCAGAGTCGCCCAAATTTCTAATTGTCTTTGGTTCTCCTCCAACTTGGTCAAGTAACTCTGTTTCTCCTCTTCCGTAACCGCTGTGGTAAAGAATTGACAAAGAGTCAAAGAGTAGTAAACATTGTGAATGACCACCGGCCAAAAGCCCGTAATGTAGGGCCGCATAGGTTCTGCTACTTGGGCTTGTGTTAAGGCCGCGTCATAGTCCTCAAACAGGTAGGACAGATGTAATTTATAGATGCGATAATAGCAGAGCGCCATTGCATTCGCTTGAACATCTTGTAAATAGTCCGTTTCAGAAAATTCCGTGCTGTCAAAACTGCCAGTATGGCTAGTCTGTCCCTGGTGTAATAAAACCACTTGTTTATAAACGATGAAACTCGCCCAGGCATGAGTGTTTTTGGTTTTACTCAGAAAATCTAAAGCGAGTTGAGTCTCGTGGTAAACCGCTTGTAAATTCTCTCCAGTTTCATACAAAGCGGCTAACCGTTGATAGAACGAATGGCCCGCATTTTCTAAATTACCCGTTTCAACGAGATCTTGAAATGCCTCTCTGGCCATAGGCAGACTGTGTTGCAGAGGTTCGTGCCAATGCAAGATAAACAATGAAAAAACATGTTTTACGCCACCCAATGCCGACTTATCTTGAAATCTTTCGGCCAATTCAAGACCTACCTGTCCATAGTCATACCCGGATTTATAGTCATTGCGCAATAATATAAAGGTAGGCATGGCACAAGCTAATGGGTATGCCATTTTAACCGTAAGACCAGAAGTAATCGCTAAATAAATGATTTTTAAAATCAGCAAATTTAACAAATACGGTTTGTAGAAGAAGCTCACCGCCAGCAACGCTCCCATGATATTGACACTAATAATTAATTCTGGGGAAGTGGATTCCGGTAAATCGACTAATTCTGAAATACTGTTTAAGTGGCGTTCAGCAAACGCGGTAGTCAGTTGGTCAAGTACCAATTTAACCGTATTTTCTAGGTCGTCTTCCGATAAATCCAACCCCAACTTGCTACAATAATCAAATCCAACACGAATAGCTAAAGCATAATGACCTTGTATGGTCTCTTGACTGATTTTGGTGAGTACCGCCGCCGCCAGTTCTAAAGGCGACTGTGCCACCGTTTGTAACTGTTGAAACACGGTATCGGCTTGGTCAAATTGGGCGGTCAGAAAGAGACATTCATGTAATTCTGTGTAGAGTGGTAACGTGAGGGAATAAGCAGTTTGCCAACTATCTTGGGCCAAGAGTGCTTGCCCAGTTTGTAAATAGGCCAAACTGGCTGGATAAGCCATGGCTGACTTGGCTTTGTGGCCGGCTTGCAGGTTGAGTTGTGCTAATTGCATTCGTTCCGCCAGCGTAGTCGCTAAGAATTGACCGTGGTTGAGATGGTCAACGACTTCAAATAACCGCTCTTCCACAGTTTGGGGATGATTTAACAACAACTGTCCAATCTGCCAATGTAACGCCGGTCTCTCCATCTCTGGAATTAACGAATAGGCCGCTTGTTGCACCCGGTCATGCACAAATTTGTAATTCGTTCCAAAACTTAACACCAAGCCCCCCGCGAGTGCTTCCCACAAGTGGCGTTGTACCTCTTCCGACGATGGTCCAACAATCAAGGCCAGCGTCGTTAAATCAAATTGATTGCCCAAACTTGCGGCCCGGACTAAGAGGTGTTGAGTCGGTGCTGACAACTTCTGAATCTTACCCATCATTAGTTCGACCACGTTATTAGTGATATTGTGGACTTGAATGTGAGTCAAATCCCATTGCCACCGCCGTTGTTGATAATCGAAGTGGAGGAAGTTCTCTGTATACAGCGTCTTGACAAATTCACCCAAGAAGAAGGGATTACCACCGGTTTTGTCCAGCAGCAAGTTAGCTAATTCATTCAGGTCCGACAGTTCGGCCACACTTAAAGTATCCGCCAGAAATTGTTTGATGTGAGGTCGCGTCAAGGGCGAGAGAGTCAAGGTTTGCAACGTTACCCCGATTTTTTGCATCTCCTCAAGCGTGGTCATTAACGGATGTACCGGACTCACTTCATGGTCACGATACGCGCCTATCAGTAATAAATAGGGAATATCACTCATCATCAGCGTCAGCAATTTAAGACTGGCCGAATCGGCCCATTGCAAGTCATCGAGAAAAATCACGAGAGGATGATCTGCCGCACAAAAAGTCTTGATGAAGTTCTGAAAAACGAAGTTGAAACGATTTTGAGTTTCGGTGGGTGGTAGGATTGGCACCGCGGGGGGCTTGCCAATAATCAGTTCCACTTCGGGAATCACGTCCATGACCACTTGACCGTTGCTACCCAAGGCGGCTTGTAAGGTGGTTCGCCAGTGCGCCAACTGGCTTTCAGGTGCCGTCAATAATTGTTGTACCAGGTGGCGAAACGCATTGACCACGGCGGAATAGGGCACGTTGCGTTGGAATTGGTCAAATTTACCTTGAATAAAATGACCTCGCTTGGCGGTCAGCGGTTTATACAATTCTTGCACTAACGCGGTTTTGCCTATCCCCGAATAGCCGGCAATCAACAATAATTCCGCAGTCCCTTGACTGATACGGTCAAAGGTTTGCCAAAGCCTTTGAATTTCGGTCTCTCGCCCGTAAAGTTGTTGCGGAAGGTGGAATTTGCCAGAAATATCTTGTTGGGCGAGTTGAAAACCTGACAGGTCGGTTCGACCTGTCAGGTTTGCCAAAATCTGTTCCAAGTCATATTTTAACCCAAATGCCGATTGATAACGGCCTTCGGTATTTTTCGCCATCAGTTTCAAGACGAGGTCCGACAACACGGGAGGAATCAACGAATTGACCTGGTGAGGAGGCACGGGCGGTTTAGCCAAGTGACAATGAACCATTTCCATGGCATCCTCTGCGGCAAAAGGTAATTGGCCCGTCAGGAGTTCATAGAAGGTGACTCCCAAGGAATAGAAATCGGTGCGATAGTCTAAGCTGCGATTCATTCGGCCCGTCTGTTCGGGGGAGAGATAAGGCAGGGTGCCTTCTAACTGGTTAGGATTTTTCAGGGTTGGATTCTCCCGCGGCAAGCGGGAGGCAATGCCAAAGTCGATGAGTTTCACTTGACCCGTTGTCACATTGCAGACGATATTGTTAGGATTAATATCTTGGTGAATCAGGTCCGCGGCATGGATTTGTCCCAAATGGTCAGCCGCTTGAATTAACAGTGGGAGTAATTCTGCCAGGGTTAAGCGACGTTGCTGGGTAAGCACCTTTAAAGAATCACCGCCAAAATCTTCAACCACCAACAGCAAAGTGCTTTGGTAGGATTTCAACTCATACGCCCGAATCACGCCCGGTAACTGTAATTGGGAGAGTATTTCAAACTCGTGGTGATAGCGAGTTAACTCGGCGGGCGTGGGATAGTCTGCCTTGAGGACTTTGAGGATAACGGGCTGTTGGTCATCGTTGCGCAATGCCCGATAGACCAGCGAGTTAGGGCTGTCGTAAATGGGTTTGAGAATAGTATAGTTAAGCATGGTTGTCATCATAATATTAAGTTCTTCATAAATTCCGTAGTGAGGCAATCGATAGTGGTCAGGTTTAAACCGGGGATTTCGATTTGACAACTTTAGTTGTCAAATTTGGAGTCGATCCGTCATCCCGCAGACGGGTTTCGGGGAGGAAACCTTCTAACAATGATTCTACATACCATTTGCGGACCACTAAATTGGGAATTTGTAACTGCAATTCGCCCAGCGCGGTTTCGCCAGCCAAGGTTAACACGCCAAAATAATCGAGTAAGGAGGCCATAAACTGGTTATCTTGCGAGACCTTTAAGAGGTCCTCAATGCCAAAGCGGTCGGCCAATTCCGTCAAGGCGGCCATTAAGAAATGCTCTCCTTGGGGCAGTTGGGAAATGGGTAGTGATGCAATGTGGTTGCCCCAGATCTATCAACTTAAGCCCAAACGGGCTTGGTGTCTATGAGAGTCTGCCAGGTGTTACGGTGTTGGCGACGATTCGGTGTACGACACCCATGATTCAAACCATTAAGGATGACTCGGAGAGCTTCGGTCAGTTTGGCAAGATGACCAAACGAAACCGCGAGCAGAGGAGCCAGACCCCGAATCACTTGAGCGGCCTTAATTAAACTGCGATTGGGGTGATTCCAACACCCCAGGAGAATAACCCAGTGTGGCACTAACACGGCTAGTAATTTGGCATCAATTTCACCGAGAATCCGCCACGGTTTTTGGCTGCTGGAAGTTCCTAGTTTAGCCTGGCTCTTCCACCGTTGGAAGAGTAGTTCAATCTGCCACCGGGCCGCCTCTAAGACTAGAGCTTCAGCAAAACTGAGTCGTGTTGAGGGGACGTTGGTGATTAACCTCGTGAACTCACCTCAAGCTAAACTTTGGCGACTAGGTGTCGGACCTTGGTTTCGACCACGAGTTTTGACTGGAGCACGACGTTTAGCAACCACGGCCGAAGGTACTCGGTCGAGTAATAATCGTGCTGGCAACCGTTGTTCACCTAATAATACTTCTAGTTCCAAGCGCCGGTGGTTAGCTATGGTGCCCGTGACCGCTAGCTCTTCTAGTGACCGAGATTTTCCGTCAAAAGTAGCCAGTAACGTATCGTTCCGCAGACGACTCCACCAAAAATTGCCTTCTTGGTCTAGCTTGGCCATTTCTACTAAGGAAAAATAACCCAAGTCGGCAATTCTTAGACTACCTGTGGCGAAAGACTCCGCTGGTAATTGACCAGCTAAATCAGCGCGTCGACCAGGTAACAAAACAGGTCCTTTCAATTGACCCCGTGTTAAATCAAAACCGACTTCTACTTTTAAAGAAGACTGTAGATTGGTGGTCGTCCGTCCTCCCGTGCCAGACCAAACTTCTTCCAATTCATCGGGGAGCCGAATTACGGTGGTATCTAGCAACCACACCGCCGGCAAACGATTTAACCACTCTATCGGCACTGACTGTGGCGCCAATACCACGGTCTTGACCGCTTCCTCTAACACTGGTTGGAGAAAGGTGGCTGCCTCTTCGGTGAAGCGTTTATCTAAACCTTGAGGACTGATTTCTACTTCATTTAACACACCACTCGGTGTTAGCTCTTCCAGAGTGGCCGCGGGCTTTTGCCAAAAACCCAGAGTGAGAGCTCGGACCAACTTGGCACCGGTCAACTGGCGCTGACGTTTAATGAAACCCGTGGTTTTAGCTAACTGGTCCGCCGTCGCGCCTAACACGGTTTGGATGGTTTTGGCAAGTTCTGCTAGAGTATACATATTAAGCCTTTTGAATTATGGTAGATTTAAGAGCTGTTACATTTTTTCTAGTCTACCACGAAAGTTTCCTTTTGTCATCTGCAAAATTGCTTAAGTTGATAGATATGACGATAAAATACTGGCCATCCCTACCGGGCTTTCACCAACGCAAATGGTTATACACTATGGAGTATATATCAGATTCGACGTTTAAGTTTTTGGTAAATCATTGAAAATACTACCTTCCAAGGGAGGGAGGTGCCACTACGGCGAGGGAGATTTAGGAGTGGGGAGAAATTTTTGGGCGTTGTTACCAATAGAGGGTAGCCTGAATTTTACAGTAGCTGATGTCAAGTTGGCTAATTCTTGTAGTGGTAGCGCCAGTGGGGAACTGTTGGAAACGGTCACTGGTACACAGATTGAGCAACTTCTTACTGAAATGAATCTGTCGCCTACGGTTACCAAAGATTCAGGTGGAGACCCATAATAACGTTTTTGCTTTCTGGCTACAAGGTTTTGATGGTATTTTATGAGTGTTCTGAAGGTCAGTGCTCTAGCTTGCAATTAGGAGCATTCTTTAACCATCCTACGACTGAAGCGATAATCACCGAATGGAACAAAACTATGCGATTTGCACTGACACATTTAGCTGACAATGGAAATCCTGTCATTAGTAAGTACTGAAGTATAAATTTTCTCGTATTTTCTTTCGCCCTTCTCCCTCTGGGAGAGGGGTCGGGGGTGAGGGAAAATACCGCAAAATTTCTGCTTCAGTACTTATGGACCTCAATTTACTAGGTGGAGTTAGTCCTGAGTTTATTAAAAAAGGATTTGTAACACAGTTCCAAGTGGTCGTTGAAGAATTCGCCAAACGGATCGGCTACGATACTGCACCTACTACCAATGAAGAACCAGTGCGACAACTATTAGGTACTTGGACGTTTGTCGCAACCGTGCAGGATAAAACGGTGACTAAAGTTTATACCCTCACCGTGGTGACGGAAAGCGAAAGCGAACCGGCAAATTTTTTGCGGTCGGTACTGACGAAACCAATAATGAGGTGGGAGCAACGTTTCATCTTGATAGCGAAAAATTCTCTTTGCTAGATGAAGAGAGCACCTGGGATAACTATTTTAGCTTTGGGTTTAAGTCAGAAAATGTGGTGGCCGGTTGTTATTTCATGGCAAATCCAGACACCGCAGAACTAGGGGATTGCTATCCGATGATCGGTTCTCGTAAAGTAGAAGATACCAAGCGGAAGTTTCTATCTATACAGAAAAAGGTGGGAATGGGTAAACCGGCGTTATCTTACCGTGAATTGAAGACGTTGCTCAATCAACCATAATAGCTGGTTTGTCTGGTTTGAATAGGGGTTTCCGGGTAATGACGAGAAACCGCAGGTCGGGCTTAACCAGTTGGACCATTCATCTCTAGTTATTCCTCAATCGGTTAGTTTGAGCAAAAATCTATTCTACCACCGATATTTTAAAGGGTAGCTGTTTCAGGGGGTGGTTCCTCCAAATTAATAGAGATCTTAACCTTCAATGAGTTGCCAAGGCTCAAAGTTTCCTAAACCTTTGAGGTTTAGGAAACTTAGCACCTACTAGGTTTAGGAGTCTTCGCCCCCGGCGGTTAGTACATTGGCTGGTAGGGACTACCGTATTCGGGAATTTGCTTCGATCATTCCCAAAACCATTATACGTCAGTTACAGGTTGCGTAAGGTGAGTTACGCAAAACACCTTTCCTAAACCTTCCAGGTTTAGGAAAGCTCACTGAGAGTTAGAAAAATTGCTGCGTAAGTCCTGTTATCTAATTAAAAAATTTACTTCCAAGAATTTTGGTCGTCCCTCCAAATTAATGGAGTTAATGGCGGTTTTAAAATTCAATGAGTTATCAAGGTTCAAAGTTTCCTAAACCTCAAAGGTTTAGGAAACTTAGCACCTGCCAGGTTTAGAATTCTTAGCTCCCGGCGATTAATACCTCCATTGGCTGGTAGGGACTACCTAAAATCTAGTCAACCTCTGTTTTCAAAAATTTCAAACAGGCTCATAATCTGGTAGTTAGGCACCAGATACTGGTAACAGTGGCCCTCACTCCCTGGTATCCCACTAGCTATCAATAGTCTCCTTGACTGCGCATAACTATTTCTACTCGATTGCGGTCTCGATGTAATACCGTACTTAATCGTGCTTTGGCTCGGTCAATTTGTACATGAACGGTTAATAAAAAATATTCGCTATTCACCGCCATAGCCTCAGTCTCTACTTTATACCCGGCCAGGGCCTGATGAGTGATAACTTCCTGTATCGTTTGAAATGGTTTTTGCTCACGATTTGTTAGTAACTGATTAACCTCGTCTGCGGTTAAACCGTCGGCTAGGGTCATCAATACTGGGAGAGTAGCGGTATTGACATTGATTGGAGTCCGGGTGGGTAAAGTACAAATGTGAGGTAATAATTTTTGATAAATCTCTTGGTCCACCGTAGCCAATAAACGCACTTCACTGGGACTACGAAATGGGGTATTGGCAGCGCGATAGGGCGGCGTTTGGAGGAGATAAATATTATCTTCTGCACCGTCCGGAATTTGCGGCTCTTCATCTGAGTCTATCCAATCGACCATGATTTGAGCTAGTGCTGGTGGTAATTCTAAGGCTTTCAATAACCGTTGAAACCGAATCACTTCGTCAGGATTGACCTTACCATCAGGTACTAAGTTATTTAAATTAAATCGTCCCTGTAAGTCCTCCAGTTGCCCGTGCAAGGTGCCACCTTCAATCGGTAAGGGTGGCAATGGTATGGCCCATGATTCATGTAAGTGGTCGATTTGACTATCTTGGGCCTCGCGCCATAAAATCCACTTGCTCCAACTTTCGCCGCCGAGGGCATAGAGATAGGCTTGGTCATGGTGGATTAGATTGGTGGTACGAAAAATATCTAATTGTTGGCGACTGGTCATCGCGACCGCCAGCATGGTGGCAATGGCTACGATTAACAGTACCGTAATAAGTGCTATACCGGTTTGGAATAATTTCATGGCGCTGCTGGAGGAGATTTTTGAGAATTGGAGGAATCTGCCGCCGGCGCTTCACTAGATTCACTGGTGTTGGGAATAGGAACTGGAGATAATGGTGAATACATTTTGGGTACTCGCAATAGTCGTGGTAAACGTCCCCACTGGGTAACATTAAGGGTCACTTCAATCGCGATCAAGGTAAGAGGAGGTGATGGAGATGGTTGCTTGGGAATAGTTGCCCCCATCTCTCTGCTTGGTGGCCACTCTTCATGCCATTGTTGTTGGTCGTCTAAAAAACGAAAATGTAATTCCGTCACCGCGGATAATAATTCCAATTTAATTGGCTCGGTATTTTGCGCACGGTCCAGTACACGAAAATAGGCTCGCCATAAAGTGTTTCGATCTAGGTAATAATTTATTCGTTGCAAGGTGCTGCGTGGTTGTTGAGCTGGATTATGCCAACCGGCACGAGTCAATTCTAATGAGGAGTAAGTCCCTTGTAACGAGAATTGTGTTTGACCATATTCATCTCGGTAAGGTCGTGCGATGTATTGTTCAATGTCATTGGCTAACCAAGTAAAGGCCATCTGTAATTGAGCTAACTGAGAGGCTTGTTGGTCAACTTGAGCACGTACCATTAAAATAGTGTTTAACCCGCTATAAGCAATGACCGCCATCACGGCGAAAATCGATAGTGCGACTAATAATTCTAACAGGGTATTCCCGAACTTAAATTTCACGAATGTTTCACTCCCTCTGCTATATAGTAATATTTTTCGGTGGTGGTGGTGGGGTACCAGTCATGGTAACGATTAACTCAACCACCTCAGCCTCACTGCCATTAAGTTAAGCCTACCAAAGAAACCTTGAAGGTCTAAAACCAGACCTTCAAGGTTAAAACCTGACCGGGGGATTCCTTAATTTAATGGCATTGCACCTCAGCCTCTCCTTGGTAAGAGTCCGAAACCTCATTGATTGTTCTAATCCCACAAATTAGAGTCGAAAATCTTTCATTTATAGGTCCATAAAAAAATATTGCTAACTAAATTTATTCAATAATATATTGATTTTTTGAGCTAAATTTTTTTGAAAACTTTAGTTTCTTCTTAAAAGTTTTTATGTTAGACTAATGGTTTACATATTGTCAATTTTTTAAGGGGTCACCATGGCAACTACCAAATTAACCGAACAAAATTTCGCTTCAGCTATCCAAGATCACGATATAGTGATTGTTGACTTCTGGGCTTCATGGTGTGCGCCTTGTCGTAGCTTCGCACCTATTTTTGAAAGCGTATCAGAAAATCATCCTGATATAGTGTTTGGCAAAATCAACACTGAGGAGGAACAAGGATTAGCACATCATTTCCAAATTCGTTCAATTCCGACGTTACTGATTTTCCGGGAACAAATCATTATCTTTAGCCAGGCTGGCAGTTTGCCGGCGGCGATGTTAGAAGATATTATCGAAAAAGCTAAAGTTTTAGATATGAACTTGGTACGGGAAGAGATTGCTAAACAGCAGCAATCATCGGCCACAGCCTGATTTTGTAATTAAAGGAGGTTGGTGGTTGACCAGAGGCACTCCTTGGTAATTGGTAAGTACTGAAGCAGAGATTTTACAGTATTTTCCCTCCCCCGGTCCCTCCTTTATCTAGTTCTCACGAGCCAACATTGCATAACAGGATGCTGGCGCGTGGGGACGAGAAGAATAACTTTTCTCCTTAGATAGATTCCTGTGATAGAGTGGTAGCAACAGTTTTTATAGGTCGAGCGGGTATTCCTACAGCTATAGTATTGGCGGGAATGTCTTTGGTGACGACCGCATTGGCTCCGATCACTGAATTATCTCCTATCGTAACACCACCCAAAATAGTGACTCCTCGCCCAATCCAAACGTTGTTACCAATGATAATGGGTGCGCCAGTATGACCTGCGTGACGGTTTAATCCTGTAGTGACTACGCGATGGTTGGCATCACGGATACTGGTATATTCACCGATCATGGTGCCGGTGCCAATTCGAATTTGCGCAAATGAGACCAGATGAATGCCGCGGGATAGAACGACTTCATCGGCCAGGATAATCTGGCCCTGGTCTTGCGTTTCTAAATAAAGTTCACGATACAAACAGAGATTTTTTCCACAGTGAATTTGTCCGGTGCCATGCACTTCGGGACAACTGTGGACGACCACACTGGGGTCAAGTGGGGTTTTAATTTTAGCCGCCAAGCAAGCATGAGCCCAGAGTCGTTGCCAGGGACGTTGAATAAAAATAATCCCAGTCGCCAGCGGTTTCAGTATTTTAGTAGCGAAGCGTTTTAAAGTACGTGGCATAATTTTAGTTCTAATGATAACGCACGGTTAACTCAACCACCCCTCGCCCCTCCTTGGTAAGGCTGGGAGTATCCCTGACGACCCTTCGGTGAGGTGTACTCCCTTACCAAGGAGGGGCAGCGGGTGGTTGGGCGTAAAATGTCGGTGATGTGTACTCCCCTCCTTACCAAGGAGGGGCAGGGGGTGGTTGGGCGTAAGATGAGTGATAATTGATTCAATTTATTAAGTTATTCTTAACCATAGCGATGAGCCATGAGTATCAATCGTCTCTTTCATCGTCTCGTCGGTTTGGCCACTTAATTTAGCCAATAAATCCACTTCCAAAGTTCCATTTAATTGTTCCTCTTGCCATAACGGAGTCATGATTTGGCGCAGTGGCTCTTCCAAGGTGATAAACGCATTGGGTAATATCACTTCACATTTGTTTCCCTCGGCTAATAAATAGCTGGCGAGTAAATATTGTTCCGAATAATATTTTTCCACCCAATGCGGTGGGTAGTCCCAGGGGAGTGCAATGTCATGAAATTCTACTAATACTCCGGCGGGCAGTCGTGGTAGAATGTCTAAACAGATGACGGTGACATCGGAATTCATCCAGACCCGATGCGTGCTGTCGACAAAAAGAATGTCACCGGCAGTGAGTTGTTCAAATAAAGTTAACTCTAGGTCCTCCAATGGTTGTGTAATTAAGGTGTCGCAAATTTCTTCAATGCCTGGTGGTGGATAGGGGTCAATGGCAATGATTTTGGTGGCCAAATTATGGTCCAAAATGGCTTGTTTGGCAAATTTAGTGGAGTAACCGGCACCGATTTCAAGGTAGCGAGTGGGATGAGTGGAGGCGATTAAACTGTATAACGCCACCGCATCTAAGCCGGGCAAGCTACCATTAATCCAGGCGGGTGCATTAATCGCGGTTTCGCTGGGCCATTTGGGGATGGCTATCAGGTGGTCACGATAGGTTAGAAAAGTTCGTAAATAATTTTCATAGACTTGTCGGGTACGATTGAAAATTTGGTGTAGCCGTGGATGTGCCGGTTTACCCCAGCCATAGCGCGGGCTGGTGGGAGGCGGATAATCTAAAGTTATCGAATACGGAGTGGTGGTCATATTAAAACAAGGTGTAAATAAAAGGGGCCACGACTGACCCTTGGGTCAAGACTAATAAGCCACCTAATAATAATAAAACGATGATGATGGGGGCTAACCAGAATTTTTTACGTTCTTTCATAAAGCCCCAGAGGTCTTTTAATAATTCTAACATTAGAATGGATACTCCAAATGTTTGGGTGGACGTGGTTTGGTCGGATGCCGATAACTATGAGGCATCACGGGTTTGGGATGGAGTGGATTATTGCCTACCAGTCGTTTAGTGATCCCGATGGGGGTGATAATCAGATAATAGATGATACCTAAGATGATTCTGGTATTCAACCAACCTAAGATTTGACCTATCCACATCCAGGCTTGATAGAGCGGTTTGAGGGTGTGAGGCCAGAATAAGGTCCATAGCCATAACATGCTGGCAATTAGCCAAGGCCAACGTGGAAATTCATGGTTAAACGCTAAGGGGAAGAGAATACCAAATAAACCGACTAAAATGCCTCCCGTTAGCCAACCAAATTCTTTTAAGCCTTTGGTGTCAGGAACTTCGATAGTTGTTATCATAATTGATTTCTTCGCTTGCATATAACTACAGTAAATACAGTTTCTCTGGTAGTCCCTCTAAGATAATGGAGATCTCACCTTACGCACTAGACAACTGTCAGGCCTGTTTGAAAGTTGGAGTCCGGAATTTATTCCGTGCCATGACCGGGGACGGAATAAATTCCGGACTCCAACGGCTACGGGACGGAATAAATTCCGGACTCCAACGGCTAGGGGACGGAATAAATTACGGACTCCAACGGCTACGGGACGGAATAAATTCCGGACTCCAACGGCTAGGGGACGGAATAAATTACGGACTCCAACGGCTAGGGGAC
>DZAL01000299.1 GCA_022729575.1 Thiomargarita sp.
GTGGGAACGAGAAGAAACCTACTGGTGTGCATAGAGTAGCCCAGAGGGAGAGGGGAGAAAAGCACTACCCAAATTTTAGAATTATCTTCTCGTTTCCACATTCCGCGTGGGAACGAGAAAAGTATATAAGAAAAAAATAATATAATAATGTATTGACAGACCGCGCCAACAATTTCTATAATCATCAAGATTTGACAACTTTCAAAAAGTTGTCAAATCTCAAGTTCAATCCCTTAAATTTATTAAATAGAAATATTACCTATTATGAAACTTTATCGTGATTTGATTACAGAATCTCTGAAAGTAGTAGGAGAAATTTTACCCTGGGATTTACAAGAATGGCTGGCGGCCAAACAACCGCCTTTATTATTAGATATTCGGGAACCCTATGAATTTGAAAAATTTCATATTAAAGGTTCATTGAATGTCCCTCGTGGCGTATTAGAACAAGCCTGTGAATATGGATATGAAGAAACCGTACCAGAATTAGTAAATGCAAGAGATAAAGAAGTTATAGTGATTTGTCGCTCTGGCAATCGCAGTATCTTAGCTACGTTTACCATGTTTTTGATGGGGTATCATTCAGTCAAATCTTTGAAAAGTGGGGTAAAAGGATGGAATGACTTTGAATTACCACTTTATAATATTCAAGGCTGTCCAATCGACACGGACGACGCAGACCAAATGCTAACACCACGCTTGCGGCCTGAGCAATTACCGCCTAAAGCCATGAAAATACCAAATAATATACAAAGACCATGCTTTGAATAACAATAAGTCAACCCGTAAGTCTCTGTAGGGTGGATTAAGCGAAGCGTGTCTGTCTAACGCTAACGCCACCACCCTCCAGGCTTACAACTGCTTGGTATTTTTCGCTAAATAATCAGCTACACCCTCTGGGGTACCTTTCATTCCCACGGCCCCTTTTTGCCAACCCGCAGGACAAACTTCACCATGTTGCTCCGTGAATTGTAAGGCATCTACCATTCGCAACATTTCGTCAACATTACGTCCCAATGGCAAGTCATTGACCACTTGATGACGCACCATTCCTTTTTTGTCAATTAAAAATGAAGCACGATAAGCCACCGCACCATCTGGCGTTTCTACATCGTATGCTTTGGCAATCGCATGAGTCAAATCAGCCACCAGCGCGTAACGCACGGGCCCAATTCCACCTTTTTCCACTGGTGTATTACGCCAAGCATTGTGGGTATAATGAGAATCAATGGATACCCCAATCACTTCAACATTACGTTGTTTAAACAAGTCTAAGCGTTTATCAAACGCAATCAATTCCGTTGGACAAACAAAGGTGAAATCTAACGGATAGAAAAATATCACCGAATATTTATCTTTAGTATTTTCCGAAAAACAATACTTATCAACAATTTCGCCCGTGCCCAAGACTGCGGGAGCACAAAAATCAGGGGCTGGTCGTCCTACTAATACACCCATGAGGATTCTCCTTTTAGGTTAGATGTTAAGTTAGTTGATAACAATATCAACTATAATTTAATAAGGTTACCTAGAGTCATTTTCAATGATTTTTGGTCCAAGATTTGACAACTTTTCGAAAGTTGTCAAATCTAAGTTGTCAAATCTAATAATTGGTCCAAAGATTTGACAACTTTTCGAAAGTTGTCAAATCTAATAAATAATTTTGCTCCAAAAGATTTGACAACTTTTCGAAAGTTGTCAAATCTAAGTTGTCAAATCTAATAATTGGTCCAAAGATTTGACAACTTTTCGAAAGTTGTCAAATCTAAGTTGTCAAATCTAATAATTGGTCAAAAGATTTGACAACTTTTCGAAAGTTGTCAAATCTAATAAATAATTTGGTCCAAAGATTTGACAACTTTTCGAAAGTTGTCAAATCTAATTAATTCCCTCGTCGTGCCCGGAAAAATTTTTTCAATGACTCTCCACATTCTTCCGCTAACACACCACCTACACATTCTACCAGATGATTATGCCGAGTATCACGCAACACTTCAAAACGACTCCCTGCGGCACCGCCTTTCGGGTCGTAAGCACCAAACACTACCCGTCCCACTCGCGCTTGGATAATTGCACCCGCACACATCACACAAGGTTCCAAGGTAACATATAAAGTCGTTTGCGGCAACCGATAATTTCCTAACTGTTGGGCGGCTTGACGTAACACTATAATCTCGGCGTGGGCCGTTGGATCAGAATGAGTAATCGGTTGATTCCAACCTTCGGCTAGACATTCATTGGCCCGCACTAACACTGCGCCCACTGGTATTTCATTTTGCCTCGCCGCCTGTTGAGCTAACTGTAAAGCACGACGCATCCACTCTTGGTCAACGCGGGACCAATTATTTAATAGCATAGATTCATCCATACAGATTTAGTTTTAGAGTCCGGAATTTATTCCGTTGGCAACAGGAACCATTTCGGATTCTAACGGAATAAATTCCGGACTCCAACGACTAACGACTTTGGTGTTGGTTTTGGAGTCCGGAATTTATTCCGTTCGGACTCCAACGACTGGTGAGTTTACAAATACTGCTCAATCAAATCACAAATCTGCTTTTCCTTAAACTCCGCAGCTAATTGTCGCACCGTATCAGCAAAAGGAGTTAATTGCGGATTCAGTTGCTCTAACCGCTCCACTTCCGCTACCACCACGGATAACTCCTCTATCATCACCAATTCATACAAAATATTGGCTTCATCTGAGGTGGGGCCAGCTAACTTCTCGGCTGTGGAATCTATTGCCGAATCGTTCGACGAAGTCGGCGATTGTCCATAAACCCAAACCAAGCCTAAATACTTTTGCAAGGCCCCTAACAGTTGCTCGGCTCGAACCGGTTTCATCAGACAAACATTGCAACCAGCTAAAATAGTATCTGGATATTCCTCCTCTAACACACTGGCTGATAACGCAATAATGGGAATCTGCAACATCGCCGGGAGTTGTCTAATCTGCCGCACCAATTCAAACCCATCCATCACCGGCATGACTAAATCAGTTAACACCAAATCCGGTTGAATCTCATGAATTAACTCCAACCCTGCTTTACCATTACTGGCTTCAATAATATCAAATCCCAACGGTTTTAACAAATGAACTAATAATAACCGATTTTCCCATTTATCATCAACCACTAACAAAATCCGTCGCGGACCTTCAAAACTAATAATGGTATCCAGTGCCACTGACAACGAAGATCTGACTAAACCAGGAATTTCAGATAAATCTAAAGTCATGGTGAAGGTACTCCCATGACCTGGCGTAGTAATTACCTGTAAATCTCCACCCATCATTTCTACTAATTTTTTGGTAATGGACAAACCTAAGCCAATACCGGTTTCCTGACTACTATAACTTTTATTCATGGCTTGCTGAAACGGCGAAAATAATACCGCTAATTTTTCAGCACGGATACCTATCCCCGTATCTTCCACCGTGAAATGTAAACGATTACCGTCTCGACCGATGGTAAATACCACCCCTCCTTTTTCCGTAAATTTCACCGCATTGCTCAACAAGTTAACGAGGATTTGTCGTAATCGTTTTTCATCCCCTTGTACCCCGACTGGCAACACCGTTAACGGCTCATAAACGAAAGAAATATTTTTCTGTTGCGCCTGGGCTTGAAACAGTTGAACGATATGATTGATAAATTCACCAAAATGGAAATCTGAAGGATACAATGTTAAATTGCCCGTTTCAATTTTAGAAATATCCAAAATATCATTAATCAAAGTCAATAAATAATCCCCGCTTTGTCCAATAATTCTGAGACTACTTTTCTGTTTAGGCGTGAGATTAGAATCCAGCACCAATAACTGCGAAAAACCTAAAATAGCGTTGAGTGGAGTCCGTAATTCGTGGCTCATATTGGCTAAAAATATACTTTTAGCATGATTCGCCAATTCTGCTTCAATCTTCGCTTGCTTCGCCGCTTCGGTCTGCTTTTGCCAAGTAATATCTTCCAGATGACACCAGATGAATAATTGACCTTTAAATTCAATTTTTAAGCCAAACCAACGTACTGGCACCAGATGACCCGCTTTATGCACATATTCTTGTTCCACGGGCCCAAAACGATCCACCGTCCTGGCTAAATCCAATTGTTGCTTGACCACTTCCACATATTGCTCTGGCGTTAAATCGAACAAACTCCACTGACATAATTCAGCCGCGGTATAACCAGTAATGTTAGCGTAGGCCGGATTAACCTCCCTAATTTGTCCCGTCAAATCGATTAAAAATAAACCAATTAACGACTCCTCAATCAAAGTGCGTCGATATTGTTCACTCTCGCGTAACGCCTCCTCAGTTTGTTTTTGCGCAGTCATATCGACATGGGTACCGACAAAACGTAACGGCTCCTTTCGGTCATTCCATAACGCAATTCCTCTTACCCACACCCAAACATAATGTCCAGTTTTATGTCTCAAACGATGCAAACTTTCATAAGTAGGAATTCGTTGTTCCAAATAAGCATCAATTCCCAACATCACTGGGTCAAACTCATTTGGATGTAAACGTTGATGCCATTCATCAAAATGATTACTCAACTCCTCGTTACTAAACCCCAACATCTGTTTCCAGCGCGGTGAAAAATAAGCCTCATTGGTTTGCAAATCCCAATCCCATAATCCATCATTAGCGCCACGCATAGCCAATTCAAATCGCTCCTCACTGCTACGCAAAGCCGTTTCCATTTGCTCGCGCTCCTTGATTTCTTGCTGCCACTGTGCATTTTTTTCCGCTAATTCCGTAAGCTGGCCGGCCACTTCTTGTTGCAATTGAGAATTATGTCGAAAACTACTCATGAGTAACCAACTCAGAAAAATGATGCTACCACTAAAGAATCCTCCGATACCCCATAACCAAATCGTTAACTCAGACGCTGGGATTTGAGCAATGACATATCTCTCAAAACTGGTTGCAATTAAAGCAATTATCAAAATTCCCAAAAGTAAATAGCCACCTAATGGGGTACGTGGTTGAATAAACAGTTGTTTTAATTTGTTCATAAAATTGTTTGATTAACTCAACCACCCCCCAGGCCCCTCCTTGTTAAGGCTACTCTATGCACACCAGTAGGTTTCTTCTCGTTCCCACGCGCCAGCGTGGGA
>DZAL01000104.1:0-11037 GCA_022729575.1 Thiomargarita sp.
TCGGTTCGATTCAGATTTGACAACTTTCAAAAAGTTGTCAAATCTCGGTTCGATTCAGATTTGACAACTTTCAAAAAGTTGTCAAATCTCGGTTCGATTTCAGATTTGACAACTTTCAAAAAGTTGTCAAATCTCGTGACAGTTCAGATTTGACAACTTTCGAAAAGTTGTCAAATCTCGCAACCGTCCAGATTTGACAACTTTCGAAAAGTTGTCAAATCTCAATTCAACTTCATTAAATTATTGATTATTGAGGATATATCTAATGTTAAAACCAATCTGTAATCATAACTCAGATTTGACCACTTTCGAAAAGTTGTCAAATCTTAGTTCGATCTTAATACTCCTATTCCTATTCAGCTTTCTCAGCGCCTGTGGCGGTGGTAATGAACCCAGTAATTTATTAATCAGTACCGGCGGCAACGTCGGCGGCGAGCCCCCTCCCGCACCGGCCCCTACGACGACGACCAGTAATGTCGATATTACTGTGATGAGTTCGGTACAAGAAATTGTGCCCAGTGGCGGCAGTGCCATGGTAAGACTAATCACTTTTGAAAAATTTGATGCCACGGATGCCAACGCGCAATTAGTCACCGCTCCTAATGTCACTTTTTCTGTCACCGTTACCGGGGCCGCGACCCTAGAAAACGTACCCAAAAATTCCAATCAAAATGGCGAAGCAGTGTTTTCCGTCAGTCACCCTGGTAATGAAACGGTACTGGTCACCGTCAAAGGCACTGGCCGCTATGTTGGTGGCTTCTCCTTCCCCATCTATTTTGGCGGCTCCGTGTCGGCCAAAGTTCTTACCACTGGCAACGTCCCAGCCGACGGCAAAACGCCGGCTAAAATTAGCGTATTTGCCCGTGATTGGGCCGGTATAGGTATTTCTGGCATCTCAGTTAATTTATCATTTTCCAGCAACTCCTTTGCGGTTTCTAACAGTACGGCTAACACCACGCAAAGCAATGGCGAGCTGACCATAGAAATTACCAACACCGTTGCTCAAACCGTCAAAGTCACCCCCATCATCGGTGGCATGGCCGCCGCTCCTCTGACCCTAAATTTTGACACCACTCTCATCATCGTCCCCCCTGCAGCTCTCGATATGCTAATCAAACAGGACAATGTGATAGCCGACGGTAAAGCCGAAGCCGCTATCGTCATCGTCGCCCGCGATATTGCTGGAACTCCAATCCCCAACGTGCCAGTCAGCATCCGTAGTGATTCGGCCACCGCCGTGATGAAAATCGGGGAAGCCACCAATACGTTATTTATCAAAGGCAATACCGGCACCACTGGCAGTTTTGAATTGATTATCACCGACCCGGTACCAGAAACGGTTAATTTAAATGCCAGCACCACCTCCAGCACCACTAACGCTAACGGTGAAGCCCAATCGATCACGCTAGAAGTGAGCGAATCTATTAATTTTATTGAACCCGTGGTGACACCAGAAGGTGTCGTAATTGATAAAATCGAATTAGATGCCGCTATTAATAACGACCAGCAGGCTAATGGCACGGATGTGGTCAGTATCCGGGGACGAGTTTATGATAAAAACAGTGTACCAGTACCGATGCAGAAGGTCAGTATTATCGTCAGTGGCGGCTCGGCCAAAATCCAATTAGTCAATGACGGCGACACTGACAGTAGTGGTCGTTTTTTTGCCTCCTTTACCGATGACGTGGTAGAAGAATTTACGGTAAAAGCCGTGATTGGCGAAGTCTCCAGTGACACCATCAAGGTGCGTTTTGTCGCCATTCCTCCCCCCGTGGTTGAACCAGGCGAAACGGAAACGTTGCCCACCCCACCTAAGTCTATCACTTTATTGGCCACGCCAGACCAACAAATGGTGGATGATGGTAGTCAAACCAACTATATCAATTTAACAGCCAGTGTCCGTGATGCGAATAATACTCCCATGGCCGGCATTAAAGTCAGAATCTCTGCCAGCGCCAATACCGCCATTTTTGATGCCGGTCAACAAGAAACGGGGGCCGGCGGCACCGCTTCATTCAAAGTATCGAATACTAATGAAGGGTCTTTCACCGTCACCGCTACCGCTTGGGTCGAAGACAGTAAAGGAAACGTGGTAGGCTCCCCCGTGACCGATTCGCACACCGTCACTTTTTATACCGCTAGAGTGGACACGGTGGGCAAATTAACCGTCTCCGTAGTCAACAATAAACAACCCGCCTCTGGTCAGGACCCGGTGAGAATTGATGTCATCGCCAGAGACAGTCAAGGACGTGCCATGGCAGGAGTACCCATCGCGATACAAATGGGAAGCGCAGTGGCTTTGGTCAATCCGGCGCGGGGTGAAACTGACGACAATGGTTATTTCAGCACTGAGATTACCTCCACTCAAGCTGGCGAGGTATCGGTCACTGTAGCCGTAGAGGGTAGCTCCTTAGCACATCCGCCCGTGACCGTCACCTTTGTCGCTCAAACCGGCGGCAGCTTAAAACCGGCAACCGTGGAAATACAAGCCGTCAATGCACCACAACCGGCAGATGGTAAATCCAAAGTCACGTTAGTGGTCATTCCTAGAGATATTAATGGTAGCCCGCTGTCTGGGGTTGACGTTAAACTGCTCAGTAATTCTGACAATGTGATATTTGCCCAAGACACCGGCACCACCAATCCACTCGGTGAATTTCGCACCACTATTATCAGTGAGGTGGCGGAAACCGTGTCAATTACCCCAGTGGCCGCGGAAACCGTGTTAGGCAAACCTATCACCGTCACCTTTACTCCAGCAGGAATTGGTGTGTCTGAATTATTAGTTACCGTTACCAATGACAATCAACCTGCCACCGGTAAAGATGAGGATGCCATTCAAATTAATGTCATTGCTCGAGACGGTAATGGTAAGCCACTGGACGGTATTCCCATCAGTGTCCAATTGTCTAAGGGGAGCTTGGCCATTGCCAAATCTGAGACCGAGGTTACTGATAAAACGGGATTATTTGTCACTCGCATCATATCTAGTGTGGCCGGACAAGTGGGAGTTACGATTGCGATTCCCAATACTGCGATTATTCATCCACCCGTGATTGTCACCTTTAAACCAGTGGCCGGCATTACTACCCCAACTACCATTGAAACACGATTGGAACCGCCCTCACAACCAGCCGATGGCAAGTCCGCCATTACTTTGGTCGTGATTCCGCGTGACTCTCAAGGTACCCCGATGTCAGGTCTCACTATTAACTTAATCACGGAATCCCTCACGGTCCAAGGCGACAGTAGTGGGTTGACTAATGATTTAGGGGAAGCACGTTTTCCCTTTACCAATACGGTAGCCGAAACGGTGAAAATTACCCCGGTGGCTAAAAGTAGTCCTGAGGCGCCAGGATTAGTCGGGGCCCCGGTGTTTCTCTCTTTCGTGCCATTGGTCAGTAACGCGACTGAATTGGTGGCCACCGTCGTTAATGATCGACAAGTGGCTACCGGTAAAGATGAGGATGCGATTCAAATCAACGTGATCGCCAGAGACCTCACTGGTCACACTCTGCCAGGAGTACCTATCGTAGTGCAATTACCTGGTGGCTCCACCGCCATTGCTAAACCCTTCCAAGGAGAGACTGCGGCAGATAATGGAGTATTTACCACTCAACTCACTTCCAGCGTTGCTGGCGAAGTGCTCGTGACGATAACGGTGAAGGACACCAATGTATTGCGTCAAGTAGTGGCTACTTTCACTACGGAAGAAAAAGGAGTACAACCGACGACCGTAGAAATCACTGAAGTACGTAATACACCACAACCAGCCGACGGTAAATCGCCAATCACCGTAGTGGTCATCCCGCGTAGCCAAGACGGTGCGCCCATTCCAGGCGTCAATGTGGAGTTTGTCACCGACTCCAACCAATTGACGATTGAACCCGGTGTCACCAATGCGTTGGGTCAATACCAAGCGACCGTCACCAGTGAAACGGCAGGCACCTTTGCTATCACGCCAGTGGCCTGGCAGGAGGGTCAAACTAAAATAGTGGGCCAGCCAAGCAGTATTACCTTTTTACCGATTGGCAGTGCCGTGGTAGAAATTACCGAAGTCCGCAATGCCCCACAACCGGCGGACGGTAAATCGGCCATCACTATAGTGGTCACCCCACGCGGTCAAGACGGGCAACCAATGCCGGGTATCAATATCGACTTTGCCGTGGATCCCAATCAATTGACCATGGTCGGCGGTAAAACCAATGCCTTGGGTCAATATCAAACGGTAGTGACCAGTAACACGCCGGGGACTTTTACCATCACCCCGATTGCTTGGGCCGATGGTCAAGAAGCCACTAAAACCGTGGGCAAAGCCACCAGTATTACCTTTTTACCGATTGGTAGTGCAGTGGCGGATTTGACCGTGACGGTGGTCAATGATAAACAACCAGCGACCGGGAAAGATGAAAACGCGATTCAAATTGATGTAGTAGCGCGAGACAGTGGCGGTCGACCAGTGGCCGGCGTACCTATTGTGGTACAACTGCCTACGGGCGCGGTGGCGGTGGCGAAAGTATCAGACCCGGCCATCACTGACAGTAATGGCTATTTTTCAACGCAGATTACTTCCACCGAAGCGGGCGAAGTAGCGGTAACGATTGCCATTAAAGACACGCCGATTTCACGGCCACCGGTCATTATTACCTTTGTGGCGCAAGCTGGGATTACTCCGACGGTGGTTGAATTATTGATACTCAATGCGCCGCAACCAGCCGATGATAAATCCGCCATCACCTTAGTCGTGATTCCGCGAGATGCTAAGGGAATGCCCGTAGCCGGAGTGCCTATCTCCTTAATTCACGATTCGAACACCGCCAAATTTGCCAGCGAGAGTGGCATGACCAATGCGCTAGGGGAATTTCGTACTACCGTTACCAACACGGTGGCGGAAACTTTCAATATCACCCCAGTCGCGGCTGAGGGGGCGATTTTAGGGCCAGCGGTCCCGGTAACTTTTACACCGGTAGCCATTCCGATACCGGCCTCATTAACGCTTACCGTAGAATATGCGACGGGTGAAGAAGGGCAACAAGTGGGTCAAAATGCCACGCTAACGGTATTTGCCTATAATGAAAACCACGCTCCGCTGGAAAATGTGCCGGTGACCTTGACGACTGCTCCTGGCGACGAGCCACCAGATGTCAGTAGTACCGCCAAATTTGATGACACCACTGGGGCCGCAGGAGTAACTGGTAAAAATGGGACGTTTGTAACGACTATCAGTAATAGTCAAGCGGGAACCTTTATAATGGTGGCCAAAGTGACTGGTACCAGTTTAAGCAGTAACACGGTCAAAGTCAGTTTCACCACCGGTAAGACCACCGCCCCAGAAATTAGCGACATCTCCTTGATCACCAATTATCCGCAATTGGGGAGCAATAACAAGAATGCTGGTAATACTGATGGTGCCACGATTACTGCTATCCTGAAAAACAAGGATAACAATTTGGTAGAAGGTGCCGTAGTCAATTTCAGTGCGGATTCGGGCGAAATTCGGCCCATCCAAATTGAAGGTAGCACGGCTAATCCAGGCGTGACCGACACTTCTGGTCGCGCTCAAGCCTTATTAACCACGTTAGGTAATTTTAACAATCGTACTATCACGGTGACTGCGTCCGTAAGTACCGCCACCGGTGAAGTTAAAACCGCGACTATTCCCATACGAATAGTCGGTACCAGCATTAAAGTGGAAGGCGGGACCACTCTCATTATGGGAGGCATCTCGGAATTGGCGATTACCTTAACTGATTCTGGCGAGGCGGGGATTCCCAATGAAATACTGAAAGTGGAATCGTCATTGGGCAATAGCATCGATAATCCGTCCCCAACGACTAATGCCAATGGTCAAGCCAAAGTGAAAGTGACCGCCACCGTAGCCGGCCAAGACATTATTACGGTTAGCAAAGACGGGGCGACGGCGGCCACTTTAGTGATTAATATTTCCGATCACGACTTTACCTTGGCCCCAGTCCCAGAAACGGCGGATATTTCCAGAATACCACTGAATACTCCTCAAGAATTTGTAGTACGGTGGAAAAAAGGAGGGGTGCCACAAGCGTTACAGAAGATTAATCTGTCAGCCACTCGTGGTATTTTACCTGGCAGTGTCACCACAGATATTAATGGTGAAGCCCGTTTCAGCATTACGGCGGATAATGCAGGTCCTTCAATCGTGCGTGCCAGTGCCGAAGCTACCGACGGTCCTTCACGGCAGATCGATGTCAACTTTGTGGCCACTCGAGTAGCTTCTATGACCTTGCAAGCGGATCCAAGCACGATTGGAGTAAATACACCAGGGGCACCTAGTGACATACCGATTCAGCAAAGTCAAATTATCACCATCTTGCGCGATGCTAATAACAACTTGGTAGAAGGTCGAATCGTCAACTTTAACTTGATAGATAACACCGGTGGTAGCTTATCACCAACTTCCAACCTCACTGACCGTTATGGTCAAGCCAACACCGTTTATACCGCCGGCGCTTCTCCCAGTGCTTCGGGGGGAGTGTTGGTCATGGCGACCGTGGACGGTGAGCCTAACATTTATTGTACCGGTGGTGAATCGGTAGCGGCGGGGAATGGATGTAGCGTCAAGTTAACGGTGGCACTCAAGCGAGCTTTTATTTCTCTAGGTACTGGCAACAAAGTATTTATCAAGGATGAGGTCACTTATCAGTATCCCTACAAAGCCTTGGCCACCGATATTAATGGTGCCCCGATTCCTGACACTGAAATTGTGTTAAGTGTGGTACCAAAGGGTTACCTGAAAGGCTACTATAAATCAGTAAAGGACGAGGGCTGGAGTACAATCATTACAGCACCTTTAGAGTTTGGAGCTTATTGTCTTAACGAAGACGTTAATCGCAATGGTTTGTTGGATGAGGGTGAAGACCGTAATAAAAACGGACACATCGATCCGGGTGGAATCACTACCTTTTCTGGTGGTGCCAACAGCAGTGTAGAAGGTAGCACGGTCAAGATAAAAACGGGCGGTGATGGTTATGCGGGATTCGACATTCTTTATGCCAAAGAGATGGCAAATTGGGTGATCATCGAGTTGACTGCCAGAAGTACAGTTTCAGGAAGTGAGGATAGCACTTCGGTGGAAATTACCCTAACTGGAGCCGCGGAAGATTTTAAGGATCCGAAGATTGCCCCCCCGGGCCGCCAATATCCTGATGGCTATATAGGTAGCCCCTTTGGCTTAGGCGCCCCCGCCGTCATCGATAATACCAAAACGCCACCGGTGGTGAGTTTCCCTAGCGCCACTTGCGATAACGATTTGTAATGCTAACCAAGATTTGACAACTTTCAAAAAGTTGTCAAATCTGCTCGCTAACCAAGATTTGACAACTTTCAAAAAGTTGTCAAATCTACTAAATTAAAAGTTAGAGAATTAACATGGGCTTAATTTACGCCAATATTAAATTAACTCGTAGCGATGACCTCGCTTTATACCGCGCCGGTTATCTCAAGCAAGACCAAATTAAACACCTCCAAGTTAGAGCCTTGGTGGATAGTGGGGCTTATCTGCTGACTATTAATCAGCAAGTAAAAGAGCAACTGGATTTGCCCACTTTGGATGAACAAGAAGCCGAATTGGCTGATGGTTCAATAGTACAATTAGACATTGTTGGCCCCGTGGACATCCAATTTGAAAATCGTACCACTACCGTCCGCGCAATGGTGTTACCACAAGCCAGTGAAGTGCTATTAGGAGTCATTCCTATGGAGGACCTGGATGTCCTTATTGACCCCAAAATGCAACAACTCGTGGTTAATCCAGAAAGTCCTTATATCGCTAGGAAACACCTAAAGTAACTTACCTTACGCACGGTTAACCCAACCACCCCCTGCCCCTCCTTAGTAAGGAGGGGAGTAGCCCTGGGCGGTGCCGGTGGTATGTACTCCCCTCCTTACCAAGGAGGGGCAGGGGGTGGTGCGTAAGGTGAGTAAAGTAATTTAAAACGTCCTCAGAAACGTCCCTAGATTTGACAACTTTAAAAAAGTTGTCAAATCTTTATTGATACCCAATTTAAACAATATGATAAACCAATCAATAACTTTCCTATGTTTACTCACATTCATCCTCTGCAATGCCGCATCAGCCCAGCCACCCACTATTGCGAATAATTCCATTCAATCCGCCAGTGAACCAGATTATCCTCCTCTGGCAGTGGTCACGACCGACGGCAAGGCCGACGGATTTTCAGTAGAACTCCTCCGTGAAACGATGAAAGCCATGGGCCGCACCGTCCAATTTAAAGTAGCCCCCTGGGGCGACATCAAACAAGATTTAGCCGAAGGACGCATTCAAGTGTTACCTCTGGTCGGACGCACCCCAGAGCGTGAAGCCATTTATGATTTCACCTTAGCCTATCTCACGTTACATGGCACCATTATTCGTCGCCAAGGGGATAATCGTATCAACACTTTGGCCGATTTACATGGTAAAGAGGTCATTGTGTTACGCGATGATAATGCCCATGAATACGTGAAACGTGAACAAATTACTCCTCATATTATTTTGACCAACAGTTATAAAGATGCGATGGAAATGCTCGCAGCGGGTAAACATGATGCGGTGATTGTCCAAAAACTCATGGGCTTACAATTACTTCACGATTTAAATATCACCAATTTGGAAGCCGTTGGTCCACCGTTAGCAGGTTTCAAACAACAATTCTGCTTCGCGGTACGAGAAGGCGATAAAGAGTTACTGGCGTTATTAAATGAAGGGCTGTCGATAGTGATTGCTAACGGCACCTTACAGCAATTACAACAAAAATGGTTTGTCGTGTTAAAGGAAGACCAGACCTGGCGACAAATTTTCGAATATTTAGCCGTGTTTTTAGCCACACTCCTCATCGCCGGCTTAATCTCTTATCTATGGCAAACCTCGTTACGTCAAAAAGTAACCGAGCGGACCCTGCAATTAAATGAAGTCAATTCTGAACTCATCACAGAAATTGTGGAACGAAAACGGGCTGAAAACGAGATTCGTTCACTCAATGATAAACTGGAACAACGAGTACAAGAGCGCACGGCGCAATTAGCCAGCACTAATCACGAATTACAAATCGCCAAAGAGCAAGCAGAAACCGCGAATACCGCTAAAAGTTTATTTTTGGCCAATATGAGCCATGAGTTACGGACTCCCATGAATGCCATTTTAGGCTTTTCGCAACTATTGGAACGAGACTCGGCCTTGATTAAAAGACAACGAGAACATCTGGGTATTATTCAACGCAGTGGTGAGCATTTATTGGCGCTGATTAATGATGTCCTCGATATGTCGAAAATTGAAGCTGGGCGAATGACGGTGGAGCTAGAAAGTATTGATTTACCGCAGACTATCAATGACATTGTTGACATGATTCGTATCCGAGCGGAGAAGAAAAATCTCTGGTTTACTTGGGAATGGGCACCAGACCTAGTACATTATGTCATCACTGATGGAGGTAAGTTACGTCAAACTCTCATTAACCTCCTTGGTAATGCCATCAAGTATACTCAAGAAGGTGGTTTATCGTTGCGCGTTTATAGTAAACCCAGTCCGTCCCCTTCTACTCATGCTACCGACCAAGAATATCAACTTTACTTTGAAATAGAAGACAGTGGAGTTGGCATGGCCCCAGATGAGATTAACCACATCTTTGAAGCCTTTGTCCAAGTAAGCAGTAGTAAAGGCGTGGCCGAAGGGACTGGCTTAGGTTTGGCCATTACGCGCCGTTTTATCGAATTGATGGGCGGACATATCAGCGTCCATAGCCAATTAGGTAAAGGTTCACTCTTTAGCTTTGACCTTCCCGTCACTTTAGCTAAGGCTTCCGATATGGTTACTAAAACTCAGCTTTCTCGTCGAGTCATTGGCTTGGCCCCGGCGCAACCCACTTATCGCATTCTCATAGTCGATGATAAAACTGAAAACCTCTTACTGTTGAAAAATTTATTGCAGATAGTGGGACTGACTAACCTCCGGGAAGCAATTAATGGTTTACAAGCCGTAGAAATTTTCCAACAATGGCAGCCGCATCTGATTTGGATGGACCTGCGAATGCCGGTGATGAATGGTTATGAAGCCACTCGCCAGATTAGAGCGCTACCAGAAGGCCAAGCGACTAAAATTATTGCGCTCACCGCCAGTGCCTTTCAAGAAGACCGAGAAACGGTGATTGCCAGTGGTTGTGATGATTTTCTGCGCAAACCTTATCGCGAAACCGAAATCTTTGACTTAATGGCTAAATATCTAGGTCTAAGTTATCAGTATGAACAACTAGACGTGGAGACTGTTAACAAACCTAACTCTGCTCAAAAAATAACCTTAACGGCTACCGCTTTGAGCCACTTACCGCAAACCTGGTTAGCACAATTACATCAAGCCGTGGTTACGCTGGAGGTAACCCAAATTAATCAGGTGATTGAACAAATCAAATTGGAAGAGCCACAACTGGCAGCCGCTTTGACTGAATTGGCCGAAAATTTTGAGTACGATAGACTATTGGCGTTATTGGAGTGACCAACCCCTCCTTGGTAAGGAGGGGAGAGACCATCCCCTCCTTACCAAGGAGGGGTTAGGGGTGGTTTCTTCTCGTTCCCACGCGGGCGCGTGGGAACGAGATAAAGGAGGGGAGGGGAGTGACCATTCTTCTTTCTCCCCTCCTTACCAAGGAGGGGTTGGGGGTGGTTTCTTTTCGTTCCCACGCGGGCGCGTGGGAACGAAATAAAGGAGGGGAGTGGCCATTCTTCTTTCTCCCCTCCTTACCAAGGAGGGGTTAGGGGTGGTTTCTTCTCGTTCCCACGCGGGCGCGTGGGAACGAGAAGAAAGAGGGGAGGGGAGTGACCATTCTTCTTTCTCCCCTCCTTACCAAGGAGGGGTTGGAGGTGGTTTCTTCTCGTTCCCACGCGGGCGCGTGGGAACGAGATAAAGGAGGGGAGTGACCATTCTTCTTTCTCCCCTCCTTACCAAGGAGGGGTTGGGGGTGGTTTCTTCTCGTTCCCACGCGGGCGCGTGGGAACGAGAAGAAAGAGGGG
>DZAL01000104.1:11137-19958 GCA_022729575.1 Thiomargarita sp.
TCCCCTCCTTACCAAGGAGGGGTTGGGGGTGGTTTCTTCTCGTTCCCACGCGGGCACGTGGGAACGAGATAAAGGAGGGGAGTGACCATTCTTCTTTCTCCCCTCCTTACCAAGGAAGGGTTGGGGCTGGTTGTACGTATGTTCTTAAAATTAAGAGCAGGAGAATAAAACAGATGACGGATTCTAAATATAATATTTTAGTCGTAGATGATACCCTGGCTAATTTACGATTGCTGACGGAATTGTTGACTTTATACGATTACGAAGTTCGGGCCGCACCCAGTGGTAAGTTGGCACTGCGGACTGTAGAATCCAAATTACCGGATTTGATTCTGCTTGATATTATGATGCCAGAAATGGACGGCTATGAAGTGTGTCGTCGTCTAAAAGCCTCGGAATATAGTCGCGAAGTGCCGGTTATTTTTATCAGTGCTATCAGTGAGACGATGGATAAAGTGAAAGCATTTGAACTGGGGGGAGTGGATTATATCACTAAACCGTTTGAAGCCCTAGAAGTGTTAGCGCGGATTAAAACTCACCTCGCATTACGGTCAATGCAGCAAACTTTGACTCAACAAAACACGTTATTACAAAATGAAATCGCCGAGCGCCAGCAATTTGAAATCGCCTTACAACAAGCCCATGACGAATTAGAACTTCGAGTACAAGAACGTACTCAAGAATTGCAAGACGCTAATCAGCGCTTACATCAACTCGTTACCGAACTAAAACAAGCGCGTCACCTTGCCGAAGTAGCTAATCAAGTCAAAACTAATTTTTTAGCCAATATGAGTCATGAACTTAGAACGCCGTTAAATGGTATTTTAGGCATGACTTATCTGCTCAAAACTGGCAAAATTTTGGACGATTCTCAACAACAATCATTAACCACCATTTCGACTTGTGGTGAGTATTTATTAGCCATAGTCAATGATATTTTGGACCTGTCAAAACTTGATACTGGACAAATTACTTTATTGCCGGTGGATTTTCTATTAAATAAATTGTTAGAGGAACTGGTGGCAGTGTTTCGCTATCAAGCTGAAACTAAAGGTTTAAGTTTTATTTATGAGAGAACTTCCATTCTGCCAATCGTACTTTATGGCGACCAAAAAAGGTTACGACAAATTTTGGTTAATTTACTGAGTAATGCTGTCAAATTCACTTCACAAGGAGGTATTTGGTTTAAGGTCGGTTATGTCGCGTCTGAATTAACTATAGTCGTGGAGGATACTGGAATCGGCATCGCCAGTGACAATCTGGAAAAAATTTTTTCTCCTTTTGAACAACTGACTGATTGGCGTAACAAATCCGCTGGCACCGGCTTGGGGCTATCTTTAGCGCGGTCTCTACTCGCCTTGATGAATGGTCAGCTACAAATAGAGAGTCAATTGGGGAAAGGTAGTCGTTTTTCGGTGACGGTGCCGTTGCCAACTGTGTCCTCTGAGCAATCTTCAGTATCAAGTACTGCCATCGTGGGTTATCAAGGGGAGCCGCGTACTATTTTAGTGATCGACGATCATCCAGAAAATCGCTTGGTAATTAAGAAATTATTAGAACCTTTGGGATTTCACTTAACGGAGGCCAGTAATGGGTTAACTGGTTGGGAGCAGTTACTCGTAGTGAAACCAGATTTAGTCATTGTGGATTTAGTGATGCCGGTGATGGACGGCTTCGAATTAATTCGACGCTTGCGGCAGCCGGCTGAATTTAAAGACTTGGTGATATTGGTCACTTCCCATAGTCCTTTAGAGTCGCTATCAGATGAGAATGGAAAGTTAGGGTCGGCGTTTTTAGCTAAACCATTCAATCGTGAGGACCTTCTGAAATTATTAGCAGAGCATCTAAAATTGCAATGGATTTATGAACAACCGGCAGATTTGACAACTTTAACCAAGTTGTCAAATTTAGAAGAGGAAGTCTTTCAAGGAGCAGGCCCATCAGCAGAGCAAGCCCGGCAATTGATGCAGTTAGTTGAAATCGGAGATTTTAATGGAATTGACCATTATCTAGCACAATTGGAGCAAACTGAGGTTGAATTACCCGTCTTTATCGCTAAAATGCGGCAATTGACCTATTCGTATGATGAAGAGGGCATCAGTAAAATACTTGCTCCCTATCTTCCTCCTGCTGAGGACTTAACCCGAAATTCATGATCGAATTAATTTTATAGAGTTCAAATTCCAGCAAAGGACAAAGCTTCGCTTTGTACTCATGGAATTGCGAAGCTTTGTACCTGGAATTAAATTGCTTTGTACTCATGGAATTATTGGAATCATTGGTATATAATACAACTTCCTATTCAACCAGCACTTAGTTAAAAATTATGTCTCAAACCAACCACACTAATACTATTCATACCCTTCTTCGCCAACGTATTCTCATACTCGACGGCGCGATGGGCACCATGATTCAAAAACACCAGTTGCAAGAGGCGGATTATCGCGGGCAACGGTTTCAAGACTGGCCGCAAGATTTAAAAGGCAATAATGATCTACTGGCCATCACGCAACCCGAAATCATTCGTGACATTCATCACCAATATTTAATGGCGGGTGCTGACATTATTGAAACTAACACCTTCAACAGCACTCGGATTGCCATGAAAGACTATCAGATGGAAAACTTGGCCTACGAATTAAATGTTACCGCGACCAAGTTAGCCCGTGGCGTGGCCGACGAGATGACCGCTACTACACCGCAACAACCGCGATTGGTTGCCGGCGTGTTAGGACCTACTAACCGCACCTGCTCTATTTCTCCCGAAGTTAACGACCCTAGTTTTCGCAATGTCAGCTTTGCGGAATTGGTCTCCGCTTATTATGAAGCGACCCAAGGATTAATTGAAGGTGGCGCGGATTTACTTCTTATTGAGACCGTGTTTGATACCCTCAATGCCAAAGCGGCCGCGTTTGCGGTTCATCAATATTTTGACGACCATCAAATTCGCTTACCCATTATGATTTCCGGGACCATTGTCGATGCGTCCGGCCGCACTTTATCTGGTCAAACGACTGAAGCATTTTGGGATTCGTTACGGCATATTCAACCTCTGAGCATTGGTTTCAACTGTGCCTTGGGGGCGAAAGAATTACGCCAATATGTCGAAGAGTTAGCGCGAATTGCGGATGTTTATGTTTCCGCTCATCCCAATGCCGGTTTACCCAATGAATTTGGCGGTTATGACGAAACTCCAGAATTCATGGCGGAAGAAATTGCGGAATGGGCACACAGTGGTTTACTCAACATTGTGGGAGGATGTTGTGGCACTACTCCCGACCATATTCGCGCTATTCGCGAAGCCGTGACCAAATATTCGCCGCGGCCGTTGCCAACCATTGCGCCCGCTTGTCGATTGGCGGGTTTAGAACCGTTTCATATTACCGCCGACTCTTTATTTGTCAATGTCGGAGAACGTACCAACGTCACCGGCTCGGCCAAATTCAAACGGTTAATTAAGGACGAGAAGTATGAGGAAGCCTTAGCGGTAGCGCGGGAGCAAGTGGAAAATGGGGCCCAAGTCATTGATGTCAATATGGACGAGGGCTTGCTTGATTCCAAAGCGGTGATGGTGAAATTTCTAAATTCATTGGCCTCTGAACCAGAAATTTCCCGTGTGCCCATTATGATTGACTCTTCCAAATGGGAAGTGTTAGAAGCCGGGTTGCAATGTATTCAAGGCAAATCGATTGTTAACTCCATCAGTCTCAAAGAAGGAGAAGCCAAGTTTATTGCGCAAGCTAAATTAATCCGACGTTATGGGGCCGCCGTAATTGTGATGGCCTTTGATGAAAACGGGCAAGCGGATACTATGCAACGCAAAATTGACATTTGTGCCCGTGGTTATCGCATTTTAACTGAGCAAGTCGGTTTTCCGGCCGAAGATATTATTTTTGACCCCAACATTTTTGCCGTGGCCACGGGTATTGAGGAGCATAATAATTATGCAGTGGACTTTATTGAGGCCACTCGTGAGATTAAACAACGGTTTCCGCGGGCCTTGATTTCTGGTGGTGTTTCTAATGTCTCCTTTTCCTTCCGTGGTAACAATCCGGTCCGTGAAGCCATTCACTCAGTCTTTCTCTATCATGCGATTAAAGCTGGCATGGATCTGGGGATTGTTAATGCTGGACAGTTGGCGATTTATGAAGATTTACCAGCGGAATTAAGAGAACGAGTGGAAGATGTGATTCTTAACCGGCGGCCCGAGGCCACTGAGCGATTGTTAGAGGTAGCGGATAAATACAAAGGTGAGGGCGGAGAAACGTCAGAGTCTAAAATCGACCTGGCATGGCGACAAGCACCGGTGGCCAAACGCTTAGAATACGCGCTAGTAAAAGGTATCACTGATTATATTGCGGAGGACACGGAGGAGGCTCGACAACAGTGTGAACATCCGTTGCAGGTTATCGAAGGACCACTCATGGCTGGCATGAATGTGGTAGGCGATTTATTCGGGGCTGGTAAAATGTTTCTCCCGCAAGTGGTTAAATCCGCACGAGTGATGAAAAAATCGGTGGCGCATCTACTGCCCTATATCGAAGCTGAGAAACAGCGGCAGGGTAGATCGACTAATCAAAAGAAAATTTTGTTAGCTACCGTCAAAGGCGACGTGCATGACATTGGCAAAAATATCGTGGGTGTCGTTTTACAGTGTAATAATTTTGAAGTGATTGATTTAGGCGTGATGGTAGCGGCGGAAACGATTTTGAAAGCGGCCCGGGAGCAACAGTGCGACATCATTGGTTTGTCGGGCTTGATTACACCCTCGTTAGATGAGATGGTACATTTAGCTAAAGAAATGGAGCGTCAAGGATTTAAGTTGCCCTTACTGATTGGCGGTGCCACCACTTCCAAAGTGCATACCGCGGTTAAAATTGCCCCCTGCTATCAACAAGCGGTAGTTTATGTGCCGGACGCTTCGCGGGCCGTGGGCGTGGCCCAAAATTTAATCTCGCCAGACTTAATTGGTCCTTATACTCAACAAATACAAGAGGAATATGCCCAAATTCGTGAACAACGGGCTAGTCAAAAATCGCAACGGCAACCGAAATTGACGTTATCAGGGGCCAGAGCCAATAAATTACTGCTCGATTGGCGCGGCGATTATGTCCCCCCCACGCCGACTTTTTTAGGTCTCAAAGTGTTTGACCATTATCCACTGGCCGAATTACGAGAGCGGATTGACTGGTCGCCGTTTTTTAAAGTCTGGGAATTGGCCGGTCGTTATCCGCAAATTTTGGAAGATGCTAAAGTGGGTAAAGAGGCCCGACAAGTGTTTGCCGACGCGCAAGCGCTGTTGGAGACGCTGATTGCACAAAATGGCTTGCACGCACGAGCCGTGATTGGTTTCTTTCCGGCCAATGCGGTGACTGAGGAGGATATTGAAATTTACACGGATGACTCACGGACTGAAGTAAGAGCGGTATTGCACCATTTGCGGCAACAAATGTCAAAATCGGCAGAGCGACCTAATCGTTGCTTAACGGATTGGATTGCGCCTAAAACCAGCGGCGTGAAAGATTATCTAGGGGCTTTTGCGGTGTCAACTGGGGCAGGTTTAGAATCTCATCTGGCGAAATTTGCGCAGGCCCATGACGATTACAATAGCATTTTGTTAAAAGCCTTAGCCGATCGTTTAGCCGAAGCCTTAGCGGAGCGGCTGCACGAGCGGGTCCGCAAAGAGTTTTGGGGATATGCGGCGACTGAAAATTTGACTAATGAGGCGATGATTCAAGAATCCTATCGTGGAATTCGACCAGCACCGGGGTATCCCGCTTGTCCTGACCATACGGAGAAAGCGACTTTGTGGAGTTTATTGCAACCAGATAAACATGCGGGTATTACTCTGACTGAAAGTTTTGCGATGTTACCGGCAGCTTCGGTTTCTGGTTGGTATTTTTCGCATCCGACCTCAGTTTATTTTGGGGTTGGGAAGATTGAACAGGACCAAGTGGAGGATTATGCGAAACGGAAGGGGTTAACCGTGGCGGAAGCAGAAAAATGGTTGGCACCGGTGTTAGCATATTCTTGAAATGGTTAGCAGATTTGACAACTGTTCGAAAGTTGTCAAATCTCAAACCAGAAGCAGATTTGACAACTTTTTGAAAGTTGTCAAATCTAAAACCAGAAGCAGATTTGACAACTTTTTGAAAGTTGTCAAATCTAACACCAAACCGCAGAAACCAAACCGCAGATTTGACAACTTTTCGAAAGTTGTCAAATCTCTCTCGTAACACCATTTAATTCCCCTTAGTCTTAAATACCGATTGCTCTAACCCCCCTTTTAACAAGGTAGCTGATTTACCAGTCAAAATCAATTGACGCTGTTTAGTAGGAGATTTATTAGAATTTCTAATCGAGACGGTTTCAAACCAGTGAATAATCGTGGCAGGTTTAAATTGCCGAAACCATTCCGACAATACTAAGAAAATGCTGGCTAAAATTAAGCCGACGGTAAAAGTTTGCGCATCGAACACATTGGTCCAAACTATCGGTAACGTGCAAAGCACCGTGGCAACTATCAATTCAATTAATAACCAGCGTAAACTGGCTATCTGTAAGGATGATTTAAAAATCATAAGTTAGACTCCTGTTTTGCCTGATAAGGACAATTAGGTTCCTCACAAGGCGGTTTAATAATCTCAAAACGAACTAATCGATAGAGATTGATAGTACTAATGATACATAGAGCGAGGACTGCTATCGCGGAATTAGCCGATACCACTATCTCGGTAAAATGAGTCAAGGATTGACTAATGTTATTTGTCGGCAACATGTTAGCCACAAATACGATAAACAGATGTAATAAAGTGATCATGGAAACCACTATCGCAATGACCGCAGAATCAAACAAAATAGAACGGACAAAGCGACTACTTTTAACTTCTCGAAAAAACTCACGCATGGGTTTTGAATCCTGTGAAATAAACTCAAAGAGTACCTATCTTAAAGTCTAGCACTTTTTGATTATTAGGACAAGTGACCTCGCCGCGCAACCAATGCCCTTAAATTAAGCAGTCCAAAACGTATTTTGGACTTCTTTAATTCGTAGGTGTGGTGGCCATGGTGGAAGTTGAAGCCGAGGGCAACTTTTGTCCTACCATATTATCAATCATAAATAAGCCATCACCATGATTACCCACCAACTTAATTTTACTGATGATTTCAGTCACTGTGGCCTCCTCCTCAATTTGTTCGGTAATAAACCAGTGTAGAAAAATTTGAGTCGCATGATCTCGCTTTGACATTGCTAAATCAATTAAATCATTGAGGTTTCCGGTCACTTGTTGTTCATGCGCCAAAGTCGCTTCATACATTGCCAACGCCCCTTCATAAGTGGACGGTGGTTGCTCGATAGGTAATAATTTGACCGTTGCCCCTTGGTCGAGAAGATATTTGTAAAATTTCATCGCGTGTTGCAATTCTTCTTGGTATTTGGCCATAAACCAACTAGCAAACCCTTTCAGCCCAATAGAATCACTATGAGCCGACATCGATAAATAAAAATAGGCCGAATAAAATTCACGAGCTACTTGTTGATTAAGTGCATCCGCAATTGTTGGTGTAATCATTGGTAACGTTTTCCATATTAAATGTAAGTTGAAAAATCAAAGTAGAATTAAAAACAGCACTTGCTAGTTTATCACTTTTTATTTATTCTTACAGCCGTCAATTATTATGAATAATAAGGGAGATTTGAAAATGATACGTATATTAAGTATAGCTTTAGCCTTGTTAGTATTAACGGCGTGTGACAATAGCCAGCAACCAGCCACTTCTCCGCATGGAGAGCATAATGCGCTACCTATTAAGATTAAATTTTCTCATGTGGTGGCCGAATCGACACCAAAAGGAATTGGTGCGAACAAATTTAAACAACTCGTGGAGCAACGTTTGGCCGGCAAAGTGATCGTCGAAGTTTATCCCAATTCTCAATTATATGGGGATGACAAAGAAATGGAGGCGTTATTATTAGGAGATGTGCAATTAATTGCCCCTTCGTTAGCCAAATTTGGAAAGTACACCAAAAAATTGCAAGTCTTTGATTTGCCGTTTTTATTTGACGACATTCATGCGGTAGAGCGGTTCCAAAAAGGGACCCTGGGTAAACAATTATTATCGGCGATGGCAGGCCAAAACTTCATTGGTTTGGGTTATTGGCACAACGGCATGAAACAATTATCAGCCAACAAACCATTGCGTATTCCCGCCGATGCCAAAGGTTTGAAATTCCGGATTCAACACTCGGACGTGCTACAAACCCAATTTGAAACTTTGGGCGCGAATCCACAAAAATTAGCCTTTGCGGAAGTTTATAATGCTCTTCAAACCGGTGTGGTCGATGGTGCGGAAAATCCTTGGTCAAATATTTACTCCAAAAAATTTCATGAAGTGCAGAAATATTTTTCGGAAACCAATCATGGCGTGCTAGACTACTTGCTGGTAACGAGTACACAATTTTGGAATGGTTTACCTCCTAAAATTCGCACTGAATTGGAAAAGATTTTGAATGAAGTCTCTGAGGAAGTGAATAAATTGGCCTTGGACGTGGAAGCACAAGATCGGCAAAAGGTCTTAGACTTTGCTAAACAAACCAGCAAAACGGAAGTGTTGACCTTAACCAAGGAAGAGTTAGCACAATGGCGGGAAGTCATGAAACCGGTCTGGCAGAAATTTGAAGCAGACATTGGAAAAGACGTGATTGAGGCTGCCATCATGGCCAATCAATCGCCATAAGGAGTCCAAAACACGTTTTGGACTGCCCAACCACCCCCAACCCCTCCTTGTAAAGGAGGGGAGTTGAGCCGTAGTCTGGCCA
>DZAL01000430.1 GCA_022729575.1 Thiomargarita sp.
TAGTATAGATATAATTTCCTTAAGAGTGAATAAAATTAAGCCCTCTGATTGAACTTGGATTATTTTATCGCAAGGAGCTTGCGATGTCACTTTGCCAACATCGGCACGCGGTGGGCAAAGTGACAAATCCTCTAAAGCCCCCGTACACAACGCACACTAAAGGAACTCCACTTAAAATTTAGGTCGTCGTAACCGCCGTTGAAGTGGATACGCCAAGCGTGGTTTGTATAGCGTATATAGGTAGTAGAGCTCCAATAGACATCGGCGGCTGCATTGACAAATATAGGATCAATTGAAAGGTTTTCTCTGCTTCTATTGATAATACTTCTAAGCTCCCGGATGTTGGGGAGTCTCCAATCTGTGTAGCCCCCAAGAGTCAATGCCTCACAAGAGTCTATGGCACCTTGCCAAGTAGTAATGGTGGATGCCGATGCAGCATCATCCTGCCATTCCAAATTGGTCACTGTGTCCGTAACAATATCACCGTGTCTAATGAAGTCGGCCCATACTAAACTACTCAACACTACCACTATTAAAAATATTCGTTTCATTTTTTCTCCTTATTCTATGTGTTTTATCTCTATGTACCACTATTTCAGTCATTGCGAACGCAATGAAATGATCCAATAGTCTCATACTGACAAAAACTATTGTCCTTGAATTTGATACGAAGATCCACCTCTCGCCTAAACACACAAGGCACACCGTTAAAGTCCCCGTACACAACGCACGCGATAGCCGTACTCTTTGAGATCCCAGCCATCACTGCCGAATTCAAAGTTGATATTCCAAGCATAGTCAACATTGTGCTCACAATAAGTAGCGCTCCAATAGTTATCGGAGGAGGCGGGATTGATAAATGCGACGACCCAAGCGGGCCATAATCTGCTATAATCCACGATACCCTCCAACTCCCAGTAGTTAGGCAGTCTCCAATCCATGTAGCCACCCAGAGTCAATGCTTCACAGTAATCTACACCTTGTTGCCAAGTGGGAGCATGATTATTTATAGTACCATCATCCTGCCACATCAGCCCAGTGACACCGTCCGTCACCATCGTGCCATTGTTGGCACTGTATTCATGGGTGACACCTGCTTGATAGTAGCCATCATCCTTGACGCTGCCGTCAGTAACTTCGTTACCATAGGTATCATAACTGACTGTCTGCCCTGTCTTTTTGAGGGAAGATCTGGGTGTGGGTGTAGCATTGATCATCG
>DZAL01000431.1 GCA_022729575.1 Thiomargarita sp.
TGGGCAAAGTAGCGTTGTGTGTTGCTGTAATGCTTCCGGCACAGTTGTCAGTAGCAGTCGGGGCAGTCAGGCTGGTAATTTCGCATTCGGCGGTTACATCGGCAAGTGTTGAGTTGTCGGCAAGTGGTGCGGTTACATCGTCGATAGCTACATATTGAACTTGTGAGTTAGAGTTGCCGTTGCCATCGTCATAAGTCCAAGTGATTACGGTTAATGTCGTAATGGGAAAAGTGACGTTGTGGGTTCCGATAATGCTTCCGGCACAGTTGTCGGTTGCCGTAGGAGCAGTTAGAGAAGTGACTTCGCATTCGGCGTGTAAATCAGGTAAAGTGAGGTCATCTATAACAGGAGCCACATTGTCGGCTTGCAAACCGCCATCGGTAATGGTCCACCCGAAATTATTGATGATTTGATTGCGTGCAGCCTCGCCTACGCATGAGTATTTGCTGTTGCCGCCATGAAAATTCAAACCTGAATTTAAACTTTGTTGCGACCAGCCTACCAGTATTGCATCGTAATTTTCGGTCAATAGGTTTACACTATTAAACATATTACCTGTATTTGTTACATTACTCACGTTCCATGCAGCGAGGTTTTGTTTAAATGAATATGCACCCCAGAACATACCATATAGATTATCGGCACTGCCCATGTTCCAATTCGAAATGTTTTGATTGAAAGAAGAAGCACCACTAAACATATAGGCAAAACCGATCCCGTTGGAAACATCCCACCCGCTAATATCCTGATTGAATGAATTTGCACCTAAAAAAACCACATCAAAATCAGTTACATGGCTGACATCCCAATTCGTGATATCCAAATTAAAAGTTGAATTTTCTACAAAAGTCCCATGAATATTTGTTACATTTGGCGGTAGTGTGGCGGGAATTTCAATTAAATTAGTTGCACTCTTAAAAGCATAATTTAGATTGGTAATGCCGATTTCGCCAAACGAAGTAAGCCGTTTTAATTTTAAGTTGGGCCAATTGTTAATGCCGAACGTAGTGAGTGTGCCGTTAATTTGCACGGTGTATTCGCCCTCTGTGGCATAAGTGTGTTCTTTTAATCCGGTTGTGGTAACGGCTTCGGTATTGCCGTCGCCCCAATCTACGGTTACGTTTACCGTGCCGTCTAAAGGAAGTGTTACGGTGGTTCCGTCATCGAGATTGGTATCGAAAACCAGTACCATTTGTGCTTGCACGCTTGCAAACAT
>DZAL01000105.1:0-8956 GCA_022729575.1 Thiomargarita sp.
TAATCTTTCGTAACGTCATGTTTATACGCTACTTTTTAAGGCACACAAATCCTGTAAATTCTGACTCCCTATTTCAGCATCAAGTTATGCAGTGTGCAGCGTACACCACCTCCATAGTCATGATTTTCATTTTCAATTTTTCTGAACGGGCAACTCGGTGAAACTAGAAAATTTATTTAAACAACTCAGCATGTGAACCCAGACGTATCAGTGTCAATTGACTAGGTTCTAACCGATAAATCAACAACCAATCGGGCTTTAAATGACATTCTCGACAACCTTGCCAGGACCCAGTTAAAGCATGGTCCCGAGGTGACCACTCCAATGGTTGGTCATTAGCAAGTTGTTGGACAATGGATTGGACTAAAGGAATCCATGGTGGATGAGAACGTAACCCTTTTTTATAATCACGTTTAAAGGCGGAAGTGGGAATAACTTCTCGCACTACTCTTGCCCCAATTCCGCCCAGAGGTGGTCCAGAGATTGATAGGCTTTCAACTGACCATGATAGCTTTCGTCAATAGCGGCTTGAGTTTCCGCATTGGGTTGTTTAATTAGCGGCCAAGCGTTTGGTTGAACGGCTTGGGACAAAAATAACTGGATAGCTTCCTGTAGGGTTAAGCCAAGTTCAGCAAACCGCTTTTCAACTTTAGTTTTTAGTTCTAAATCGATTTCAGTTTGAATTAAACAGTTGGTCATAAAAAAAGGTAATGTTGATGATGAATGGATTGGTATAAAATGTTTGTGTCCGTCTCCTCACTTCTCCTTACGGTTGTTAGGTTCAGAGGGGCAAGTGTTGATTTGCCCACCTATTCAGTAAAGTGGTGAGTAACGATAAACCTGTTGTCCACCCTACTTAACTGAAAACTCTAAATTTCGCAAAGTGATGGACAACGGTCACTCTGTTGCCCCCACCTGATTAATAGGATTGACTCCGATGGCGAACGTAATGCACAATGATTCGTCGATTTGGGACATCTATTTCATATACCACTCGATATTGACCGACTTTGACTCGGTAGAGATTCTCCGCACTAGACAATTTAAGTGCTTGCCGAGTCAACGGGTTGGTAGCCAGTTTTGAGAGTTGTAACCAAACCCGGTCAACGATTTGGGTAGGTAATTTGCGTAGGTCTTTTTCGACGGAAGTTTTTAGGACCATGCTATACATGATGAATGGGCTTCCGAAGGCGTTTCTTGAGTTCTGCTAAAGTGAGAGTCGGTTCCTGACGACGTTCGGCGACGATGGCCAAATCATGTAAGTCTTCCAGTAGTTGTTGGTATTGTGGCATCGATAGGATTACGCCCGTTTTTTTGCCTTTGGCATTGATGATAAATTGTTCTTGAGTGAGTTTCATTTGAAAATGTCCTGTTAAGTGGAATCGTTTGAGTATAACAAATTTGGTTGTCTGAATCAGAATTTTCAGAATTAACGAATTAACAGAATGAAACCCAAACCAGACCATTCTGCAAATTCTAATTCTGACTCCCTATTTCAGCATCAAGTTATGCCATTCGCAGCGATCCGTATTTAGGATTGCCACTTTCAAGATTAATGAATGTGCGACCTGCAAGGCTTCTGTCTGTAAGGCACACCGTGTTTCTTCCTCAGGGGGGAGGGTATGCGCATTCAAGGACAGACTTGTTGCGAATATATCCGCATATAACTCAGGGTAGGCTTTCCATAACTCTCGGTAAATGGGGATGGCTTCGTTAAAATATTGATGAGCCTCTACCTTTTTATCTTGTTTAACACACAAGAGCGCAAATGTTACTAGCGTGTTTGCCAAATCTGAACGATAGACTTGTGGATTGGCTTTGGCCAAGTCTCTACGAAGGGTTAATGCTTCTTGAAAACTCGCTTCCCCTCCTTTAAATCGCCGCATCTCCGTGTAGAGGATGCCTAGATTATTCAACGTGCCAGCGACATCGGATAAATAGACCTGTGGATTGGTTTTGGCTAAGTCTCTACTAATGCTTAATGCCTCTTGATAACTCGCTTCCCCTTCTTTAAATCGTTGCGTCTCTCGGTACAGATTACCTAGATTATTCAGTGTCATAGCCACTTTTAATAAATAGGCTTGTGGATTAGCTTTGGCCAAGTCTCTACTAATGCTTAATGCCTCTTGATAACTTGCTTCTCCTTCCTTAAAACGTTGCGTATCTTTTCTTGCGTAGTACAGAAGACCTAGACTATTCAGTGTCGTAGCCATCGCCGGTAAATAGATTTGTGGATTGCCTTTGACCAAGTCTCTATAAATCGTTAATGCCTCTTTTAAACTCGTTTCCCCTTCTTGAAATTGTTGCGTCTTTGCGTACAAAGTACCCAGATTAGTCAGTGTGGTAGCGACACCGGGTAAATAGGTTTGCGGATTGGCTTTGGTCAAGTCTTGATGAAGAGTTAATGCCTCTTTTAAACTCGTTTCCCCTTCTTGGGACTGTTGCATATCTTGATACAAAGTACCTAGATTGTTCAGCGTGCCAGCGACATAGGATAAATAGGCTTGCGGATTGGCTTTGGCTAAGTCTCTAAAAGTCGTTAAGGCCTTTTGATAACTCGCTTCCCCTTCTTTAAACCGTAGCGTCTCTTGGTACAGAGCACCTAGATTATTCAGCGTCATCGCAACACTAGCTTTATCCCCCTGTTCTCGCAATCGCAACAGATTTTGTTCATACACCGTTATGGCAGAAGTGTGCCGATTTTGTTTTGCTAATAACAAGGCATACGCATGAGTATACTCAGTATTTTCTGGGCGATAACGATAGGCTTTCTCCAGATGCGGTAGGGCTTGGAGTGGTTGATACTGCAATTGAAAGGCTTTAGCACGCAAATAATGTGCTGTGGCGGCTTTTTCAACTTGTTGTTCACGCTTAATAATCAATTGGTCTAGCAATTGACCCGCTTTGTCCAAATTACCTTGTTCCAATGCCTGTTGCGCTTGTTCCGCCAACTCTTCACCAATCTCTTCCGCCAGACGTTTTTCCAACTCATGATATTTGGTTGCCCACTCCTCAGCGGCTTTCAACTTCGCGGTTTCAATGCCCGACTGTAATGACTTGATGTCACCTTCCAATTTCCTTTTTTCTTGGTTCAGTGTCACCAGTTCACTAGCCAAACCTTGATTGGCCGCTAAATCCCGTTCCATTTTATCCAATTTATCCAACTTTCCCATTTTCTCTAACACGAGATTGTTTAAATCCTTCACTTCACCGACTTTATTCAACAAGTCATTCAAAGTCTTAGTCGCACCGTCACTGAGTCCTTGACAGTTAATGGTCACACTCCCCTGCACATCGCGCACGGCAGGACTACACATCCCGCTAGTCGTCTGGTCATCATTGAAGGCCCAAACGGGGGCCGTAAGCCATAGTAAACTGCATATAGATAAATTTAGCCAATGTTTCATAGTTCACCTTTTGAATGAGTGGGTTGATGTGGTTGTCTTGTCTGAATCAGAATTTGCAGTAACAACAAGTACAACGAATTTAGAAATAAACGAATGGGTAAAAGTGAGTCAATTCGTTTATTTCTAAATTCGTTGTACTCGATAGAGAAAATACTATACTATTAACCTCTGCAACACTACTAGAAAATGATATGATGATAGAGTGATGCCGTGTGGGTGATGCCCCTAGACCTCCGAGGTCTTGAAGACCTCGGAGGTCTCACCGCTATCATTCTGCTTGACCCGCCGCGGGCTGGGTTAGAGGTTGAAAGATGCCGTCTTTTCTTACCACATAATTGAGTTTTAACCCATACTGGGCTTGCATGTCCAAGACGATTTGGTGAATCAGTTCAGAATACTTGTGAACATCATATCCAGCACGTTCCGCTAGTGCCATTTGAACACGGTCTTTTTCCGCTAGGATAGGATTAGTTATCATAGAAAGTTCTCCTGAAATAGTTGTGAGGGAATTACCAGTTGTGGGACCGGTAGTTCTAAACGAGTATTGATAATTCGGATATGCCTGAGTTTGTTACCATTCGCCAGATGATTACAGTTCCACGTCAGCAAAAAGTCCATCTGATAAAGCGAGGCATAAGCTAAATGTCGGGCATCACCTTGTAATTTTCGTGGCATCACATAATTGTCTATATACACTTGGACAATTTCTTGAATGCGTGGAGTGTGCGACAATATCGGCAGTCCCGACACTGACGCTAACACTTGGGACTTATTAGGATAAGCCCCATCGTTCAATTCTGCCAGAGTTTCCTCTGATATATACACGTCAAAATGTTGACGTTCCTCAGTCCACCATTGCCGAGTGATTTGCACAAAGGTTCGGAGTTCTTCTCGCCCTTCAAACAGATAACTTGGAATAGTGGTATCCAGATAGACGGAGGGCTTGTTCATATTTTAGTTCCTGGGTAAAGGTTAATAATATCCTCCCCCCTTTTAGACTTTGGAGTTCAAATCTTTAGATTTGATAACAGTCCAAATCTGAAGATTTGGACTCCAGTACGTTTATTTGCTACAATCCAACGAAATATTCCCCTGCACACCACTGATAGCTGGACTGCAATTACCTTCAGTTTTTTGTGAATTTAACCCCATCACAATGAAAATCAGCATAATCAACAAAATAATGCCCGCTATTCCATAATACCACCAACGGCTCGGCAAAGAAAGTAAACTTAAACTAAAGTGCGGCAGTTTAACCATTTCACCCTCCTTGAAACGTCGCTCCCACCGTTCCACCGCCTGCTGATTCAACGCCTGCAACTCCGGCCACTGTTCAAACAAAATCTCAAATCGCCCTGCCAAACCGCCATCTGTCATAACGTCTGGCTTATAAACACTCAACGCCAAACCAACCACGCGCCGAGTCGCCAAATGATAAATCGGCCCCCCACTTTGCCCCTCGGCTTTCATGGCGTTATTAAAAAACTTATGGGGATATTGCTCTGAAAAACCATGAATTTCTCCAGAGATAACACTGAAAATTTCCGCCGGATAACCCACTGCCAAAATGTCATCCGTAGCCTGACTCTCAGTGAGAAGACCCACAGGTAAATAATCGCTAACCTCAATGGGTCTCACTAATTTCAATACCGCAATATCTATCTCACGATTCCGAAACGAGCGGTCTTTTTCCAAGGACACTTGCAACTTCCCATACACGGTACTTTTGATAAAGAGAGTATTCTCGTCAATAAAATCCTCAAAACAGTGATAAGCGGTTAAGAGATAATCGGGTGTAATAAAAAAGCCCGTGCCTTTAAACGTGTCGCCAACTAAAACTTTGACCACGGCACGTTCTAGGAGGGTTTTGAGGTTGGAATCTTTAGTCATATTTTGAAAAATATTAAGGTGTTAGGACTGACAGTCCTTCGAGGACTGCCAGTCCTTGGGTTCTCTGCGCGGAATCACGCGGTGACCAAATAATTTGGTCGATAAGGCTTAATGTGGTTTAGCACCTCCAACAATTTATCCCGTGTCTGAGCAGTATCATAATCGGTTTGTAAACCAATCCAAAAACTATCACTCATGCTAAAAAAACGTGATAAACGTAGTCCAATGTCGATAGTAATGGGACGCTGACCTTGTATAATTCCATTCAGACGTGGTTGCGCCACCCCAATTTCTTTAGCTAATTGAGAAGGGGTAATGCCCATAGGTTTGAGAAATTCTTCCAACAAAATTTCTCCTGGATGAGGATAAGGAACTTCACGCGGCATCTCATTCTCCTAATGATAATCAACGATTTCAACATTCCAGGCGTGTCCCTCACGCCACTCAAAACAGATTCGCCATTGTGCATTGATACGAATACTATACTGTTCTTGTCGATGACCTTTAAGTGCTTCTAATCGATTACCTGGAGGTACACGCAAATCATCTAGCCTTTCCGCACGATTCAGCATGGCCAGTTTGCGCATGGCAACAGTAGCCAGGTTACTAAAACGAGGAACACGATAGCCCGCAAAAAGATTCTCCGTATCTATGCACTTGAAGGTTTTAATCATAAAAATAAACCACCTAATTGCTACCCATTCCCATTGTGTCTGACATCATCTACAGATGCTATCGCTTCGAGCGATAGCATCTGTTATGAGTACGATTATCTAGGAATCTCACTATATATATCTTGCGTCCCAGAGTGGAATGTTTAGCAGGAATAGGGAAGGGAGTAGGGTGGATTGGGCGAAGCGTATCCACCATTCAGACTCAATCACCACATTCCTCCCCCTCACACACCATATCCAAAAAATGATTAGTCACAATCACCGTCACTGAGACTTCAAGATGCGAGGGATGAATAATCGGTGCCAGGGCTAAATCCACCATGATGGCGATAATCAAATCGCGAGATTCATGGGAAATGTCTCTAATCCGTTTCCACCACACACACGCAGTCTCGCCATGGCGCAACGGCGTTTTACAAAACCATTTTCGCATCACGGTCTGGTTTTTCGCATACAACCGTTGCCACCATTCTTTCGCCATCGCTTTAAGTTCCGCCACTGATGGCATGGTGGCAATGGGTTGTGAAGTAGCATCCTCATCTGAACGGATAACTTGTTGATACCAATCTTGGTAAAGTTTAGTTTCATCGGCTAAATAAACGGCAATTTGTTCTTGGGAGGTCATAACATTCCTCAAAGGTGTTCAATGGTTGAAATTATAGTGTGATAGGGTTATATTCCAATCTATTTATCCTTGGCACCGCCGACAGAGGCTATCGCTTCGAGCGATAACATCTGTCAATAGTACCATGACCAGGAAATCTTACCATAAAATTGGCGGCGGGACAACCCTCAAAATTCCTACCGTCGTTGGCGTAATTGTGCCATCGATTGCCGAAATCATCTTATAATCTCACCTTACGCACTTTGAATTCAACCACCCCCTGCCCCTCCTTGCTAAGGAGGGGAGTACACCCTACCAACTCAGTTGGCGCATACTCCCCTCCTTGCTAAGGAGGGGCAGGGGGTGGTCATCGTAACGTGTATCTCGTTCCCACGCCGGCGCGTGGGAACGAGAAAATAAGGTGAATTATTTAAAATTCAAGTAAATAGCGACCAGAACGCGGCGTTGCATTCTTTAAGGTACTGTGATAGACTTACATTCAGTGGCTGGTACTGACTTGACTTTCTGTTAACTTTATCCTATTATCACACTATGAAAACTGAATTTAACTCTGGATTTGACAACTTTCGCAAAGTTGTCAAATCTTAGGAGGATAAAGAATTGGTAACAACTCTTGTTAAGAAGTTACAACTATGATAAATTTCAAATAAGAAGAACTTAGTCTCAACCTATTTAAATAAATCCAGGCACGGTTTCCTGAAATTGAGTCGCGTTGGAGTCCAAATCTTCAGATTTGGCAACGCCGTGTTACCCTGACCAATCTCGTCCAGATCTGAAGATTTGGACTCCAACGCGGCTTAACTTAATGACATTGGCGGTAGGCGGTAGCGGTAGGGTGTATAAGCGAAGCGTCATACACCACTGTTGCAATTAGTACCTCCATTGGCTAGTAGGGACTACCAATTTATGAAATTAGGACAACTTTATTTATGCCTCATCAATTTTTAAAAAAATTACCGTATTTCAAAAATCTCATTCTTCACTTAGAAACTTTGGAACATGAGAATCAACAACTGAAAGCACAATGCGAATTGTGGCAGCAACAATTCAAAAATTGTGATTGTTTGCCTTTACCACCACCGAAATTAATGACTCGTGCTGGCGGCGGCGAGGATTTAGACCATTTTTTAGGCGTAGGACGCAAAATCACCTGGGACCTGAAAAAACTGTTGGCCGGTATCAACCGCAGTTTTGACTCCTTCCACTCCCTCCTCGATTTTGGTTGTGGTTGCGGCCGGATTCTACGTTTTTTAAAATTGTCTCCTGAACAAATGTTGGCCGGTACCGATATTGACCGGGCAGCTATTGCTTGGAATACACAATACTTAGGATCATTGGCCCAATTTCAGGTCAATCATCCATTACCGCCTTTAGCTTATCCCGACCAACACTTTGATTTTATTTATAGTATTTCAGTGTTTACTCATTTACCAGAGCCGATGCAATTTTTATGGCTGGCCGAGTTAAAGCGAATTCTCAAACCGGGCGGTATTTTCATTGCCACCATTCGTCATGAGCACAGTTTTCCCCTGGACCAACCAGCGGCCAGGACGCAGTGGCAACAAGAGGGATTTTATTATTTGAAAGGTCATCATACATCGGGATTACCCAAATACTATCAAGCCGCGTTTCATACTCAGGCGTATCTCCAAACCCATTGGAGTCAGTATTTTAACCTCCTCAGTATTCAACCACGGGCAATCAATAACCATCAAGATGCAGTCATCTGCGAAAAACCAGTGGTCCAAATCTAAAGGTTTGGACTCCAGAAGGAGCAATCGGCAATATGAAAGTATTTGGTATTGGTTTAAATAAAACGGGGACCAAAACCTTAAGTACCGGTTTAAGAGAATTAGGTTATCCTCGTCATATTACTTTTAGTCTGCACAATTTGAGAAATTTCAAGCGCGGTAATATCGCCGAATTAGTGGAACTCTTGACCCAATTTGACAGTTGTGAAGATTGGCCCTGGCCCTTGATGTTTGACCATCTGGATCAACATTTTCCCACCGCTCAATTTATTCTAACTATTCGGCAAACGCCAGAAATTTGGTTCAACAGTTTATGTCGTCATGCCGAGTACACAGGACCTACGGAAGGACGATTATTGGTTTATGGCTATGCGATGCCTCATGATCATTATCAACATCATCTCAATTTCTATTTGCAACATAATCAACGGGTGCGGGATTATTTCAAAAACCGGCCTGGTAAATTATTGGAAGTATGTTGGGAAAACGGCGACGAGTGGGCCAAGTTGTGTCAATTTTTGGATAAGCCGTTACCAGCGGTACCGTTTCCGCATGTGAACAAAAATTCGCAAATTAGATTTGCACATTAGAGATTTGACAACTTTTCGA
>DZAL01000105.1:9056-19777 GCA_022729575.1 Thiomargarita sp.
AAGTTGTCAAATCTGGAGTTTAGATTTGACAACTTTTCGAAAGTTGTCAAATCTGGAGTTTAGATTTGACAACTTTTCGAAAGTTGTCAAATCTGCTATACTATTACTTATCTATCCTAAAAAATCGCTTACATTAATGGAGATTAAACCATGTTAACACACTCAAGATTTGACAACTTTTCGAAAGTTGTCAAATCTAAGGCTTACGGATCTATATCCATCATTATTTTATTACTAAGTTACCTAAATTTAGCCTACGCTACTGATACCATAACTACGGTAGTAGGTGACGGCACTAGCGGATATGCAGGGGATGGTAAAGATGCGGCTAAAGATGGTCGTATCAATCAACCCAGAAACATTTTTGTCGACAGTAAAGGTAATCTATACCTGGCTGATACCGCTAATCATGTCATCCGACGCGTCGATACCAGTGGCATTTTGACCACGATCGCAGGGACCGGGGGACAACCTGGATTCAGTGGCGACGGCGACCTGGCGACCGCTGCTTTATTAAATTTTCCAACTGGGGTGGCCCTGGACAGTCAAGGCAATATTTATATTGCCGATGCCGGCAATCAGGTCATTCGAAAAGTGGAAGTGACCACCAATAAAATAGCCACGATAGCAGGTCAAGGTGGCAAACCAGGGTATGCGGGTGATGGTCAAGCCGCGACGACTGCCCAATTGAATAATCCTATTGATTTGATGGTCGACAACGCTAACAATTTGTATCTCGTCGATAGCGGTAATCATGTCATTCGCAAAATTGACAATCTCAATGATGCCGATGCGACTAAGCGACTGATTACCACGATAGCCGGCGGTAGTCCGGTCACTGATACTATCACCGATACCCCCACCTTGGTGGCGACGGCGGCGAAATTAAATTCTCCTCAAGGTCTTGCGCTTGATAAGAGCGGTAGCGTTTTATATATTGCCGATATGGTCAACAATCGAGTGCTTAAAGTGCTGAGTTTCACTGACCCAGACCCCACGAAACGCTTAGTTGCAAAAATCGCCGGTGGTGGCTCCTCTGGATTGGGGGATGGGGGATTAGCGATAGCGGCCCAACTCAGTAATCCTAACGCGGTGGCCCTAGATAGTCAGGGTAATATTTATATTGCCGATACCAGTCAACATCGTATTCGTAAAATCGATGCCAGCGGGATTATCAGCACCTTCGCGGGGACTGGGGAACCCAATTATGGCGGTGATGGAGGAGTGGCGAGTAGTGCTAAATTGAACGGACCAAAAGGAATCGCTTTTGACAGTCAAAATAATTTATATATTGCGGACACTTCCAACCAGCGAATCCGTAAAATCACTCATACCGACGATAGCGGTGGCACCACTTTTGCCTTAACCATTACCACCGCCGGTAGCGGTAAAGGCACCATCACGGCCTCAGCCGGCACTGGCAGTGGTATTAATTGTGGTCAAGTGTGTACCGACAGTTATGCCAACAATACCGTCGTAGCTTTATTAGCTACCCCTGAAACCGGCTCCACATTTACCGGCTGGAGCGGCACTTGTATCGGCACCTCCGCCACTTTATCAATGACCATTACGGCGACCACCACTTGTGTCGCTACGTTTGACCTGCCCGCGCAACCATCAAGTTTAAGTTTTGTCGAAGCACAAAAAAATAATGTCGCCGGAGTCACTGGGTTACAAGGCGTGACCTCCGTCGCCGTCAGCCATGATGGACAATTTGTCTATGCCACCGGTTATTTTGACAATGCGGTAGCGGTGTTTAGCCGGGATTCCTTTACTGGCAAATTGACCTTTAGCCAAATTATTCAAGACGGCATTAACAATATCAAAAATTTGCAAGGAGCCAATGCCATCGCGGTCAGTCCCGATGATAGAAATGTCTATGTCACCGGTGCCAAAAGTAATGCCGTGGTCGTGCTTAATCGAGATTTGACACTGGTGCAATTTCAAGAAAATGACGTGAATGGGGTCACCGGCTTAGACGGGGCCAGTGCAATTGTCGTCAGCGCCAATGGGCAACGAGTCTATGTGACCGGGACCCGCGATAATGCTTTGACCGTCTTTGCCCGGGATCCCAATTCGGGCTTATTAACTTTTTTGCAAACCCAACAAGATGGCGTGAATAATATCACCGGGTTAGGCGGTGCGACTTCAGTGGCAGTCACTCATAATGTCACTACCCCTACTGACATCTATGTCGCCAGTAATATTGACAATACCATCGTCGCTTTCCGCAGTAATCCGGCGGTAGGAGAATTAACCTTTATCGGCGAGTTTCCCAACCTAGCGCAAAATGTGAACATGAGTGGAGTGTATGGGGTCCTAGTAAGTCCCGACGATAATCACGTTTACGCAGTGGTCCGCGGTGCCGTCGTGGCGTTTATTCGAGACCCTAATACTGGCGCGTTGACTTACCAAGGACGCTATGCCGGCAAAGCCAGCGGGATTAGCGGCTTTTCGGGGACCCCGATGGCCATCACTCCTGACGGTAGTGAATTATATGTGACCAGTATTGATGACAATGCCTTAACTATTTTTGGTCGAAACCTCACCACCGGCGCTTTAGTCTTCAAAAATTCTATTCTCAATAATACCGGCAGTCTCGACAGTTTAGACGGTGCCTTGGGAGTAGCGGTAGCACCCGAAGGGAAGCAGGTATATACCGCCGCCTTACGCAGTCATGCGCTCAGTTTATTCAGTGGCATGGCCATCGATTTAGCCATTACGATGACTGATAACCCGGATCCGGTGGCCATTAACAGTCCTCTAACCTATTTGATTACGGTATCTAATCAAGGCACCGATACCGCGCCCGAGGTCGTGTTGACTGACACCCTACCGGCATCGGCCAAAGCCTTATTTACCGCCGCCACACCTAGCCAAGGCACTTGTCAATCTCCTTCCGCCGACGGTCTGCTTAGTTGTCAGTTAGGCAGTATTGAAAAAGATAAATCGGTCACCATTGAAATCAAAGTGACGACTGCCACCGCGGTACAAGGTAAGCAAGATAAGTTGGTCAATAAAGCCACGGTGACGACCAGCCAAGTGGATAATAATAAGACCAATAATTTGGCCCAGAGCGAAACTACGGTGATGGAATCGGTACCAGAGGCGGAGTTGGCACTGGCGGTGACGACCGAGCCGGCGGCCGAGAGCGTTAGTTTCAACAGCGTGTTAACTTATATTCTGGCCATCACTAACAATGGACCCGCCACCGTTAGTAATACGGTCTTGACCAACACGTTGCCAACGGGTGTCATTTTCAACGCCGCTGGCAGTGACCCCCGTTGTCAAGCCACAGTAGGGCCCGCCGCCGAATCGCTAGTGACTTGTGAATTGGGCACAGGGGAGATTGGAGGCACCACCGAAGTCAAAATTCAAGTAACCACTCCTAGTACCCCAGGGACCTTAACTTTTAGCAGTAGTGTCAAAGGCACCGAAACAGATACCATACCGGCCAATAATCAAGTAACTAAAACCACAACGTTGGTGGAAGCGGTTGCCACCGATTTAGAAGTGGTCGATGCGTTAGCCGACCCCAATACTTTAGGCGTGAGTAGTCAACAAACGATTGTGTATAAAGTGACGGTGCGAAATAATGGCTCCACCGCCGTCGATGGCGTCACCTTGACCAGCAGTGTGTGGCCATCTAAACAGGTCAGTTATGTCTCCGACACCGCCGGTTGTAATTTTAACACTACGGATAACCTCGTTTGCAACTTGGGGACTTTGACCGCCGCCGAGACTAAAACGGTTAATATTCAAGCGAAACCATTAGAGCCCGGCCTAGATATTCCGTTGCAATTTAAAGTTTCTAGCACCGCCACTGACTCCACTTCCAACAACGATGCGAAAACCGCCATCTTAAATATCAGTGGTCAAGTCGCCAATATCGTGGTTTCCATCGCTGATTCCATGGCCGGTAAAGCGGCCGCGGTGGATAATCCAATTACTTATACCATTACCGTCAACAACAACGGTCCCAATGCCGTAGCCCCGTCATTAAATATTGAACTCGCCTTGTCCAAAAATGACGTGTTGCTAACCGAGAGCACCGCGACTGATGGGACTTGTCAAGCCGGGACCACCAGTGCCAGTTTAACCTGCTCCTTAAATCCATTGTTGCCCAATAGCAGTAGCCTCGTCACGGTAACCGCCATTCCGAAAGGGACTGGCACCTTAACCGTCACGGCCACGGCCACTGTGAGTGAGGATGTTTACGACTCTATACCGGCTAATAATACCGCCAAAAAGGAGACAGCAATTTCTGATACCAAAGCCGATTTGGGAATCACCTTGACCGCTTTGCCGCAACCGGTATTAAAAGGCAATAACTTGACTTTAGAGGCGATAGTGACCAATGAAGGACCAGACCAAGCCACTGGCGTGTATATTGATTTTACGGTCCCCTTATCCTTCAGTTTCAAAAGTGCCGAAGGTGATAACTTAGGTGGAGAGTGCTCATCAAGTACCAATGCCACCGCCAATGTAATTAAATGCCCGGTCAATCCGTTGACCACCGAGTCAAAGACCGCTAACATCAGAATCACTACCATCCCAGCGGAAGGCGGAAACTTTGAGGTCAGTGCCACCGTCGGCAGTGAGGTGTTTGACCCCGTGTTGACCAATAATACGGCCCAGGTCCTCAAAGACGATAAACCCGTGCCCGTGGAAGTGACTCAATTTGTAGCAGATGTCGGTCTCACCATGACTCTATCAGCGGAGCCGATGGTAGGGAGTCCTTTGACTTATACGCTTAGTCTCAGCAATCAAGGACCTAATGAAGCTACTCAAGTGACCGTGACTCATACTTTGCCGGCCGCTAACCAAGTGGTGTATAAAACGGCCACGGTGACTCCCAGTAGTGGCAGTATTTGTTATGACCTTAATGTCGACCGGCAACTGGTTTGTGTGGTGGATAAATTGCCGGTGAATGGCGCCGCTACCCTGAGCATTGAAGTGCAACCGTTAGTGGTAGGAAATATCACGAATACGGCAACCATTAAATCGGGCGAATTTGATTCGGATGAGAAAAATAATACCGTGACTAACACCAGTTACGTAAATAATCCCGACACGCTATTTTTTGTGGAAGCACAAACGCAAGGCGTGGGAAAAGTAGAAGGTTTGCGCGGCGTGATTTCACTTGCCGTCAGTCCCGATAGCAATCAAGTCTATGCCGTCAGTTTTACTGACCAGGCGTTGACCGTATTTAGTCGCAATCCCAGTGATGGACGCTTAAGTTGGGTGCAAACGCTGGTCGATAATAAAGATAATGTGGACGGTTTAGAAGCCGCTACCGATGTCGAGTTAAGTCCAGATGGTGCTTATGTTTACACTACCGCTTTGAATGACAGTGCCTTAAGCGTCTTCAAACGAGATGCGTTAACAGGTAAAGTCACCTGGATACAAACGCTCAAAGATGGAGTCACCGGCGTAGAAGGACTAGGCGGCGCTTTTGCCCTACAAGTCACCGCCACGCAAATTTATGTGGCTGGCTCCAGTGACGATGCGATTGCTATTTTTAATCGTGATTCCACCACCGGTCAGGTGACCTTTATGGAAGTGGTCAGCGATTCGAAAACCTTGGACGGTGTCAATGCGTTAGCGGTCAGTCCAGACGGTTTACAATTATTCGCGGTCAGTGCCAACAGTGACAGTCTCACGATCTTCAATCGCGACCCCAATACCGGTAAATTAAGTCTCTTGCAAACCTTTATCAACAACACCGAAGGCGTGCAAGGCTTAGATGCGGCCAGTGGCGTGGCGGTGAGTCCCGACAATCGACAAGTTTACGTGACCGGTGGCGGCACTGACAATGCCCTCAGTGTCTTTTCACGCTTAACTGACCAGAGTACCTTTAATTTTGTCGAAGTGCATCGGGATGACGCTAATGGTATCGACGGTTTAAACGGTGCCGCCGGCCTCACCCTAAGTCGAGACGGTAATTATGTTTATGTCGCCAGTATCAATGACAGCGCAGTCGCCATGTTTAAACGCGACTCCAATTCAGGCACCTTGACCTTTTTAGATGTCGTGAGAGACCAGGATAAAGACGTTAACGGCTTAGGCGGTGCTAGAGCCGTAGCCGTCACTCCTACCGGTGCTCATCTCTATGTGGCCGGTTTTGCCGACCATGCCATTGCCTTATTGCGCATTGCCAGCAGCGATTTAAAAGTCAGCTTAAGCGACAGCAAAGACCCCGTGAATATAGCCGAGCCGTTTTCCTATACCGCCACGGTGACTAATAACGGGCCTAATCCAGCCACTAACCTCATTTTAATTCTCCAGTTGTCACCATCATTGCGGCTACTCCAAATACCCGCTAACAGTCCTTGCCAACTCACCGCAGAGCATCAAGTGAGTTGCAAACAAACGTTACTGGAAGTCGGAGCCAGTTTAGGCGTGACTTTAGGCGTGGCCGCCAATGACACCGGTGAAATTACCAGTGAGATTACCGCGACGGCTAACCAATTCGACCCCACGCCCAGCACCGTTAGTGAGACTACTAAAGTCGTGGCTACCGCGGATTTAGAAATCACTCAGTTGGCCAATCCGACTATTATCACCGTGGGTCGCCAACTCACTTATCATCTCACTATCACCAATAAAGGGCCAGATTCGGCCACCGACATTAAACTGGTATCGGTACTACCGCCAACGGTTGATTTTGTCTCCGCAACCGCGGCTGGCAACGAAAATATTTGTCAATTCTCCAGTTTAACTAGAGAAGTTACTTGCACTTTGGCCACTCTACCGGTCTCCACTTCTGACCAAGGAGGGGCTGGAGGTAGTCCAAACTCCCCTCCTTACCAAGGAGGGGCTGGGGGTGGTTTCTTAATCAACCTAATAGTGACACCCAAAATCGATGGCATGTTGACGCACTCAGTCACAGTCAGCAGCACCGCGTTTGACCCGCAGTTACCTAATAATAGCCACGAATTATCGGTCCAAGTCTCGTTAAATCTCATTGAAGACACTTACGATAACAGCCAAGGAGAATTACGAGACTATATTATTGCTCCCACCGGAGCCGTGGTCGGCGGTAACTTGGGAGGTACCATTACTAACCAAGGATTACTTTCTGAGGTTCATATTTTACCCGATACTTTAATCATCAATGAATGTCTTCAAGGGACTGCCAAATCTGAAGGTTTGGACTCCAGTCAAGCGGTGGACGCACCTTGCGGTAAATTATCCGGTACTATCACCAATGAAGGCATCATCGAAAACGCCCAGCTCCTCAGCAATACCGTCATCAATGGGGGTGTGCTCAGAGGTCGTATTGCCGGTTTTCCCGCGGCCCCGGCCACGCTTAATTCCAAAATCGAAGACGGTACCACCCTCACTAATGTCATTCTAGCCGTAGGCTGCGAGCTGTCAGCGCAAGTCATCTTAGGCCAAGGCGTGCGATTTATTAGCAATGCCACGATTCCCGCCGGCCTAGATTTAACCGGCGCGTATCCCTGGATTTTGGAACCGATCAGCCAACGACTCTCAGTTAATTTATTGATGGACCTGTTAGTCGACGGCGAGTCCTTATTGGCCACCATCAATGCCCTTCCAGACTTGAAAAATAATGGACTGGCTTTGAATCAGGATACCAACACCGGCAACCTCTGGCTTCTGCTAGGAGAAGACTTATTTGTTCTCGCGCCGCCCAGCGTGATTCAAGCTCCGCCAGAAACTACGCCGGGTATTACCCTCAATCCTGACGGTAGCGTTATTTTTCTTACCGAAACGCGCCGGCACGTCATTGCACAACCGAGCCTCCACAGTCCAGAAGCCTTTCAAACCGCCATGCGCGAATTGGGACTAGATAAATTTACGGCCCCAGCCGACGGTAATTTAATCATTGCGCCCACGGACCAACTGTACTTTTCTGCTCGACCGGATTGGCAAACGCAATCCACTAAACTCGCTGATGTGTTTTCCCCGCTAGGGTTGACCGCCTTACCCACGTCATTGATTGAAGGCTTGCCGATGTTTTTATTACACTTTATGGAAGGTAATGGCGTGACTTCGCGGCAGCAATATTTTTATTCCGCCCCCGCCCATCAAGCGGAGTTACAACAAGTGCTTCAGGGTATTCCTGGCGTTACGGATATTCATTTTTATAATAATGGCACCGTCACTGTCAAAATTGGCGACCGCACTTATACCGCCATGTTTGATTATATGGTGACCAAAAATCTACGTGGTCGAGTCACGCAATTATTAACGGTCCCCGACCGCAATGGCGATGGCAGTAACGACATAGAAATCATCTATGTCAACGGCGACCAACAGGTATTATTTATGGCCCCGTCGCCTAAATTAGTCGAGGAAGTGCAAGCCATTCCAGAAGTGCAACGGGCTTTTTACACCGTGACCGAAGACATAGACGGTAATCTCATGTTTACCTCGGCGGTGCCTAATTTGAGTACGGGCCAACGTTTAAAAATGCGCGTAACCAATGTGACTCAAATCGACGAAACGACACCCATGAGTATGACTTTATATCCAGACGGTAGCGGCTTATTTATCACCGATTCTGGTCAACAACTGCGGACTCAACCATTGGTGCAAGATTTAGCGGCATTGCACACGACCGCGCGTAGTTTAGGGTTAGCCGGCGTGCTCGAAGCAGGTAATGGCAATTTAACGGTACCGGTAAATACAACCATGGTTTACAGCACTCGCCCTGGTCTCGACTCTACGGTGACCTGGTTGACCATGCCATTGGGCTTACAAACCGTGCCGGCCTCGTTACCAGGGGTAGCTTATGTGGTCTTTATTTTTAGAGATGAGTGGGGCAATAAACGCCAACAATTTATTTACCCAGCCGCCAAAGAGCCAGAAAATCTTTACACCTTTTTTATTAAAGCTCCTGGAGTCAAGTCGGTCGTGTTGAGTAATGATGGCACCATTACAGTGAATGGTAGCGGTGATATTAACTTCCGCGGGATTTTTGATTACGTAGTCGAAGCCCGCGACCTTCCCACCGGTGGGATTCAATTCACTCGTATTCCAGACGCTAATGGTGATGACATTGAGGACTACAGTCTCACCTATGGCAATGGTAAACGACAATTGATTTATCGGTTGCCCTAACCAACGAGCAGATTTGACAACTTTTTGAAAGTTGTCAAATCTAAATTCCGCGACCAGATTTATTCCGCGACCAGATTTGACAACTTTTCGAAAGTTGTCAAATCTAAATTCCGCGACCAGATTTATTCCGCGACCAGATTTGACAACTTTTCGAAAGTTGTCAAATCTCAGCGACCAGATTTGACAACTTTTTGAAAGTTGTCAAATCTAAATCTAAATTCCGCGACCAGATTTGACAACTTTTCGAAAGTTGTCAAATCTCAGCGACCAGATTTGACAACTTTTTGAAAGTTGTCAAATCTAAATCTAAATTCCGCGACCAGATTTGACAACTTTTCGAAAGTTGTCAAATCTAAACCTAAACTCAGCGACCAGATTTGACAATTTTTCGAAAGTTGTCAAATCTCCAAACCCTTATGCCTATCTTATCCTTGACGGAACCCTTAATTCATGCTTACGGTAGTGAACGTAATTTTGAACAAGCTCAAATCTATTATCTACAAGGAGCGGTCAATTGGCTCATCCAGCGTGGTGATACCCTTTATAGCGAAGTAAAAGGCACTCAATCCGCCCGTTACTATCCCACTATTCAATGTTATGAAGAAAAAATCCTTACCAGTCGTTGTACTTGTCGTTTCGGGCAGGAAGAACGAAACTGTGAACATATTCTCGCTACCTTATTGAAATATTTTTATGAACCACCAACTATAGAATCTCGTCCCACTTTGAAACAATCGTTAACCGAGCGCTCGGCTTTGGAATTACAAACTTTGTTAATTACCTTAGCCAATCAGTATCCAAAATTACTATTAGAAATTGAAGAACGATTGTTAGTATCGTCTCCTACGGAATCTAAAGCTACGCCGCTCGTTCAAATTGAAAGCCGTGAATTTCGGACCTACATTCGAAAAGCCTTAAGTTATGGCTTTGAAAATGATTTAGTGCGGCAATGGTTCACCCAGGTCACGACCTTTTTAGACAGTGGTGAAACCTACAATGCTTTGAACTTACTTACTTTATTGACCGAAGAAGCGATTCAAGAAGCCCAACGCTATCGACAGGAATTGGATTATCAGGAAGATGATTTCATGCTACAATTTTTTGCCCAGATAGATAAGCTCTGGGCCACGATTTTTCTCAGTCTCACCTTGACACCAGTGCAAATGGAATATTGGAATAGTTACTTACAGCAATGGCAACTTCTCGCCACCGACTCTCCTCAATATTTTCGGGTGGCCCTAGCCAGTTTACAGTATAGTTGGGATTATTCACCGTTACAAGGCGTTTTGCAAGGTGAATTTACGGAGACCATTTTTGAAGTTGAGGAGGAGGAAGTAGCGAAATCATTAGTCGAAATCTATTTGCATTTATTATCGATCCAGCAACGTTATCGAGAATTTTTGGCGTTGGCTAAAGCGCAACAACATCATTCGGCTTATTTGTGGATGTTATGGAAACTTAAGCGAAAATCGACAGCGGTGGTGGCCGTGTTACAGATTTTATGGAAATTAATTTTGAAATCTATTCGGAATTAACGCCTAACCACCCCCAACCCCTCCTTGGTAAGGCGGGGAGTTAACCACCCCCAACCCCTCCTTGGTAAGGCGGGGAGTTAACCACCCCCAACCCCT
>DZAL01000001.1:0-24654 GCA_022729575.1 Thiomargarita sp.
AAATTGCGGGGCCGACGGAGGCTTAAGATGGACAATTTATTTATTGTAACCCCCTAATGTCTACTATACACGTTCTCAAATAATCATTAAAATTTAATAGTTGACATTTGATTATTATCAAGATAAAATCCTATTTAGGATTGTATCCTAATACTTATCGAGTATCAATGGTGGCCAATGAAAAAGACTTGCGATATTATTGAGAAACGCCTGGCCGCGGATAACTACACTATGGCTGGTGTATCTTAACCTCTTCCACCTTATGAGCCATTGATGTGTTATCCACACCTAGACTACATTTATCAATGTTAATTTCAAAGACTCGTTATGAACCACCCTCAAAATTCCCTATTTCCTGAATTACCCATTTATCCTCGCTTACCCCCGGTACAATTTTTGGGAAATAAAGAAGGTTTACTAAACTGGTTGTTCACTTTTATACCCTCTTCCAATCGTTCCCAACCGTTGCGCTTCCTAGATGCTTTTTCAGGGTCGGGGGTGGTCGCCTTTGAGGCCAAACGCCGTGATTTTTTGGTCACCGCCAATGACCTCCTCCAATGTTGCTGGCATACCATTCACGGTCTGGTACAAAACTCCACCGACATTTTGACGACGGAAGAAGTAGCACTATTGTTTAGCGACACGGTCCAGGCCGGCGAATTAATGCAAAAATTATTTACCGACAAATTTTTAAAAGCCTCCGAAACGAAACTACTTGACCAATTTCGAGCGAATGCCGAATTATTGCCTCCTCTAAAACGGTCGTTGGCGTTGGCTATAATGAATCGTGCTTTGACTAGGAAAGTGATTATGGGACATTTTGCCCACTTACAAGCGATTAACTATGCTAACCAACCGGCCCGAATCAAACGCAATCCGAGCATTGCCAAACCGTTGCAGGACTTGTTTCTGGAATTGCTTCCTGAATTTAATCAAGCCGTGTTTAGTAATCATTTATCTCATCTGACCTACAACCATGATACTCTTGAATTGTTGACCCTGAAAGCGTCTTACGACATCGCTTACTTTGACCCACCTTATTGTCTGAGTCACGGTGATTATCAAGCCTTCTATCACTTGTTGGAAACTTTTAGCCGCTATTGGACGGATAAAACCTTTATCGGTGGCACGAATCGCTATCATCCTCCACTGGCGACCGGCTTTGATAAAAAAGCGACCGTGATACCGGCCTTGCAAAGGTTATTTGACCTCAGTCGTGAAATTCCGCTCTGGGTCATTTCTTATAATGATAGAAGTTATCCTTCCGTAACCGAATTTGAAAAACTGTTGCGAAACACTTCTCGACAAGTGACGGTTCATCGTTTTGAATATTTAAACAGTCGAGGTGGAAAAGGGTCGGTGAAAGGGTCTTCTGAGATTTTATGGGTAGCGGAGCGTTTATGAACAATTTTGATAAGTGGCTAAAGTGTTATGGAAATGATGAGTTGTCAATATTTTCTCAAGATACCGAAGCCTTGCTGTGGTTAAAACTCAAAACCATTATTCGCAAGAAATGGTTAAATGCCTTCGCTCAACAGCACCAATTGCACTTGACAACTTCTAAATTGCAAGACCAGTTTTGTGAATTATATACTCTATTACAATCTCATCCCGAGTCTCACTCGTGGTTGGAACAGTTTATTCGTGAAGAAAACGGCCAACTGGCATTGCTCTTGCCATTGGCAATTAAAACGCAATCTCAATTTGCTGAAACCGAGTATTGAGGGTTGGTTAAATACTTTCCGTCGAGAACAATTAGCGGGTCTTCAAGTTGAATTTAACTTTACCAGAAAAACTTACCGCTGTTTTGCTGATATTATTTTTGTAGTGAAGAGATAGTTGGTGTAGGTCGGGCAAGGTCCACCATTTCTCTAGGAGTACAGAATTGATTCCATTTCATTGGGCGGAAATTCCGTATTTCAATTAAATCCTCTGTCGGTTTTAGTATAATGAGGAGATTTGGTGGGCAACAGTGGACCGTGTTGCCCACTCTACGCTTACTTTAGCCAACCGCCACTGCTTGAACCTTTACTTATCTAGGTAAGTTTGACAAAGTTTTCAAGAGTTAATATAATTAGACTCGTCCGACTTAATTTGCCCATTTAACGGGATTACAATTATACTGAGTTATTTTCACTTTTTCTGTTTCTATTGAGAGACGTTATTTATTATGAATCACCATCCTGAACCTATAAAGAGTAACCAACTTGAAATTGATTTCAATGAGTTTATTTCACTCGAACGTAAACAGAAAACTTCTGGTATAGAACGACAAGTCACTATCAGCAGATACGCCACCGCGTTTGATTTCAATTTTGAGGCAGTTCATGAAGCTATTCAGCGTTGTAAAATTAGGATAAATGACGATTTTGGAGTAATCCAGGTAAGAACTTCCAAAGACAATGAATCTACTACCAAAACAGATAGTAGTATTGTTGAACTTAACGTAGGTTCTGAGCCCGCTACGCGGGCTCTGGAGCGCAATAAGAATTATTGCGCCGTTGCTACGCAACGCCCGGCGCAATAATTCTTATTGCGCTCCAGAGGAAATCGTACAATTTTACATGAATTTTACTATACTTACTCTATTTGGTTATTGACAACCTAAAATCGTTTGTCTATTATCTTAACCATTATCTTATACTATTTACAATGATACCACTCAACATGATGCCTAAACCACTAACCTACAACGATATTTACCTTGACCTATTTGAAAAATATGACGTGGGGTTAGTAGAAATCCTTGGCCCCACTGGCAACGGCAAAACCAGTGCATTATATAAAGATTTCAACCATGAAGGACGCTTTATCCTCAAGGAAATTGAGACAGCCAAACGGCAAGCGATTTTTATGACCGATAGAAAAAACATCGTCAAAGAAGTCGCTCAGGCTTGTGAACAAGCCGGTATCAAGCATGTCTATTACCGGGCTAATCACGAAATTATTGTCAAGATTGTTCATGAAAAGAGATTTAATCAGTTACTGGCTGAAATAGGCGAGTTAGGTTTATTCGGGGCGATGCGTTTTCACACCGAACATAGTCTCCGAGATTTGTTTTCTGAAGTCCAACGACTCCTAAAAATGCCGTGGAATTACAAAGATGTTAATGAGAATTGCAGTGAAATTCTGCGGGCCTGTAGAGAAGCTATCAGCAAACGTATCAAAGGTCTTCCCAAGGAATCTCCACCGCGAAAGGCTATTCTAAATTCTCCCGCGGTACAGGAACTCTTCCCGTTTCTCGCCTTCACCCAGGACACCTCCAACGTTTTGCTTATCGGTACAACGCAAAGATTAGGTTATCCCATGTTTAATGGGGAAAGTCACAAATCGGTTTATGAATTGTCCGGTTACTACATGTTTATAGATGAATTTGACCGTCAAGTGGATGCTTTTTTAGATCATCTCGTAGAGGATAAGAAAAATCTGCGCCCAGAAATTTTTGTGTCTCACTTTTGTGAATACTATCACGGCAAAACTGGAGAGTCGGATACGACCCAAAAAGGTCTAGTAATAGCAGAAAACTTTGGTCAAGCAATGTCTGAAATGGGGTTGCAATTTCCTAGAGGCAAAACGGATAACTATAAATTTTCTAATGCCGATAAATTGTTTAAGCGAACCGAAGGTGAGGAGGAACCATTTGGGTATATCTTTGACAGTGGTTACACCGTTTCTGCGGATATGTACTATCTGCGGGATAATTTTCGGAATCGTTATGAAGGGGAATTGGTTTTCACCAAGGAGGATAACTATGCCTCTTTTTTGGAATTTTATCAAACCATTCGTGAGTATGAAATCAAAATTTTTAACTTTTTTGCTAACTTGAAAAATGGCAAAAAGATAGATGAAGAGTCTTATCGCACGCTTCTCAAACTCATTTACGACATCAAAAACGACGAAGAAATCACTGAATATCATAAATTCATTGACCAAAATAGTCCTGCTTTTCGACCCAGAGCGTCAGAGTTTTTAAGAGAAATTCTGCATGAAGTGGAAAGTCACTACTTCAGAAAAAATTATGAAACCCCTGAACTGTTAATTGCTGACTTGGATTTATCGGCTTCGCTTAACCAGATTTCTTTATTGGAAGCACAACCATTATCTGCCGACTGGCAAGATAGTCTAGTGATTTAGGAGAATCCTCGACTATTCTGCGTAGGAACAATAAAATCCAAAGTATACACCAAATTATTAACGTTCACAAATAAAATATGTGATTATGCCTACCAGTCCAGCCACTTTTCTAAACTTTGCCGCAGCTAATTATCCATTACTCCATAGCCTGTTCGATGCCAAAGATGGCTTATCAGAAACCCAACTGCTGGATTTAATTCAGCATCACAGGAATGAAAACGATCCGAAGAAGCCCACTGCTCTATTTGAAACCCTGCAAAAGTACCGCATTATTGAACCCATGCCAGAGGCGAATGCTCGTTATGAAATGACGCAACCACTTCGGCGTTTTTTTGAATACCTCTTGAATGAACATCGTCTTACCACGCCAGTGGTTATCCAAACTTATCTTAATGATTTAGAAAGATTATCCACTGACTTGGAAAATAGTATTCGAGATAAGAACCACCATGCTATAGAACCAATTCTGACTGAAATGAATAGTGCCATAGAAACGATACGCCAAGATTCCCAAACCAATCGTCTAGGCATTATTGGGGAAGTGATACGGATTAAGTCCAATAGAGAGCAACGTACTATTCGGGAACGGTTTGAAATTATTAATCGTCTTTGGACTCGCTATATTGAGCCTCTGGAAAACCTTATCAATATCCGCAAAGTGATGGATGCCACCTTAGATCGAGTTGAACAACTGTTGCAAAGGAGCGAACAACAGTTTGAACGAGATGGGGTTTTATATTGGAAATTTCAACACACCTTGGCTCGTTTAGTGCGAATGCGTCGTGATATTCGCCATGATTTTCGAGAAGCTATCACAGAAATTCGCCCGTTATACGAAAAATTGCGTCGAGACAGCGATATTGCTAAAGGTGCCTCACGGGCTTTGGAATGGCTTGACAAGAAAGGCGTGAAAAGTTTACAATTGGAAACTCGTTTATCTTTACCAACACGGCATCGTTCCGAAGGACGATTTTCAGATGCTGCCCTCAGCGCGTTTATGCTAAGTATCAAGGGCTATCGTGCTACGCCACCGCCACCTTTGACGATATATCAGGGGAATCTGGAACATCGTTTCATTGATTCCACGGAATTAATTCAACGGCTTCATACCGCCTTACCGATTGACGACTTGTTGGAATGGCTGTTGGTGGAATATACTGACCAATCCTTACATGAGATATTGCGGCACTATAATGCTATTTATCAAGACCCAACCAGTGATTTTGCCTTCGCTGATAAGGAAAGAGATGATTATCAGTTTGCCAATTTTAAAATAATGGCTTATCCTATACGACTTAAAAAATATTATGGACGAAACCAAACATAGCCCTTATGCCCTGCCTCATTTGGCAGAGATATTTGATGCTTTACGTAAAGGTCGTCATCTTTGTGAAGAGGATGGCAAGTTGTACCAAGCCATGGTGCAAAACCTGGAAGATTATAAGACCCTATTCTTTAATTTAGGGTTTCATTTGGAAGTCCATCATCATGATTTTGTGTATTTTAAAGGTGACAATCAGTTAAGTGATTTGGCACGTCGTATGAGTGTATTCATGTTTATTCTGATTGAAACGCTGGCAGATAATAGTGAGGACCTTTCAGAAACATTGATAACCCGTCAATTTGAAATGACTGACTTGCCCCATTTTAAGCAAGAGCGTTATCGCGCTTATATGAAAATGGCAGGAGTCGATGCTCAGGAGAATTTATCCAACCTTCTTCAAAGAATGAAAGAACTAGGATTTATTCGTTTTATTAGTGAACAACATACTTTTCGGTTTCGTACCCCAGTTTATCGCTTTTTAGATATTTGTTTAGATATTCTTAGAGGTACCTCGTCAGAAGGACCAGCGATTTCTGATTCTGAACCCCAGACACAGGAAGATGAAACATGAGTAACAAGATGGTAGGTCCGATTCGTTTAGTTTTAATTCGAGTGGGCAAATTTGACTATGCCGAAGTGAACCTGGAACGGCCTTTACATCTGATTGGCCCTAACAATGTTGGCAAAACCACTTTAATTGATACTCTGCAATTTCTCTACATTGACGACCTGAAAAAAATGCACTTTTCCTTCCCTTTGGAGGAAACCTTGCGCTACTATTTTCCTGACCAGTATAGCTATGTTCTATTTGAATGTTTGACCCCAACGGGCATTATGGTCATGGGTATTCAAGGGCTTGGACCAATCAAGCAGTATCAAATCCAACGCTTTGCTTATCATGGAGGTTTTGAACCAGAAGATTTTTATGAGTATCAAGTGGTGCGTGAACCGGATGATATTGCTGCAAAGTTAGTGGCGCGTGAATATACCAAATTGGAACCCAAGCATTTACGCGCGGCTTTAACCGGGAGCGGAGAAAACAAAGGGATTCATTTAGGACTGGTGCCACTGCGACGACAAGATGACTATTCCCATTTTCGAAGCATCTTTCGTAATCTCTTGCGTTTAACTCACATTCGCAATGATGAACTTAAAGAATTACTGGTAGAAACTTGTCCGGTCCAACTTCAACAAGTCAGAATAGATTTGAGTCAGGGCTATCCAGAACAACTTCAAACTATCCAAAAACTGTCGCGTGAACTGAAAGCACTAAAAGAGATTGAGTCGCAAGCTAAACAGCTTTTAGAGAAGGCCGTTGAACGGGATAAACTCCGGGCTTTGATACCTGATTTATGGCTGGCCCTAAATACTGCTTATGGGCGTGAAGAAAGCAAATTTGAGGAGGAAAGGAAGGCACAAACTGAACATAAGGAAACGCTAAAATCAGAGAGGCAAACTATCCAAGAACAACATCAGGAAACTTTCGGACAATTCGGAGAAGTTTCTAGTCAACAGGGTGTGGTTAGAGAAAAATTGAATGAACTGAAAAACTTGGCAAAAGAATTTGACAACTTTGTGGAGGAATTTCAGAGAGACCAGTTGACTCGACTCACAAAAGACAGAGACGATATTACGGTCAAACTTCATGGTGTCACCGCAGAATCACCCAAGCGTTTTGAACAAAAAGTTAAGCAGTTATCTCAAAACCTCCAGGAACAAGAGAACCTTCTTTCTCGTCTTGAAAAGACTAGGATAGCTGCGCTTACTTTGAAAGAATACTTTACTGATGAACAACTTACTCAACTTTTTAAATTAGTTAATCCCGCGTTGTTGGGATTATCTGTCGATGATCCAAACGGAATTGAAGTGATTGACCAAAAAGGTTTGCAAGAGCGTTTGTGTAACATGCTACAACTCATTTCCAATGAAGTGTATGAGGATGCTACGGTCCGTATAGCACTTAAAATTCTTTCTCCTCCAACGCTAGGGAATTATACCGACTCAGACAAGGTACGCGAGGAAATTACGGGACTCAAACAAGAACTCAAACGAGCTCAAGACGCTCTTGAAAATGCCAAGAATATTTCCAAACTGAGAGAAGAACAGACTCGGTTGGACAAAGAATTACAGGATTCCTATAAACGTTTAGAGCGTTATAAAACTTTTCTGAAAAAGAAGACACAAGAAACCGTCTGGACTAAACAATTAGTTGAGTTAGATCAGCGTTTATCAGGCTTGAAAACTTCGCTGGAAACTCTCCATAACGAAGAAAAGAAGTTAGACCAAGCCATTCGCAATCTTGACGAGGCTTCTGGGAAAAAACAGCAAATTCGAGAAGAGTGGCGACAAAAAATGCGTAACCTTCGTGAACCGCCTTCAGAATGGCCTCTCAAGGGAGAAATCGTCTCGTCCACCGCATTAGCGGAACTTATGGAGGCTTACAAGGAGCAACGTGCCAAGGAAAATAGCCTGAGTAAGCAAATTGAACAAGAATTATTAGTCATTACTGCACGGACTTATCACGACCACGGTACTGCTACTGAAGTCGAGTCTTTAAAACGGTTGAAACAAGATTTAGAGGGGTTGGAAGAACAAGAACAAGCGGTAGGAAAACTTTGGAAGGCATTGATTACTGACCTCAGCAAAGCCTTTAAAGATTTACTTAAAGATGTAGAGACTATTCAAGGGCGGATTAGTGAAGTCAATCGTTTACTTGGCAACGCTACAGTGTCTAACCTCAAACGATTGCGATTGGTAGTCACTAAACGGGCTGAAAAAATTAAGCCACTTAAAAAAATCGTGGATGATGAAGACCTGCCTCTATTTTCTTTAGCCGGTGACAGTATTGAAGATGCTTTTCAGGAGATAGAGAAAATTCTCACCCGTGATCCCCAAATTGGCCTAGAAGACCTCTATGACTTGCAATTTGAGGTCACCAGTCAAGATGATAAAACGCGGAAGTATCCAGGCTTAGAAAAAATTGAATCCCATGGCACCTCCATCACGATTAAGGTATTAGTCAACCTCATGTTACTGCGAGGACTACTTAGTGAGAAACAGCAAGCGAGGATTCCCTTTTATATTGATGAGGTCGGCAGTCTCTACAAGGACAACTTAGAAGCTATCATTCGCCAGGCAGAAAGGCTAGATTGTGTCCCCCTACTGGCCAGTCCAGAACCTATGGAAGCAGCCAAGAATCTTTATTTCTTGCGCGAACACAACGGGCGTGTCCATTTAGACCGCAAATCACATAGAATACGGTTGGATAAAAGTCCATGAGCGTTGACAGTTTAGCCAAGCAGCTAAGTAAATTAATAGCAGGAGGAGCGTTGCCACTCTCTACTTTTAGCCAACGAAACCTAGAATTGTTGAGGTCTTTAATTGAGACCAACGTCTTGGAAATTGTCCGTTCTGGAGGAGGACAACAGATCAGAGTATTAAGACCAGATGCTCTTCAAGACTTTGTGCAAGCCCGCTACCCAAGTGGACTACATGGCATTGAGGATGACAGCTTAACTCCTCGTGCTCGTGCAGTAGCCAATAGACGAGATGCTAAACGTACTAGACGAACTGATGCTGAACCTGTCATGGTACGAGGTTTTGGAGAAGCTAAACTCTTTTGCAAAGAAGAAACCGTTTTACCCATTGTAGAATTAACCCAGTTAGCAGGAGTAACGGCATTTTTACTGACCGATGAACCACCTGTATGGGAATTTAGTGGTACGATAGTTACGGTGGAGAATTTAGAATGTTTTTTACACATTGAGCAAATTATTCCTGAAGTTCAACTAGCTATTTATGCGGCCGGTCGTCTTTCCGAGCGCGTCCTTCATTGGCTAGCTTCTCCAGAAATATCGAATTGCCAAGTGTGGCATTTTGGTGATTATGACCCCGTTGGACTTGACGAGTATTTACGTCTTAACCGGATTCGTCCCAACTACACTGGACTTTACATTCCACCAGATTTAGAAATGAGGATAGAAAGGTTTGGAAAACGTCAATTGCTAGAGGATAATACGACTATATTGTCAAGACTGCGTAAGGAAGAAGATTCATTTGTACGATTTGTGGTAGAGTTGCTTGACCGTTATGGAATGGGGCTTGAACAAGAATCGTTGCTTATTGAATTGACTAGCGAACGTAGGGGGTGTCAGCAAGAACGTAACGCGCCATTTGTTAAATAATCTCAAACTACACTTGCTGTTCCGGTGCCTATACGCTTTGATAAAAAGTTCTTGCTATACGCCCTCAAATCACCTTAAGATTTAATAGTTGACATTTGATTATTATCAAGATAAAATCCTATTTAGGATTGAATCCTAATACTTATCGGTATAAATGGTGGCCCATGAAAAAGACCTACGATATTCTTGAGAAACGCCTGGCTGATTTCCGTGAGGCCTGTGAACGTCAAGGGTTGAAAGCAACTCATCAACGCCTGGAAATTTACCGGGAATTGGCTTCAACAGAGGAACACCCCGATGTTGAGACGATTTATCAGGGCGTGACCAAGCGCATTCCTACGATATCAAGGGATACGGTCTATCGGAATCTAAACTTACTTGCGGAACATGGACTTATCTCCATCGTCGGCATGAGTCACGAGCGGCTACGGTTTGATGCTAATATGGCACATCACCACCATTTCGTTTGTGTGAAATGTGGGATGATTCAAGATTTTTATTCGCCAAATCTTGACGCTATTAAGATGCCAAAAGAGGCGAAAGCGTTCGGGACGCCGGTCTCCTTACACGTTGAAGTCAAAGGGGTATGCGCTATTTGTCAGCACGCTCACCAGGAGAAACCGTAAGGTATTTTTTCTTGGGCCATAGATAAGAATTATTCCTATTAAAGATTGAATCCTAAAATAACCAATTTTTGGAAATCATTCCATACTACAAAGGACTAAAAACGATGAATACAGTTCCACTAACTACTTCCACTGGTGCCCCAGTCGCCGATGACAACAACAGTATCAGCGTGGGCGAGCGTGGGCCGTTAACCTACGACAATCATTATCTGTTTGAAAAGCTGGCACATTTCAACCGTGAGCGGATTCCAGAACGGATTGTCCATGCCCGCGGCACCGGAGCCTATGGTACGTTTACTCTGACGAAAGGTCTCCGTGAATATACCATTGCCGATTTTTTACAGACAGTGGGTCAAAAAACGGAAGTATTCATGCGAATTTCCACCGTCGGCGGTGGACAGGATTCGAGCGATTATGCGCGTGATCCACGCGGTTTTGCGATTAAATTTTATACCGCCCAAGGTAATTTTGACTTGGTCGGGAATAACACGCCGGTCTTTTTCCTCAGCGACCCGATTAAATTCCCAGATTTTATCCACTCACAAAAGAAGGACCCACGCACTAATTTGCCTAATCCAGCCGCGGCCTACGAATTTTGGGCTAATCATCCGCAATCTCTACATCAGATCACGATATTGATGTCCGACCGGGGCATTCCTTATTCCCACCGCCATATCCACGGTTTCAGTTCGCACACCTTGAGTCTTTGGAACGACCAAGGTACACGGTTTTGGGTAAAATGGCATTTCAAAACCAATCAGGGAATTAAATGCTTGACCAATGAAGAAGCAGCCAAAATGCCTCCTTTCGGGGCCCAGAAAGATTTAGTGGAATCCATTGAACGCGGTGAATATCCCAGTTGGACGGTGAAATTGCAGATAATGACCGAGGAAGAGGCTAAACATTATCGTCTCAATCCCTTTGATTTGACCAAAATCTGGCCTCATCGTGATTACCCTCTCATCGAAATCGGGACACTGGAGTTAAATCGTAATGTTGACAACTATTTCGCGGAGACTGAACAGGCCGCGTTTGCACCTAGCAATTTGGTGCCGGGCGTTGGGGCTTCGCCCGACAAGATGTTACAAGGACGACTGTTGGCCTATCAGGATGCGCATCGTTATCGCATTGGGGCGAATGCGAATCAATTGCCGGTCAATGCACCGAAATGCCCAGTGCATCACTATCAACGTGATGGGGCGATGGCAGGGATGGGTCCGGTAAAAGGGAGTTGTAACAATCAAGATGGTAGTGTCAATTTTTACCCCAACGACCGCACTGGAGAAGGTGCGCCGGCGCCCATGCCACAGGTTGGGGCACCGCCGATGCCGGTGTTGGAACAGGCTTGGATTAAACCACACGATACCAGCGATCAAGACCATTATAGCCAAGCTGGGGATTTGTTCCGCTTGATGAATGAGAATCAGAAACAACAATTGGCTAACAACATTGCGGCAGGGTTGGTTAAAGCAAGTCCATCGGCCCAGAAACGCATGTTGGAACAATTCCAGAAGGCAGACGCGGATTATGCTCATCGTGTCAAAGCGGCTATGAGTAAATTAGACCGTTAGGTAACTCACCTTACGCAAAGGGTCACTGCCATTAAGTTAAGGAATCCCCGGTCAGGTTTTAACCTTGAAGGTCTGGTTTTAGACCTTCAAGGTGTCTTTGGCAGGCTTAACTTAATGGCATTGACGCAAAGGGTGGTAAGAAACTTAGTTTCTGTAGTGCCATGGCCACCTGGAGAAACTAAACTAGGTAGCCCACCAAATCCTTCACGAGGTTGATAGATATTGGCCACCAATAGACGTTGTCCCTACACCGATTATGCCTCAAAGAGATATTTATCATTCACAGGTCGTTCAAGCCTTAATTCAAGATGGATGGACCGTCACCGACGACCCCTTGCATCTTTCCTACGGCGGACGCAATCGGTATATAGACTTAGGCGCAGAATTGCCTATCGGGGCCGAAAAGAACGGCCGAAAAATCGCGGTGGAAATCAAAAGTTGCCGGGGCGCATCTGATATTTATGAGTTAGAACTGAGTCTTGGGCAATACCGCCTCTATCGTCACGTTTTGGCTGAAATTCAGCCAGACCGTACACTTTACCTAGCGGTTCCGGCTTTTGGTTACGAAGGTATCTTTAAAGAACCGGTTGGACAATTGGTTATCCAACGGGACGAAATGAAACTGATAGTGTTTGATGAATTGCAACCGAGGATAACACAATGGATACCATAACTCATTATCAAGACCTCCTGTCGCAACTGTTGCGTCAATATGCCCATAAACCCTCACATGGGGAGATTGAGACCGAAATTATTATCGATGCGGCCCGGAAACACTTTGAATTAATGCACGTTGGTTGGGATAGCCCCCGGCGAGTGCATGGCAGTGTGCTGCATTTAGATATTATCGGGGAAAAGATTTGGATTCAACATGATGGCACTTCTCCAGGCGTTGCCTTAGACCTGGTGGACGCTGGCGTACCACGGGAAGATATTGTGTTAGCGTTTCGTCCTCCCCAGGTCCGCCAATATACCGATTATGGCACGGGATAGTCAAGGTCGGGAGCGCCCTACGTACCTTTTTGGGTAATCCTGAAATCTAGGTGAGAACCTAGGACTGCCAGTCCTTTGAGGACTGCCAGTCCTGCCCGTGTGGTGGCCCACCTTTAAGGATTACTTCTTGTTGGAATTTACAACTGATTAGGTGCGTGGGACGCACCCTACACTGGCTGGCTCGGTCTAGTGCCGGCATTACCAAATTGTTCGGTAGTCCCTCCAAGCTAATGGAGGTATTGAAATTCAATGGGTTATCACAGGTCAAAGTTTCCTAAGCCTGGCAGGCTTAGGAAACTTAGGTTGACCAAAGATTTCTTAAATTTTAACGGCTCCATTAGTTGGTAGGGACTACCCAGTATTCATGAACTTATTCTATGCTAATTCAAACCACTCGTGATGATCATCGAATTGCTTGGTTAACGGCGTTAGCCATTACCATTCATATTGCCGAAAGTGCCCTACCGATGCCGTTGCCAGGAGTCAAGCCCGGCTTGGCGAATGTGATTACGATAGCCGTTTTAATCAAATTTGGTTGGCGATTAGCCGCTTGGGTGAGTTTATTGCGAGTCGTGGCAGGTAGTTTATTGATAGGAACTTTTTTATCACCGACTTTTTTACTTAGCCTCAGTGGCGCGTTAGCCAGTATAGTCGTTTTGGCCTTATTAAGTCAATTGCCAGGGCGTGGCTGTAGTGCCTGGGGTTACAGTGTAGTTTCCTCCATGGCGCATACGTTAGCTCAATTTTGGGTGGCTTATGAATTATTTATTCAACATGCCGGATTATTTCATCTTTTACCCATCTTGATGACCGTCGCGTTTGGTTTCGGCCTCATCAGTGGTTGGATTGCCAACCTCATGTTAGCACCAAGAGGGGTCTCACGCATCTGTAGGGACACTGATTGACATCTTGAAACGATGCGTAAGACCAGAGGCGCTTAATTAAATTCAGTGCGTACTTTTCCCTGCTTCCATTCAGTGACTTCTTGCCACATATCCTTTTTTAATTTGCGCCGGCGACTGGCTTTAGAATGCAAATGCGCCCCCCCTTTGCGTAAAATAGGGGCGGCGGCCACCGGATTGCGTAACTTTAATATAGGCATAATTATTTACTCCTAACTTATTCTAAACGGTAATATTCACTCATCTTACGCATAACCACCCCCAGCCCCTCCTTAGTAAGGAGGGGGGATGTAGCAACTGAGTTGGTCGGGACAACTCCCCTCCTTACCAAGGAGGGGCCGGGGGTGGTTGAGTTAACCATGCGTAAGGTGAGGTAGTAAACCTGACAGGTCGGTTAGACCTATCAGGTCTAAATCACCACCTGGTGCATAACCATCTCTGATTTTAACCTTTGACACAGACCACTTGTTTTAGGGTATGCACCACTTCCACTAAATCACTTTGGTATTCCATCACCTGGTCAATATCTTTGTAGGCTTGTGGAATCTCATCCACCACGCCTTTGTCTTTGCGACATTCCACGCCTTGAGTTTGCGCTTCCATATCGCGATGACTAAACCGCCGCTTGGCCTCGGTGCGACTCATGCGACGACCGGCCCCGTGGGAGCAGGAGCAAAAAGATTCTGGATTACCTTTGCCTCGCACAATATAAGATTTCGTCCCCATACTGCCAGGAATAATTCCCAACTCGCCTAAGCCAGCACGAATTGCGCCTTTGCGGGTCAAATATACCGTTTCCCCAAAATGCTCCTCGATGGCCACATAGTTATGGTGACAGTTAATCGCTTCCTGAGTCACGGTAAACGCTGGAAATTGTGTCTGCAACGCTTCTAAAATCAGGCGCATCATTTCCAGACGATTGTGCCGGGCATATTCTTGGGCCCAATGTACGGCCCCCACATACTCATCAAAATATTTCGCCCCTTCCTTGAAATAGGCTAAATCACGATGCGGCAATTTAATGGAGTGTGCTTCAATATCCTGTTTGGCCAGGTCAATGAAGTAACGACCAATGGTATTTCCAATCCCACGACTACCGGAATGTAACATAATCCAAACATTTTGGTCTTCATCTAAACATACTTCGATAAAATGATTACCTCCTCCCAAAGTCCCCAGTTGCTCAGTCCAAGTTTTATAAATCTTTTTGAGCATTTTGGCAATGCCAGGATGTGGTACCAAAATTTTCTCCAATTCCTGGTCCAAATGTTTTAAAACGGCACTAGGCGCTTGAGGTTCCTTGTGTTGATTGAATCCCACAGGTACCATCTCCTCAATGGCCAAGCGCACTGATTTGAGACTATCAGGTAATCGATTTGCGGTAAGTGAGAGACGGACCGCATTCATTCCGCAACCAATATCCACCCCCACCGCGGCTGGAATAATCGCGCCTTTGGTTGGAATCACGGAGCCAATGGTGGCGCCAATGCCGGTATGTACATCGGGCATAGCCGCAATGTGACTGTGAATGAACGGTAATTGTGAAATGTTCTCTAGTTGGTCAAGGGTACTGGATTCTACTTCATTGGTGTAGATTTTTACTGGCACCTTGCCTTTATTCAAAATCATCTTAACTGGCATGATCAATGTCCTTTAAGTCATCATTCCCCACTTTAGTTAAGGAGAGGGAATTTTTCCTGATTTACTCACCTTACGCACGGTTAACACCACCACCCCCAACCCCTCCTTGGTAAGGAGGGGAGTACGCACTACCGGCACCGCCAGGATACCCTTACCAAGGAGGGGTTGGGGGTGGTGGTGCGTAAGGTGAGTAATTAAATTTGTGGAGTAGAAATAATTGGGGCCAAAAAAAACCCGGGCTCACAGTGGTCAGCCAGGGTTTTTCTTGTTCACAGGAGGAAGCAAGAAGGTCCGGAAGACAACTGCAAAATCATCGCGCTATCTTCCAGAAATCGCTCGGAAAACAGGCTATAATAGCATACTGTTATAATCTCGTAAATTAAGCATGGGTAATTCCTCCTGTAAATTGGTTGGTAAATGGGTAAAATTTAATTTAATGTGGAAAGTATATTTTAAGTTTGATAGAATGTCAAGGGAAAATTGGCAAATTCAAGTTTTACCACAAGATTTTCCCCAAGATTTGACAACTTTCAAAAAGTTGTCAAATCTAAATTTAAATTTACCCCCTAAGATTTGACAACTTTCGAAAAGTTGGCAAATCTAAATTTAAATTTACTCCCAAGATTTGACAACTTTCGAAAAGTTGTCAAATCAAAGTTGTCAAATCTAAATTTAAATTTACCCCAAGATTTGACAACTTTCGAAAAGTTGTCAAATCTAAATCAAAATAATGGAATTTTTTATGCACACAGCAACCCTCATTACTTTTATTATCTATCTAATTGCATTGATGTTACTAGGCTGGTTAGCTTATCGACAAACGCATAATTTAGCCGATTATATTTTAGGCAATCGCAAATTGGGTAGCGCGGTGGCGGCCTTAAGTGCAGGTGCGGCTGATATGAGTGGTTGGCTCATGTTAGGGCTACCTGGTGCATTGTATGCCAGTGGTCTCAATCAAATTTGGATTGCTATTGGTCTAACCATAGGGGCTTATCTCAACTGGAAATGGATTGCCCAGCGTTTACGAGTGCAAACTGAGCAAGCGAATAATGCGTTAACCTTGCCCGATTTTTTCCATTATCGGTTTCAAGATAATACTCGAATATTACGCCTCCTATCGGCTACGATCATTTTACTGTTTTTCACTTTTTATACCTCCTCTGGTTTAGTCAGCGGTGCCAGAGTATTTGAAAATAGTTTTGGCCTGGATTACACTACCGCTTTATGGGTAGGGACGATAGTCATTCTGGCGTATACTTTTATGGGTGGTTTTTTCGCCGTTTGTTGGACCGATGTCTTGCAAGGACTGTTGATGATTTTGGCTTTAATTATCGTCCCCGTGGTGACCTTGTACCAAATTGGCAGTTGGGACCTGACTACCCAACAAATAGCCACGATAAATCCGGAATTGCTCAACCCTTTTCACGACACGTCAGGACTAGAAATAATCTCCTTAATGGCTTGGGGACTGGGTTATTTTGGCCAACCACATATTTTGGCCCGGTTCATGGCAATTGAATCGGCCTCACAAATTCCTCAAGCTCGACGAATTGGTATGACTTGGATGATAATCTGTTTATTAGGAGCAATGGCCACGGGTTTTATTGGAATAGCGTATTTTGCCAAACAACCGTTACTGGACCCAGAAAAAGTCTTTTTGGTTTTAAGTCAAACTTTATTTAATCCCTGGCTCACCGGTATACTTCTGGCCGCCATTCTCTCCGCTATTATGAGTACCATCAGTGCTCAATTATTAGTTTCTTCCACCACGGTAACTGAAGATTTTTACAAAGGATTATTTAGAAAAAATGCCAGTCCAATCGAATTAATGTGGGTAGGGAGATTTTCCGTGATTTTGATTGGTTTGATAGCCTTATGGATTGCGACTAACCCACAAAGTAGTATTTTAAATTTAGTGGCGTATGCCTGGGCCGGTTTAGGCAGTGCGTTTGGTCCTTTATTAATTTTCAGTTTATTTTGGCCACGAATCACGCGCCATGGGGCCATTGCCGGTTTAATTGTGGGTGCAGTCACCGTGGTTATTTGGGAACGTTTGACTCATGCCGGCTTGATTCCCTTTAAATTATACGAAATGGTACCCGCGTTTATCTTCAGTAGTTTGGCCATTTACGGGGTGAGTTTATTAGGAAAAACACCCGCCGTCCAGAATAAATTCGGAGAATAAATGCTAAAGACTTGACAAATTTTAAATGCTCAAGCAAAATTTAAAGAATCAGGTAATTTTTACCATTATTTTTGGTTAAGTACTGAAGCAGAAATTTTCTCGTATTTTCTTTCGCCCCTCTCCCTTTGGGAGAGGGGCCGGGGGTGAGGGAAAAGACCGCCGAATTTCTGCTTCAGTACTTAGTGAGGCACAAGGTAGTGGTAGTTGTCACCAAACCTGACAGGTCTTCGAGACCTGTCAGGTTTAAACCACTACCTGATGCCTCACTACCATTATTTGGCTTCACTACTTAGTTTGCAACTAAATATTTATAATCAGGTAATCTTATGTCAACTGACCCTTTAAACGCACCGACCACGCGAATTCAATTGTACCATCTAGCACAAACCGATTGTCTTAATCCTAGTGCGTTAGATTATGCCTTGCAACAAATTGGTTGCTTACCCAAGGCCCATGACTGGCAACGCTTTTTAGACCGTAGCTTATTAGCGATAGGGGCCACTTTACTGTTAGTCGGCATCCTCTTTTTCTTTGCTTACAACTGGGCCTCCATGAATCGATTGGCCAAATTTGGTGTCATCGAAATTGGCATCCTCAGCACCATACTTCTAGTTTATCGATACCAACTGTCTACGCTAACTGGCCAAATCAGTTTATTCGCCGCCGCCATTCTACTCGGTATTTTGCTGGCAGTTTATGGACAAGCCTATCAAACGGGGGCCGACGTGTTTAGCCTATTCCTCAACTGGGCCCTCCTCCTGATACCTTGGGTGCTCCTGGGTACTTTTGCGCCCCTCTGGTTATTATTGCTAGTATTGTTTAATCTAAGTTTGATTCTGTACTGGGAGCAAGTGCTAAACCCCGCGCTACAATTTAACACCTTGTTGTTTCTCCTCCTATTCCTACTTAACAGCGTGGCACTGATTAGTTGGGAGGTGGCGTTTAAATTTAAAGTTACTTGGTTACAACAACGCTGGTTAGGACGACTCATTTTCAGTATCGTCCTACTCGTCTCAATCATTCCAACTTTGGAAACTATTATGGAACTAGATGCTCTGGAGGAAAATTTTCCACTTCACAGCATAGCCGTGGTGTTATATTTGGTAACCACCGCCTTGAGTTTCTGGTATTACAACAAGATTAGACCTGATTTACTGGCTTTAACCATCTGTCTGTTAGGAATCACGGTGACCTTAACCACATTAATCGGCAAATGGCTACCCATTTACGAAGTGATGACCTGGTTACTGTTAGCACTCTTTGTGATTGCACAAACCTCTTATGCCGCCAATTGGCTGTTTCAAACCGCTAAAAGCTGGGAGACTGTCAAATGAAACCAGTAAAATCAGTAACACCAACGATGACTCTCCGTACCTTAATTGATAAGTTGGTAGCCCGGAATTTATTAGAGCCGACTTTAGAACCCAAAATCGTTAAAACTCTGGAAGTATCGCCAACCACACCACTGCCTTGGATGGCCAAAGTCTTAATGGGAATCAGTGCCTGGTTAGCCACGATTTTCCTATTAATATTTATGGGTGTCGCACATTTGGTGGACAGCACACAAACGGCTATTATTTTAGGTGCCCTCTTAGTCATCAGCACCGTGACGTTACAACGATGGCAACAGAATCAATTATTTTTAAGTCAATTATGGTTAGCCCTGAATTTGACCGGGCAAATTTTATTTATTGGCGGCACTGGCTTAGAAACCGATATACCGACTGCGGCATTAACAGCATTAGCTCTAACGAGTTTATTACTCGTTATCTATCAAGACACTTTGCTCCGTTTTATTTCGGTGCTGATTGCCACCCTGGCGCTCGTCATTCTCGTCAATGAATTAGCCATGCCACAAGCGATTCATCTCGTCAGTTTTGGACTGGCCGTCGGGGCCACCTGGTGTTGGTTAGGAGAGCCGTATCATCTCACTCATGCTTTCCTGGCGGCGTTATATCGGCCGTTAGGTTATGGTTTAACCGTGGCCTTGCAACTGCTGTTATTACTCTCGATTAACGCTATTGGTAATTATTATCTCTCCTCGGTAACCTGGTGGTTATCGACGGTCGGCTTGACCGTACTTTTATTGACGGTAGAATACCAATTATTAGAAACCAATCAAGTTAATCTATTATCAGCCAAAAGTACCCTCATCTTGCTAGGTACGCTCGCCGTCGCCGGCATCCTTTATCAAAGTCCAGGCATTATCGCCTCCCTGATTATCACCTTGATCGCGTTTCAACGCGGTAATCGAGTGTTATTGGGACTGGCAATCACCTTTTTTACCACCTTTTTGATAGCTTATTATTACCATTTAGAATTAACTTTATTGGCAAAATCAATCGCTTTAATGACTGGAGGAGTGGCCTTACTGGGATTACGTTGGCTCCTCAAACGTACTTGGTCAAACGCTCAAGGAGGTAATTAAACATGCGTCGCATCTTGGTTATCATCACCACAGTATTCATTTTGATACTGGTCAATATCTCGATTTACCAAAAAGAACAATTATTAGCGGAAGGAATGGTGCTATTATTGGAACTGGCACCGCTGGATCCACGCTCTCTCATGCAAGGCGACTATATGGCATTACGCTATAAAATCGCTGAAGAATTGGAATTAGAATCATCAACTATCCCTGGCCGTGATGGCTACTTGATACTGACTCTGGATAAAAACCAAGTGGGTCATTTCAAAGCCTTCTCTGAAGTTGAACAATCATTATCACCCAAAGAATGGCGACTGCGTTTTCGTAAACGTCATGGTAAAATTTATTTAGGTGCCGAATCGTTTTTTTTCCAGGAAGGTCAAGCCGAAGAATATGCTTTAGCGCGTTACGGTGAGTTACGGGTTAACCATAAAGGAGAGAGTATTTTAGTTGATTTGCGAAATAAAAAATTCCAAACTTTGGGCACTCAGTTTTGATGGTGATGAAATCTGGGTGAGACTAGCTTTCCTAAGCCTTCGAGGCTTAGGAAAGCTAACGTTTTTATTTCACTCACCTTTCTTCTCGTTCCCACGCGCCGGCGGGTAGTCCCTACCAGCCAATGGAGGTACCAACCGCAGTGGTGTATGACGCTTCGCTGATACACCCTACGTTACGGCGTTGGAGTCAAAATCTTCAGATTTGGCAACGCCGTTTTACCTTGACCAATCTCGTCCAAATCTGAAGGTTTGGACTCCAACGCGGCTTAACTTAATGGCATTGTCGACCACGATGCGGTGAGGTGCGTGGGACGCACCCTACTTTACTGACAAGGAAATTTTAGTAATGAATTACCGTCATCTTTATCACGCCGGCAACTTTGCTGATGTGTTCAAACATATTATACTTACTCTCCTGATTCAAGCGTTACAGAAAAAAGCCACGCCCTTTATGTATCTGGATACTCATGCCGGAATTGGACGTTATGATTTAACCACCGCCCTGGCCCAAAAAACGGCGGAATTTCAACAAGGCATTGTCAAATTATGGGAAGTGTCTGAGGCACCACCGGCGGTTGTTACTTATTTGAATTTAGTCCGCCAATTTAATCAAATAAATCAAACCGCGCCAACCTCAAAATTACGCTTTTACCCAGGCTCACCGTGTCTAGTCAAAATGTTATTGCGCGAAACTGAACGCATGATTTTATGTGAATTGCATCCAGGGGAGGTGCAAACCTTGCGACGAGTGTTTGCCCAAGATAAGCAAGTCGTCATCCACCAGCAAGATGGTTATCAAGCCTTAACCGCTTATTTACCTCCTCCACAAAAACGCGGCCTGGTCCTGATCGACCCGCCGTTTGAACAACTGACTGAATTTAAAGAAGTCATTGTCGGCTTGACCACAGCCTATCGGCGTTGGGCCACGGGAATCTATGCCGTCTGGTATCCCATTAAACAGCGAGCCGCAATTAAACAGTTTTATCAACAACTAGAACTGTCTCCTCTGCGGCAAATTTTGGTTGCGGAATTATTGATTTATCCAGACGATACTTCGACGTTTGGACTGAATGGTGCTGGCTTAGTCATCGTCAATCCACCCTGGCAACTGGATGAGCAATTACAAACTTTACTACCGTGGTTAAGGCAACACTTAGCCATTGGCCATCAAGGTAGTTATCAGATTAAATGGTTCAACACCTAACTGACATTACTCACCTTACGCACTTTGTAATTCAACCACCCCCAGCCCCTCCTTGTTAAGGAGGGGAGTAAGCACCACCTTAACAAGGAGGGGCCAGGGGCGGCGATGCGTAAGGTGAGTGACATTATAGACCTTTCAAACCTTACCAATTATTCTTATGAACTCCATCACTGGTGACGATTACGACCCTAATTCTTTAACGGTAGCCGAAGCACTTAACCGGATAGAGCAAGAAATACAACCTCTTCGTGGCGAAGAACAATTAGCGATTAGAGCCGCCTTAAATCGGGTCTTAGCGCAAGAAATTCGGTCGCAAATTAATGTGCCGCCGCATGACAATTCAATGATGGATGGTTATGCCATCAACGGTAGCGATTTACCCCGTGGCGAAACGACAGTACCACTGAAAATGGTAGGCACCGCCTTTGCCGGTAGTCCTTATTTGCCGACGATTCAAAGCGGCGAATGTGCCAGAATTTTTACCGGTGCAGTCATTCCTACGGGGACTGATACGGTGATTATGCAAGAGCATGTCAGTGTGACCGGCGACCTGATTACCATTGGCCCAGGACATCAAGTAGGGCAAAATGTGGGTACCGCTGGCGAAGATTTGGCCATAGGTAGCGTGGTACTTAAAACCGGTAAATGCTTATCCGCTGCTGATATTGGTTTATTAGCCTCCTTGGGCATTGCCGAAGTTAAAGTAAAACGACGATTACGAGTAGCCTTTTTTTCGACCGGTGACGAGTTATGTTCGCTAGGAGAAAGACCAGGCCCTGGCCAAATTTATGACAGCAATCGTTATACGCTCTATAGCATGTTGACCAATTTAGGGGTGGCAGTGATTGATTTGGGTGTAATTCGAGATAATCCAGCCGAATTAAAACAGGCATTTTTATTAGCCGCCAGCGGCAACGATGCAGTCATTACCTCTGGTGGCGTGTCGGTGGGAGATGCTGATTATGTCACGACCACTTTACGCGAAGTCGGCACCCTGAATTTTTGGAAAATTGCCATGAAACCTGGTCGTCCCTTAACCTTTGGCAAAATTCAGAATGCCATCTTTTTTGGCTTACCAGGGAATCCGGTAGCGGTAATGAGCACCTTTTATCAATTTGTGCAAGTAGCATTACGACGCATGATGGGCCAAGCACAGACCACCGCCATTCGTTTTACGGTACCTTGCATTTCTCCTTTGAAAAAACGGCCAGGGCGAATTGAATTTCAACGCGGCATTTTGGAACATGACTCCCAAGGTCGTCTAGTGGTTAGAACGACCGGCAAACAAGGCTCGGCGATTTTGAGTTCAATGAGTCAAGCCAATTGTTTTATTGTGTTACCCTTAGAAGGTGGGAATGTCGCCGCCGGTAGTGAAGTGACGGTGGAGCCATTTGGGGGAGGAGTGTAAAATTAATTGAACATTGCTAGTCCCTACCAGCCAATGGAGGTACTCACCGCCGGGGGCGAAGATTCCTAAACCTGGTAGAGGCTAAGTTTCCTAAACCTTTTCCTCGTTCCTACGCGGGGTGTAGAAACGATGAAATATTTTGGAAGTTCACTACCCATTATGACGTAAAAACAACAATGGCTTGCCCGCTTCCTCAAGCTCGGAGAGGAGATGAGTGCGGTCCACATAAAAATAATTCTCGGTAATCAGGGTGTAAAAATCGCTGATACCATAAGGAAATTTAAGCATAATTGACTCCTTTGAAGAACCCTCGGTTTGGGACCAAACCGGTGTCCCCAACCCGTGTTAGACTTCTTAACAACTACGTGACCTCCTCGAACACCAACCGTTCAAAGCCAATGGCCACCACGCTATAACTATGCAATCGCAACGGTTCCCCATATCTCGCCTGCAAGGTGGCCCGATAAGTTTGCAACTGGGTGCGGGCTTGCGATAATTTCGCCACCACGGGTTTTAATTGCCAAAGTGCGGTCGCGCTCAATTCTCTCAGCTCTTGACCACTCAATTTAACCTCCTCTAACTTCAGATATTTGAACTCTAACAACAAGTCTAATAACTGATATTTGCGCATATCGGGGCGTACCATCAAAGTCAAATCGGCATATTGCCGCGACAACACGGTTTCCGAATCGACGAAGTAAAAAATATTTTGACTAGATAACAGGGCCAGGAAAGCGGTTTTGAGGGTCAGTTCATTGGCCCAGGAATAGTCACGATTGTCCAGACGATTGAGACAATGGGTTTCCACAAATTCGCACAAGGGTTGTAAGTCACCCTGTTGACAAACGGTGTTCACCACTTTTACTGCCGCTTCCCGTTCTGGTAAGGAGGGCAACAGTCCCTCCACTAACCGCTCGGCATAAAGCTGGCGACTGACTAAATTGGGAATTTTCAGACTCAAATTCCCGTGCGGGGTATCCCCATTCAAGGTTAACACCCCAAAATAATACAACAAGGAAGCAATAAAAGTTCGGTCTTTGACCGCGTTCAACATATCCTCCACCCCAAAGCGGTCGGATAATTGAGCCACCTGCACCTGGCCATCTTCACCCAAGGCTTGCCACAGTAACGATTCCCCATTGGGCAATTGAGAAATGTAAGTTAGTTTACCACGGTCGGTCGCCAAATTATTATCCAGCATTTGGCGCGGATAACCGCAATGTTTTTGAAAGTGCTTGAGAAAATACAAACTCAAGGTTGGGTTATAGACGAATTGGTCTCCCTCATAGCGGAAGCAGTAGCCATTATAAAAGGTCCGCATCATGGTCAGGACTTCCGTCGCTTTCTCCACTGGCCACCCACACTCTTTGACGAGGTGAGTGACCACGTTCGCTATCTCCTCTTGCCGGAACCCACATAAATCATTAAACTCGGAGCGCAAGTAAATATTTTCAGCCACATTGTACGCACTGGTTAAATCCGAGAGTACCACCGGCGAGATGCCGGTCAGAAACACCCGGTCTAAACCTTGTCCACTACTGGCCGATTTCACCG
>DZAL01000001.1:24754-154636 GCA_022729575.1 Thiomargarita sp.
TCTCCATATCTCGCCTGCAAGGTGGCCCGATAAGTTTGCAACTGGGTGCGGGCTTACGATAATTTCGCTACCACAATTTCCATGAAAATTTCTCCTACTGAGTTTCGAGTAGCACCACGAATTGGTGAACGCAACCATTATTCTAGTTATTTCCTTCACCGTTCGTTGTCTTCTCTAACCTGTTGTGCTAGTTTTTAGCGCCACTGAGAAAATCAATGGTTGGTCAACAAGTAGCGATGGAATCAACCGAAGTAAACGTGTAAGGTATAATCTCTTTAGACAAGTTCTCTTGGAGACGGTCTTTCGCCATCTCCAGGTCATAATGAGTTTGTAGGTTCATCCAAACCTCTTCAGAAGTGCCAAAAAATTGTGCCAAGCGGAGTGCTAGGTCAGCCGTGATGGGTCGTTTGCCACGCACAATTTCGTTAATCTTTCGTGCTGGTACTTTGAGACTGTTAGCCAATTTAGCTTGACTAAGGTGCCTGGGTTTTAAGAAGTCTTCCAGTAACACTTCGCCTGGATGAATGGGAGCAAATTGTTTCTTCATGGTCACATTTCCAACCTCTCCAATCCCTCACTTTCCTTGAAGAACAATTTCATTCCGAGTGACTTGGGCCGCTTTTAGCAACGTTTTCAACGTAACGGAAACCAATGGATTGAGGAGTCTATCCAAAGTCGTCGGACTGATTTGTAGTTTGGTGGCCATAGCCGTTTTTGACAACTTTTCCGGTTGCATGAGTTGTTGAATTTGATAGGCCAGCACTCGTTTGATGGCAATTTTTTGACATTCTTCTAAAATTCCCTCCTCGGCGAGGAAATCATCAAATCTTGAACCTAAATATTTGTTGGCCATTGTTTGATTCCCACCTGGATAGGTGTTACTGGTTAAATTTATTTCTTAATCAGAATTTTAATTTCTTCAGGTAGAGGTTGGCCATTAAGGACCACGAAGTTAGGACCGCGAGTAGTACAACGAATTTAGAAATAAACGAATGGAGAAGCAGGAGTCAATTCGTTTATTTCTAAATTCGTTGTACTCGATATTAAAGTAAACACCATACTCCCACCTCTGTTAGGGCCTGACGAATCATCATTAATAAGCTGGCTGGCTACGCAGTATCTCAGAAAAATCAGCCAATTGATTAATTTTCTGGTGATATGCTTGTTTACGTCGTTGCCAAATTTCATAAATGCCTTTCCAACGACTAAAATCCGCACGGGTTTCTTCATAAGTACTGAAGCAGAAATTCTACGGTATTTTCCCTCACCCCCGGCCCCTCTCCCAGAGGGAGAGGGGCGAAAGAAAATACCAGAAAATTTCTGCTTCAGTACTTACTCATCATAACGGGCGAGCTTACCAGACATCAGTGCGGCGTAAAAATCTTCACTGAGGACAGCATATTTTTCTTCCCACAGGGTCAACCGGCGTTCTAGTAATTTCATGTCAATGACCAATTCATAAATTTCCATGAGAATTTCTCCTACTGAGTTTTAAAAATGGTGAGTAGTACCCCACCACTTAGCGAATACCACCCATAAATCTTAGTTACTATTCTTGGTATTTGCTAAGTCGAGATACTTGTTTATCAGTAACCACTTACGGCACAATCTCAAAATACGAACAATGCCTAGGACGAAATAATTGAAAATCGCGGCGGTCCACCGTCAAAATGCGGCGAATCTTCAAACGTTCGGCCATGGCGGCAATCACGCAATCCACAAAATCAATTCGACTATCGGCATATTTCTGCAAAATTTCGGCGGCCCTAGCTAAATCTCCTAAAGTAGTTCTTTCAATGGTCAATTCTCCTGCCACTACCGAATGGAGAAAATCAGTTAAAATGGGATAGCTACGTTCACGCAAAATCATATAAGCTAGTTCAGGTACCACCATATCAGGTAACAGCGGTTTAGGAGATTCTGCTAGAAAGGCCGTAATACAGGCTTGATGGTATTCATCATCAGCATTTAACAAGGCTACCAAAAAACCAGTGTCTAGCAAAGCCCTTTTCATACCGGTTAACTCCAATGGCGGTCACGCCCCATCTCTTCCGCTAAAATCTCTTCCACTTGCGTGGACAAATTTCGTTTACCGCTATGCCAAATGCCCAGAAAAGAATATCGGTTTGACGAGGTAGCTTGGTCGACAGGTGCAGTAGAATTTGACGTGGTTGGGAAAGACTGTAAACGTTGTCGCAACGTGTCTTTGATAACAGATTCTACTGTCGTCCTTTGGAGTTGTGCGATTTGCTCTAAAGCCACGAGTAGTTCGTCTTCGGCTTCAATAGTGAGGGTGGTCATAGTAAGTTTAGCTTCCTAAATGAATAGTTATCTAGTGTAGAGATTTTTGATAGGATTAATTTTTCCATGAAGTTATCACCTTGTTTCATCGGGCAACACGTTTGTTTACGTCGTTGCCAACTTTTTCATATCAATGTATTTCACAGGGACCAAGCGATGTCCTAACATATCTACAGCGACTTGGGCCTGTTCCAAAATGACATATCCCAGTAGCGGCTCATAGTTTTCACCAGGTTGTTGTTCCATGTCCACGAAAATGACTTCATTGGAAACTGGGCGAAATCCATCAATTTTGATTTCAACCGGCCAGCAGGCTTCTCCTTTCACCACCTCGTGATTAGCCAGTAAGAGTTCTACTACTTCAGAACGTTTGAAATGACCCAATTTCTCTTTCCAAGAGTTAGGTAGAATTAACGCCCCTGCACCTGTGTCAACTAACATCCCACATTGAATGAATTTATCTTCCTCAAAAAGGTTCGTGATTTTCACTTGTGCTATAATTCGTCCCATCTGATTTTCCCATTTTAAATTAAGTTGCTATTATCGGTCAGTTTAAAACCACATCTTTGCCAAATCCAATAGCTCCCCCTCAATTGACGAACATAAGAATCGACATCTTGACTCTCTTCATGGTCCCGCCAAATCCCAAATAAAGGAGTATGGGCAGTCTCAAGTTCCAGTGTATTTGACGATGGCGTGAATCGTTCCGGGACAATCATCATCGAAAAAGTATCTCCTGCTGGTAATTGCTTCGCCCACTCCATTGGCAACTCATTGCGGGTAAGATGCTCCAAAATTAAGTGAGACATTGTTTAGATTCTTCAAAAATTTATATAAGGTGTAACGATAACTAAAATGATGACTCAATCCTGTTTATCTTTTTCCGTTGCTTCAGAAGCCGGTAGCGGCCCCACTCGTCCACTAAAATCAATATATTCACTTTTGCCTACTTGTACTTTTTCAATATGATGTATAACAATGTTGACATTTGAAATGCTAAGTGCGGCTACAAGAGGAGGATATGATGATGAAAATTGATGAACTTGAGAAGAATCTTTTATTTTTCTATACCCGGCCTTTCCCAACCACTCGCGAAAATTTCGCCAGTTACCAATTCCCTCATCGACCTTACCCACCACCTCTTCCAAATAGGGATACAAAGTTTTAGCTAAATCTACATACACCCCCTTCGGTTTTTTATGCAGGATTTTAGCAATTTTGCTCGGACTATAACCACAAAGCAAACCGCGCAAATGAAGTTTTTCCATAGGACTGAGTGGTCTGCGTTTGGCTTTAGCGAGGTCTTGATAGAGACGGTCTAGGTCCCAGTCAGTTTCGGCGCGAGTGAATTGGGTGTCAAGGTTTTCGAGCATGAGTTATAAAGTTTCCTAGTCAAATCCTAGTGTAAAGTCGCTAGTGGGGGATAGTGGATTGTTAATTTCTTCTAGTTTAATCTGGGTGTGTAGTGGTTGTCAAGGCTTTCGATTAATACTACATTAATTGGTATTAATGAAGGCCAGAATTAAGGGTTCCTAGTCAAATGCTAGTGTAAAGTCGCTAGTGGGGGATAGTGGACTAATTGAAATTACACACTTTATAATTGGGATTACGCTAAATTTAAATGTAAATGGGGATTATACTGCATTAAAAAATGCAAGTCAATCCGCCTGAGTATAGTTTAAGCGTTACTTTTACCATTCTAGGAGAAAATCAATGCGAAGTAAACACTTCTTTTTAACTTTAGGCATGTCGTTATTCCTCATGTCTGCATGTAGTGCCCAATCGCTTAACCGTGATGAAGGCACATCCTCTTCTAATACTACGTCGCCACCACCGTTGATCAATCAACCATCGTCGGCAAACAAACCCTTACCACCAACACCTGATCCCTTGCCACCCGAAAACGAGAAAACTGCACCAGACCCGAAAGTAGAAAAATCAACCCCTCACGCGCCAATAGGGGAAGTTGCACCACGTCCACCTATTGGCGGAGAAGAAACTCAACCTGCGAATCAAAAGCAACCCTGGCCTCAACCTTGTGACGGAATGGCTACTGATGCCGTGTCCCCCAGTGTTCAGAAGTTCCTCACTTGTGAAGTGATTCAAATATTGGCAAAACCTGACCGCGTACAAAGTTTTAAGGTTAAACCCGACCCCGATCCTTCTGTTCCAGAAGATCAGAGATTAGGAAATTATCCGATAGAATCCAACGGTGAGGGGGCTAAACCAAGTGCTGAACAGCTAAAGAAACTTCAATCCCTAATTTTTTCTGAAGGGAGTTATGTCTTTGGCGCGGAAAAGCGCTGCCGATTCCGTCCAGAAATGGGGTTGCATTTTGTTAAGGGACGGGAAGCGGTAGATGTGTTGTTCTCTTTTGAATGTGATTTATGGTTGTTTATCCACAAGGGCGAGGAAAAACTGGAAGATTTCGACCCAGTGCATAAGGAATTGACGCAACTGCGCAAATCTTTATTCTCTGCGGGTGATACACCCACTCAAAATTAACGTCATCAACTGTTAAGAGGTAATTATTATGTGTCTTCCGACAAGAAAGGGTAGCCTTTTCTGGCTACTGGTATTGGTAGGGATGGTTGCTTTCCCTACTTTCTCTCTAGCTGCTACGCTTCACGCCATCATCGTTAGTGATACCAATGATGAGAGTGTTGGTGCAAGTGTCCAAATAGACCAGAGAAGGTTGCAAGGCTTGGTGAAAAGCATCTCTGAATATACAAAAATGGCCTTAATCCCTCATTATATCAGTGGTAATCAATTGAACCGTGCTAACGTAGAACGGGCAATCAACAGTGTCTCTGATGTGAGTTCAGATGATGTGGTTTTCTTCTTCTGGAGTGGTCACGGATTCAATGATGAGAAGTCAAACTCAAAATATCCAACAGTGTATCTTAGTGATTGGCAAAATACACTGGGATTAGAATCAGTTGCAAACATGCTTAAACAGAAAAAACCACGTTTGTTGATTGTCATTGGGGACACTTGTAACAAGCCGATGGGAGGTTCCAGAGGAGAGGAAATAACGAGAGGCGAAAAGGACGAAAACTACAAGACGCTTTTCTTAAGCTATCGGGGCACCATTCTGGCGTCCAGTTCCATAAAGGGGCAATATTCGTATGGAAACAACCAATCGGGTGGGCTTTACACCAATGCCTTTCTAAGCAGTTTAAGCAAAGAATTGGCTTCCAGTGGCACACCAAGTTGGAAAACACTGATGGACCGTGCTAACACACCTATTAACGTAGGATCTGGTGTAATTCAACAGCCCCAATTTGACGTAATTGATGGTGCTGGAACAACTGATGATAGTGGAACAACTGGTGGTCATAACGATTGTAAAGTAGCAGGAAATCAATGTGCTGCCCCACCATCACCAAAGCCTGAACCACCAAAGCCACCAGATAACGGCATCTGTGTAAAAGACTCCTACTACAAGGAAAAAGCAACAAAACAAGAGTGTTGCCGAACGGAGAGTGGAGAAAAAAAGTGTTGGGCTGATTGGGAGTCCTAAGTAACCAGGATTAGGAACTACGAAGGAGGGGGAATGTGTTCTGTAGATTCCCCCTTTTTCCAGAATAGACTGAAGAGGATAAACACCAATGTTTCGAAAAATGGCTTTTCTGTTCGTAACTTGCTCATTACTATGGGTGATTGTACCTTCACCGATGGCCGATACACTTCATGCTGTCGTCGTCGCAAATACAAATGATTGGCAAACTGGCGCGAGTTTCCGCAAAGATTTAAGCAGGATAAAGGAATTGGCTGGCACTATCTCGTCACACACGCAATTGACACTAAGATTCTACGAAATCTCAGGTAATCATCTGACTCGTAATAAAGTCACTTCTACCTTAGAAAAACTCCCGATAGAATCAAACGATGTAGTCATTTTTCATTATGCAGGTCACGGTGGACGTGCTTCAAATAAATCAAGTCCTTGGCCATCTATGGACATCGATGGTGGTGCTTTAGACCTAGACTGGGTTAAATCCACGCTAGAAGACAAGAAACCACGATTTCTTATCATTTTAGCAGACACCTGTAATAATTTTGATGATTCCCTTAGCCCCGTTTGGAGTAGAGGAGGTAGTTCAAGCGGAGGCACCTCCTCATCTGAAAGTTATCGCCAACTATTTTTAAATTATCGAGGTCATGTTTTTGCCTTTGGCTCCAAACCAGGGCAGTCTTCCTGGGGTAATTCTGAACATGGTGGCTTCTTCACAGATGCCTTTATAAAAAATCTAAACAATGAATTGGCTTCATCTAATCCCAATTGGCATTCTATTATGAAACGCACTGAAGCCCCAATTGAAGTTGGTGGTAAAGTGCAAAATCCTCAATCTAAGGTGGACATCACTCCTGTACACGCAGGTATTGTTGAACCCATTCCAGACCAATGTTATTACTTCTACAAACCCAATGGCGTTCTTTGCTGTCGCAATTCCAGTAGAACGACGTGTGATGATGAACAATCTCAACAAGAGGATGCGTGTCTGGAAGGAGGATTGTTTATGAAGCCAGGTGGTATTACGTGTTGTCGGCGACCGACTGGAATCACCTGCAACTAACAGCTCTTTTGAGAAGGAATATTCATTATGAACTCAAATTTTTTGCATGTTTTTATCATTTCTATTTGGTTATTGACCTTGGTGGCCTGTGCTACCAAACAAAAAATTGGAGCAATCACGGGTGTTGTAGCAGGAGCCGCGGCTTGCAGTAAAATCGGAGAAGGAAAAGGCCGATTGGCTGCTATGTTTATTTGTGCTATTGGGGGAGGAATCATTGGAAGTTCCATTGGAAATTATATGGATGAAGCTGATGAACAGCGATTCAATGCCACGTTAGAACACGTTCCCACTGGTCAAATAGTCGAATGGCAAAATCCTGATACGAACGTTGGGTGGCAACTAATGTCCACGCAAACGCTTCAAACCAGCAATGGACCGTGTCGTCAATATCAGGTAGGAATTATTATTGATGGAAACAAAGAAACCGGAGAAGGTACAGCGTGCCGTCGTCTTGATGGTTATTGGGATATAAAGGACGTAAAGGACACGCATATATGAATGACCAGAGGACAAAGTTTGCGTTAAAGCATTTTCCTTTATTGACAGTGGCAAGGAGTTTATCAATGTTTAGAAGACTAACCTTATTACTAGGAATATTTTGGTGGTGTTGTGGCCCGTTGGCCATTGCTGATGATTTTGAGTTAGGTACCGTGACGGATAATGGTATTACCGTTGACTTGAACACCGTATTTGGTGCTACTTCCTCCTGTGAAAAGCGTCCTTCGGGTTCAACTTTATTCGGTGCGACAATTTGTGTCGTGACTCCCGGTGTTAAAGACAATTTTTTTGTTGAAGAACGTCCCGATTTAAGTATCTATAATACTAACAAAGCTGAAGACCTGTTAAATCAGTTTAAACAGGAGGAGTTAGAAAGAAGATACGGTAAAGATGGAGGTAAACTGAAGCAGGAGTATGAAGCTAAATATGGTTCAGGTTCAATCGAAAATCTGTATGACAGAAATATATCTACGGGTGTATTTCGGCTAAATTTCCGTGGATTGCCGATAATAGCCTCTTTTCCATATTCAATGGGGGGAGACAAGGATGGCAGAATTTTGGCGTTTAGCGTTCCAAACCTGAAGATCAATAAAATTTTTATTGGTAAGGACCGTGAAGATAGTGTAGAACAATTGAAGAATTACTTTAAAAAAGACGGTAATACTATTCTCACAGAACTCACAAAAATATCACCTGACCCAATCACAAATTCGCAAAAAGAGACTGGAAAAAATGAATTTGAGATAGGTACTGGTTTCGGTGGCAATAAACCATTAAATGATTTAGGTGGCGACCTTCAAAGCCTTCTTGGTGTCGGTTTTCGTTGGGAAGAACGTACTTATAACGGGCAAGACTACAAATACTACTCATTTCCTCTTTCAACACGGATTCCACTAGGATCAGGTCGAGAACTTGTTCTACGTTTGCCCTTGCAATATACTGAAATCAATGGAGATGCCAAGGTTTATCAGATAATCGGCGGAGTTAGTTATAAAACACCCGTTGCTTATACCAATAATCGTTGGTTTCTCACACCTTCTTTCAGTTATGGAATGGTTGGTTCTGAAGACGTGGCTTCCGTTGCCCAATTAGTTTCTACTTCTTTGACTAGCAATTTTCTACTGGTAGAACGTCCGAATTATTCAGTCAGTATGGGTAATTTAATCGGCTATTCCAAAACACTCCCTTTCCAATACAAAGATTGGGATTTGCGGGCGGAACGTGCCAATACGATTACGCGCAACGGTATACTCCTCTCACTACCATTCTCGTCATTAGGAATGAAACTGGTTAGTGAGTTGTTCATCATTGACACCCGTGCTTTTGGAGACCCCATGTATGAAGATCAATTTACTGAAATAGGTTTTTCTATTGGACCTAAAAGAGGAAAAATTGGTACCAAAAAGGCGGGAGAACAAGGTTTTGTTAATGTTTCTAGGCAAGAATTTGGTTTAGGCTTTAGATACTTTCATTCTGATGCTTCCAATGGGTTTGGTTTCAGTGTCGGCTATGAATTCTAAGCCAAGTAGGTGGGCCACAGGTTTATCGTTGCCCACCACTGCCAGAATGCTCTGCATTCCGATACCTAAACCATCATGAGCAGACCAATGAATGGGAGAGACCTGCCAGCGGTAGTCAATCCAAGCCAACATGGGATGCCGAGTGTAAGAATGACACGAGATTATCCAATCAAATTCCACCCCCAGATTTTCCAGACCTTCGCGGTCTTAACCCATCCTCTTTCATTCAAGGTTTATCATCTGATTAAATGCCGCCAGCAACCCCTTATCGAACGACTTCATTTGTACGACTCCACGTCGCCGACAACAAGCCAGATGCACCAAATCTCGCGCACTTAACTTTGGAAATTGGTTAAGCAAAATTCTGGCAAGACGAAGGTCTGCTTCCTCTAATGGCCAAATTTCTATTTCACTTAAATTAACTAAGTTTAAAGCAGCATCAAGAGTTTCCAGACGACCTACAGGGAGGTAAGCATGAAACAATTCTTGTAACACTTCCACCGAAGTACACAATTGCCAGTTAGAATTATCTGACGCTTGGAAAAATAAGTTCCGTGCTTCCGTTTGAAGTGAATGAGGTCGTCCAACGGCATACATGAAAACCTTAGTATCTATAAAGATTCGAGTGAGTTCCATGATTGCCCTGTACTCTTGGACTGTTGAATAACCGCCAAAGGTTCTTGCCACTCAGGTTCGATCCCTAATTCGCGACTATCACACTGCTGGAAAAACTCTTTCAAGTTCATCCTTGATGGTTTGGGTTTGGCCGCTTGACTTCTGGCTAATTGCTGGCTAATGAGTGCCAGTAATTGCAATTGTTCTATTGCAATTGTTCTATAGCAGAAATCGGCTTAATATGTCTTTGATATAATTGTTCAACTGCGGTAACCATCATAAAAAATTCTCCTAATTAAGAATTGTAGGGTGGATTAAGCGAAGCGTATCCACCATTTCAATTACCTACATTCACCATTCACCCTTAAATTTCACCCATTTCAATCTCCAATCCCAACACTTCTAAATTTCGCCAGGGTCTCTGCTGATACCACCCCTTAGCCACGGCCCGTGACCATGAACTATACGGCCACTCAGAAGGATCACTGACATATCCATGTTTGACAGGATTATAATGAATATAATCTAAATGTTTTTCCCAATCTTCCTCATCACGAATCAGGTGTTCCCAAAAACGCCGTTGCCAAACTTGTTTCTCCTGCCGGTCATTAATTGGAGTGTCAATACCGACCGAAAAATATCTTTTCAACTGGTGCCAGCGTCCAGAAAAATCTAGATCACCGGCGGGTAGTTGCCAAAGGCAATGTAAATGGTCTGGGAGGACCACTATGGCATCTATAATGAAAGGTTTCTTAGACTTCGTATAACGAAACGCTTCCCGTAGCCGTGAGATATTAGCTACTAACAAGGGTCTTCGTTGATAAGTGACCACTGTGAAAAAATAACAACAACCAGGACAATAAAGTCGACGATATTGGCTCATAAATTTGGTAACGATTATTGGTTCGTAAATTTAGTATCCACTATTATTAAGTTTGGTGGATACGCTTCGCTTAATCCACCCTACGAACTTTCTCACTAAGGTCATCAAATTTTCCCGAAGCCATTCGAGTCACAATATGGGTATCTACATACACTATAGGTTTTTCATTTCGTTCCAGGTCCACTCCGTCGGGATTTCAAAGTCAATGGTTTGAGTAATGAGAGGGTGTGCGGCTAATCGTTCCGTGACGGATTGAGGTGGTTGCACCGCCACAATTTGCGCCACCCGGCCCTGATGTTCCACGGCAACGGGAATGCCTGTTTGCAAGACCTTCTCAATAATCTGAAACAATTGGTCAGTAATATGAGTTAAAGCGAGAGTTTCCATAATCATTAACCCTTCAATTGAAAGAAAGTATATTAAGTTTATCAGTCTGTGATTGTCAAGTTGAATAAAAACCATTATACTTGGTGGTTACCCATTACTTTGGAGAAACCTTGGGAATTATTCGAGGTAATCACTTTTTAGAGGAATTATCATCATGTCTTATTTACCTCAAGCTACTCGGTTAGGACAACTTAAACTCATTGAAATCTATGAATTTTACGATTCACCACGATTATTTTTGTGTAACAATCGATCTGGGCAACACTATTTAGCCTTATCTGTAGAAGAGCATGAGGGTTTCCACCTTTGGTTATATGTGGCGATGTCTAAATCACGGTTACACCGGCTACGTGTTGGTCAACTCGAATTACGAGATGCTTATGTGAAGGCTGAAGAGGGGATGGTGTTTAAAGTGTTCACCGCTTCTCCAACCCAACCTGATACGGTCGAAGGTATCCTTTGTCAAAATCTGCCCGCGGAATGGTTGCCTGTAGCGGGTGAATTTTTATCTTTGCTGCCATCCCAAAGGGATATTTTAGTTGATTACAACAGGATCGGGGTAGAGATAGCTGGCGTAGCATTACCGATTTAAAGAAGGAAGAGAAAGTAATTCATGCTAAACAACTATAGTCGTATACGTCTTACCACTCCTCACTATGAAAGTGAAGGAGTTCCTCTCGGTTCGATTGGTTACTTGATTGAAACCTACTCTGACGGTGGTGCTTATGAAGTGGAATTTTCAGCACCAGACGGCACTACGATAGCCCAATTGGTTTTGAACGATTCCGAGGTACCATTGGCCGAGTTGCCTGTTCCAGTAAAGGATGGCCGGGTACTCTTCACATCGGCAACCCAACGAATCGCAGAGGGTCAAGGTATCCCACATGAAGAGTTTTGGCGGGAGGCAAAGGTAAGTTGAGGACCAGACCGCGAAGACTTCCCAAACCTTCGAGGTCTGTTCATTTCATACCCATCCCCCTTGCTTTCCAGCCGAAAATAGGCTAGACTATCACCATGTATTTCGAAATAATTGGCAAAATAACTAACATTGAAACCATTGCCATCAGCCACTCCATCAGAGAATTATAGTAATATCCTTACCTATTTGTTCGGCAATGAATTTGGCCAGTAGGGATAACACCCCTTCGAGGGGTGTTATCCCTCAGAACTCAAGTACAATGGTGGATGAATATTACTAATTGGCTTCTTTAGCGAGATAAGACAACATTTCAACGGGTGTACATGATAAACGCTTTCGTTCATACAAATAATGTAACTCCAATCCAACTATCGGCGAATAGAACAACCGTCCGTGATTAAGTAATTTAACCGCATTTTCACTGAGGTCGTCAAATTTTCCAGAAGCCATTCGAGTGACAATATGGGTATCTACATACACTATAGGTTTTTCATTTCGTTCCAGGTCCACTCCGTCGGGGTTTCAAAGTCGATGGTTTAAGTAATGAAAGGGTGTGCGGCCAGTCGTTCCGTGACTAATTGAGGTGGTTGCACCGCTATAATTTGCTGGTGTTCCCACATTTTAGCACTACCGAATTTTAACACCTCCGTTAGTTTGGAGGGACTACCTGATTTCGAAACCCAAGGAGGATAAAAACTTTCAACCCGATGGCCCATAAACTCAAATCGGCGAGCAATGCCATAATTCTAAATCCTGCTATTAAGGCCGCTAACGTGCCAAGGGATAAACTGACGCTTAATAAGTGACTGGCAACTACTTCAAACACTCCAATTCCTTGCGGAGCGAATAAAGCAATGATGCCTATTCCCCAGGAAAATAGATAAACGCCAGCAATTTCCAGTTGAGACAGGTCCAGAGTAGTCAGGGTGAACGCCTTGAAATAGCAAGTAAATGCCAGTGCCAATAGTGACCACATAAATAAATCAATGATAATCGCTGGTAAATAAAAACGCCATTGGAAAGTGGAGAAGATTAAGATATATCGTTGAATAATAACCGGTGTTATTATGATTCCTAGACTGCTACCAATGACTAAGAGTATTGCAATTGCTCCCCACTGGTCAGTGAGTCCATGAAAGTGGACGACGATGATACCGCCTAAGATGAGAGGAATAGCCGCGGATAAAATATGTTCTAATAAAAATAATGCGGTAAGATGAGCCGTGGTAATACCATAGGTGTGAAAATCGAGTAGTCGTCCCACGGTATGCCAAATGCCGCCGGGGAGATAACGTGCCGGTAAACGATTGATGATGGTGTATAAAACCATTGAGTAAGAAACTGTGGTAGCAGTAGAAATAGTAGCCGGGGCGCTGGTTTTTAATAATAGCGTGGTAGCCAGAGCCAATATTAGGTGGGGTATCATCAAGAGCGCGATGGTGAGTAGTAGGTAGGAGAGTTGTGCGGTAGCAAAGATGTTGGCTAACAGGTCCCATGATTGCCAGCCAACATAAAGCAGAAATCCTAAAGCCAAAGGGGTGAAGAGTCGTTTGACCCAAGTTATCCAGCTCGAGGCGGAAAATAGGAAGGGCAGTTGAATAGATTTGGTGGAGCAGGAGCGGGAAGACATGCGTTAAGTTAGGCCGCGTTGGAGTCCAAATCTTCAGATTTGGACGAGATTAGTCGAGGTGAGACGGCGTTGCCAAATCTGAAGCTTTGGACTCCAACGCCGTGACCTTGGTAAGACCGGAAATAGACACCACCTGAGTTGCCAGGGATACTCCACTTCTTACCAAAGAGGGACCCGGGGGCGTAAGGGGCGTAAGGGACGTAAGGTGAATTAAGTATTATTTTTACTCAGTCGTTGCATTTTACTATATAAGGTAGTGCGGTTAATACCTAATAATCGTGCGGCTTGACTTAAATTACCCTGACTGAGTTTTAAAGCTACATTGATATAACTACGCTCCCGCTCTAATAACACTTCGTCTAAGCCAAAATCGCCTTGTTGCAAGTGTCGGGCGATAGCTTCGTTAGAATCAATTTCGTGCATATTTTCAGTCTCAATGCTGGCTTCCAATTCTGGCTCTAGTTGAAGTTGAGTGATTAACTGGCCGGGATATTTGGCACCTAGTCGTATTACAATATTTCGTAATTCTCGCACGTTACCAGGAAAACCGTAATTCATCCATGCTTCTTTGGCTTCGGTATCGAATTGAAATAACGTACCCATGTCCGCATAAAATTCTTGAAAATTCTTTAAGAGCAATAATTTATCTTCACTACGTTCATGTAGAGGAGGTACTTTGATAGTCAACACACTGAGACGGTGATATAAGTCGGTACGAAATTGTCCACTGCGGACTTCCTCGCGCAATTCACGATTGGTAGAAGCGATGATTCGCGCCGAGGAGTTGCGTACTTTGGTTTCTCCTAAGCGATAATATTCGCCATTTTCTAGCACTCGTAATAATTTGGCCTGCAATGGTAATGGCAACTCGCCAATTTCATCCAAAATGAGAGTGCCTTGATTCGCTTCTTCAAAAAAACCAGAGCGTGCGGTATTAGCACCCGTAAAAGCTCCTTTGGCATGTCCAAATAACTGAGCTTCCAACAATTCTATAGTAAATGCCGCGCAGTTAAGGGTAAGACATGGCAGATTGGCACGTTGGCTTTGAATATGTAAGCATTGAGCGACTAATTCTTTGCCGGTACCTGACTCACCTTGAATGAGCACGGAAAATGGTGAGTTGGCAAATTGTTGGATTTGTGCTCGCAACGTTTCCATCGCCGGACTTTTGCCAATCAAACCACATTCTTTCTGCTTCACTTGAGGTTTATGTTGCTCGGCTTCAAAAATCATTAGCTGATGTTTGAGACGAGTTTTGAGTAATCCTATATCACATGGTTTAGGAATAAAATCCACCGCGCCCAAGGTTAACGCATGTCGGACATTTTCCTGAGTATCTTGACCTGAGAGAATCAGGATTTTGATGGCAGGATTAAAAGTCAGTAACTCCGACACTAACATAAACCCTTCGGCCGGGCTATGCGGGCTTGGTGGTAAACCTAAGTCGATGAGGGCCAAATTGGGTAATATCGGTAACGTATAAAGCAAGCGTTTAGCTTCCTCACGAGTAGCTACCACATGCACCAAAAAACTATCTTTTAATACAAAAGCTAATGATTCACTAATCAAAGGATCATCATCAACCAACAATAAGCTGGGTAGATCAGCCATAACTTTGTCATATCCTATAGGGCAGGGAGTAAAAGAATTAGGATTTATGCCTAATCCATCATCACTTCTCGACTGTTCAAAATGTTCTGAAAGTTGCCGGGAGCGTTAAGTTGATTAACCATAACTCACCGGTCTGAGTGCGTAACGCCTATTTTTTAGATTGAATTTAACTGGGCAAAGTAAAAATCGGTCGGTAAAGGGAGTCTTGTAAACTTAACATTCTCACTCACCTTACGCACGGTTAACTCAACCACCCCCTACCCCTCCTTGGTAAGGAGGGGAGTAAGCACCCTCACCTTACGCACGGTTAACTCAACCACCCCCTACCCCTCCTTGGTAAGGAGGGGAGTAAGCGCCAACTGCGTTAGCCGGCTCGACTCCCCGCCTTAATAAGGAGGGGCTGGGGGTGGTCTCGACTCCCCGCCTTAGCCAGGAGGGGCGGGCTAGGGGTGGTTGTGCGTAAGGTGAGTTATCATAATCCTAGACGTTTTGCAATCGACAAAATTAGGGTAGCTTGGTTAAGGGTGTAAAAATGCAGGCCCGGGGCTCCCCCTGCCAATAATTGTTCACACAATTTAGTCACCACGGCTAAACCAAACTCTTGCAAACCTTCTTTGTCGTTTTCTAGCTCCTTGAGCCGGAATCGTAACCACCGTGGAATTTCGGCGCCACAAGTATCTGAAAACCGAGCCAATTGTTCAAAATTACTAATCGGCATAATCCCTGGCACAATGGGAATTGTCACCTCACGTTGTGCACAACTATCGAGAAAGCGAAAATAGGCATCTGGGTTATAAAAATATTGAGTAATCGCACTATTGGCCCCCGCGTCCACCTTTTGTTTGAAATAGTCTAAGTCTTCTTTAGGACTACGGGCTTGAGGATGAAATTCGGGATAAGCGGCGACTTCAATCTGAAAATGTGTCCCCGTTTCTTCACGAATAAAGCTAACAAGTTGATTAGCATGCGAAAATTCACCTAAACTGCCCGCCCAACCGGAGGGTTTATCACCGCGTAAAGCAACTATTCTCTGTATTCCTTGCGCTTGATAATCGTGCAATAAATTGCGAATATTCTCCTTCGTACTACCAATACAGGATAAATGCGGTGCTGCCGCTACGCTAGAATGTTGCTGAATGTCAACCACCGTTTCAATCGTTTTTTCTTGAGTGGAGCCACCTGCACCAAATGTCACAGAAAAAAAAGCGGGGTTTAATACTAATAACTGATTACGAGTTTGGCGTAACTTTATCATGCCTTGCTCAGTACGTGGGGGGAAAAATTCACAACTAATCGTTAAATGTGCTGTCATAATAATTAATAGCGGATAGTGGATAGTTGTAGGTATTTTAAATATTAGATAGACTAATAGCAATTAAGAATTACAAATTTTGGTAGTCCTGCATTCAGTAGTGATAACCCGCACAACTTGAAAAACCAAATAAATGGGGTTGGAGTCCGGAATTTATTCCGTGGTAGACTTGATAACTTTCCACCAATTGACAGATTTCTCGGAATAAATTCCGGACTCCAATTTCATCGAAGAATGGCTCGGTATTATCACTAAAATTTTCTGTAGGATTCAAATTTTTAATTGTTAGTTTTTAATTTTTAAATGATAGCGCCCATAACAGCCATAAATATGAACTAAATTTAAATTTCAAATGATACTTTCTAGCGTCATCGCTTAAAATTTTCTTTCTAATATAACAATGGCTATTAATTATATCAATTTATATCAATTCATGTCATAGCTACCTGGCTTAGTATTTGAAAGTACATGAAATGATGAAGAGTTTTTTAGCAACCATTAATTCTTAATTCTTAATTCTTAATTCTATTATTCATTGAATCCATTATCAACTATCAACTACAAATATGCGATTACTATTCACTTTGGGTTTAATCATTTATTCTTGCAGTATATCGGCTAACTCAACTAAAATCAATGATATACAATTTTCAGAATCTACTCCACAAAGTACCCGTTTAATTTTTGACCTATCGGCACCGATCACTCATAACGTGTTTACCCTTCCAACACCAGATCGATTAGTAATAGATTTAAAAAATGTCCTGTTGTCTAAGGACCTGGAAGTAATACCTCATCCTCAGTCGTTGATAAAAAAAATCCGTAGCGCAGTGCGTAATGACAATGACTTACGGGTAGTGTTAGACTTAAACAAAACAATACATACTAAAAGTTTTTTACTGAAACCCACTGGTAAATACGGTTATCGCCTGGTAATAGAAATGAGCACTTCTCAATCTCCTCGTGCCACCACTGCTCTCTCTTCCTCCTTGAATAAAGCTTTGGTTAATTTATCGGCTTTCTCTTCTAACCTATTACCGGAGGCGATTCATACCGTTACCCCAGTCACGCCGCTAGAAAATAAACCTGTGGCTATGGAAACGCTGATTTCTACCAGAGAAATTTTGATAGCCATTGATGCCGGTCATGGCGGCATTGATTCGGGTACCGTGGGCCAAAATGGTACTTTAGAAAAAGCAGTGGTGTTAGGTATCGCCACCGACTTAGCGACACAGCTCGAAACGGAACCGGGAATGCGTCCCTTTTTGATTCGCAACGGTGATTATTTTTTAGAATTACGACGACGAGTAGAATTGGCGCGTGAATACCAGGCGGATTTATTTGTTTCCATTCACGCCGATGCGTACCCTGACAGTAGTCGTATCAACGGCTCTTCAGTTTATATGTTATCACAAAGTGGCGCCAGTAGTGAAGCCGCACAGTGGTTGGCCGATAAAGAAAATTCCGCCGATTTATTGGGAGGCATTACTCTCAATGACAAAGATGAATTATTAGCGTCGGTGTTGATTAATTTATCGCAAGCGGGTACTTTGGAAGCTAGTGCGTTGGTTGGTAACAGTGTGTTGAAAACGTTGAAGACCGTAGGGAATAACCATTTTACTTCGGTCCAACGAGCGAATTTTATGGTTTTACGTTCCCCGGAAATTCCTTCCATTCTAATAGAGACCTCTTTTCTTTCAAATTCTGACGATGAAAAAAAATTGAACGATTCTGAGTATCGTTGGCAAATTGCGCAGGCGATTTTAGCAGGAATCCGTGAATACTTTGCGGTTCATCCTCCTCTCCATAAAGTGGTCGCGCATCGTTAAATCGATGATAACTACTGAAGCCGAAATTCGGCGGTATTTTCCCTCCCAGAGGGAGAAAGAATATACGAAAAAATTTCTGCTTATCTCGTTCCCACGCGCCAGCGTGGGAATGCCGTCGGGACGCGCCAGCGTCCCTTTCTCGCAACGCTGGCGCGTTGCTCACGGCATTCCCACGCTGGCGCGTTGCTCACGGCAACGAGAAGAAAACCGACGATAAGGATACTTTATAAAATAAGGATACTTTATAAAATTTGGCTTGGAGAATCTTTGGTCAAGTCAACCATTAACTGTGATTGTGTTGGAATATGAATATTTTCCACCTTAAAGCGTTCCCAAATTTTCGACAATACATTGGATCCAACTTGGAGAAAATTAGTCGTTTTGAGATCGATAAAATAATCGAGGCGAAATTTCATCGCCAACTCGGTAAACTCAGCTACGTACACCTTAAACGGGGGTTTAGTAAGTACCTGTGGGGTTTGTTCTAACACGCCAATCAAAATTTTAATCACGACTTGAGGGTCCGCCTCGTAGCTGGCATTGATATTCAAAGTTATTCGCCGCAAAGTATTATGGCTGGTCCAATTGACAAAAATGCGCGAAATGACCTCAGAATTAGGTATAACCACGGCCTGACTTTCGAAAGTCTCGACCGTTAAAGAACGAATGCCAATTCGCCCCACCGTGCCATAATAATTAGCTACATTGACCAGGTCGCCATGGCGTAAAGGACGTTCGACGAGGAGTAAAATACCACTGATGAAATTATTAATGAGGTCCCGCAAACCAAAACCGATACCAACCCCGATCGCCCCGGCAAATACGGTCAACGTAGTAAGATTGACACCAATAATCTTTAAAGCAATGAGCAGTCCAATTAGCATCACGGTATATTGAGTAAAGACGGATAAACTCTGTTTAACGCTGGTATCACTAACATTCTGATATACCCATTGATAAGAAATTTGGCGTGACCAGCCGCTAAGCCAAAAAACTACCCACAACACAAAAAACGAGAGCAAGACATTCCCGATGGTAATTGGTTGGTCACCCAAGTTCAATAAGGAATACTTGAGAAAAGCGGTGATACCCTGTTGCACGGCGACATCGGAATACCAACCGTTGAGCCAAGCCAGCGTTAGTACAGCTAAGACGATCGTAGCCAATTCCACCAGTTTATGAACTAATGGAATTAGACTCTCGACCCATAAAATAGCCATGCGGTAATGCGCTGTAGCTATTCGTTTCCACCAATTCATCAAATCCGTGACTAAGCCTCTGACAATTAACCAACCCGTGAGTACCAATAACAACAAACTTAAATGTTTGGCCAGATTCCATCCTAGATTAATATAACCCACCAATCCTAACAGCGCTACCAAGGCCACTAGAAGAGGAATAAGGAAAGTAAACAGCGACAGCAAAAATCCGCCCGACGCTTCGCTTTCGCTATGGTGGGTCTGCCACTGTGTTAATAAGAGCTTACGAAATTGCCAGAACGGCCACACGATTAGCAATAACGCCAACATAAATAACGTATCAATCAAATCACGAGTAATCAAAGAGACTTTTAACGCATAACCTTCCTGTTCAACGTGTACCAGAGCGGTAATCATTACTAACAGTCCTAAACCAATCACGCTCATTCGGATTAACCAGGGCCGTTTCACTTGAATCGAACTCGCTAACTCAGGATCCGCTACAAACATCAAAATACCATTGATAACTAATTTGATGCCCAAGCCTCCTAATACCAAAATGAGAATAAACATAACCGCTGCGCTGGCAGGTGCAACTAACCAGAGTAGGAGTAGAAACAGCCCAGTGAAGGCGATACTATTCACATTCAGTTGTAACAAACGCAATCCCAGCAAGCTACCATAGATGACAAAACTCCGGCGGGTCGCGGGGGCCTTCGCGGTTAAATTCTGACCACGCCATCTTAACACCCCCCACAATAACAGTAACCAGACCAACGCCAAGACACTGAAAATTTGCCAATTTTGCATGGTCGTTTGTTGCACTGCTTGTGTTAAACTTTGTTCGGTTAATTGCACTTGTTGCCAAAATAAACCGGGCAGGGGAGTGATTCCAGTGTTGAATAAAATTAGCCATTCCGCAACGTCTTTAGGTAATTGGCGCACGCGAAACAGTGCTTGATGTAAAGTACTTTTATAAGTCTCCTCCAATTGTTTCTGTAATTCTTCGGCTTTAGTTTGCAATTTAGGAATTTCTGCTAATTCCTCACGTAAACTGGTGGTCAAAGTAGTTAGTACTTGCAAGGCTTGGGCACTATACTTAGCAGCTTCTTCATTATTCAAAGTTTCACTGTTTTTCTTCAGCACGTCTAGTTGTTTGTCAAAGACTTGTATTTTGTCAGTCAATTCATTTTGTAACAGTGTTAATTCATCGGTTAAACTCCCCATACTGTTTAACAAATTTTGTAACACCGCGAGCGTTTGATAAATTTCGGCTGCTGCCGTTTTCTGCTGGCTAGTCGCTTGCCATTGTTGTAACTGCTCACTCACATGCGCCATTTGTAAACGTCGTTTGACCTGTACCGCTCGCTCTTTAGCTTGTTGAATTTGAATTTTCAACAATCCACGTTGTGTGATCGGGGCGGTGTCGGGAATAGCTTCTAATTGTTGCCGAAATTCTAAGGCTTGCGAAAAATATTGCTGTTGCTCTTGTTGCACTTGCGCTTCTAAAAATTGTTGCTGACGTTGTTGATACACCGCTTGCAGTTTTTGATTCCATTCCGTCAGAAGTTGCAATTGCTTTTCCGATTGTTCCAGTTTTTGCTTAGTTAGATTAAGATTTTGTTGATCCAATTCTAAATGTTGCGTTTGGAATTTAAGATCATTTTCAAAACCTGCAATAATCAACACCTGCACTTCCTTTTGCGCCGGGTCCGGCATCGCAGTTTTACGCAAAGTTTCTAATTTTTGTTGTTGCTCTTGTAGATTACGTTGTTGAGTCTCCAAAGTCGTGGCCATATTTTGAGTTTCTAACTTCGAATTTTCAATTTCAATGGCTGTGGTTTCGGCATTTAAAGCGGCTTGGTCGAGCATTTCGCGAAACGCTTCCGCGGTCACTTGAGTGGTTTCCAAACGGGCAATTTTATTAGGCAAGTCAGTTCGTTGCGATTTCAAGGCATCTTGAATATTCGCGATACTGGTTTGCATTTTTTGCAATCCCTGTTGTTGGTCTTGAAGTTGCTGTTGTTGCAGATGCGCGTTGATTTTATCATGCCATTGGATCGCAAATTTCAATCGATTAATGGCTGCTTGATAACGCTCTTCCAATACTTTAAGATAAGCTGTTTGTACCGTGATGCCACTTTGCAATAAGCTAATTTGGCTTTTCACTTCCTCAATTTGGGCCGGTGTGGCCGGTGCAGTGGCATCAGCCGCCGGCACCGCGGTGTTTGGCGAGGTATCAGCAACTTGAGTAGCCGTGGCCACGGTACCTTTTTTCGACTCAGTTTTCGTGGCTACAGATTCGTCAGACAGTTGCTTAGATTTAGTCGAATTTGGAGTCGTGGCAGCCGGTGCGGTCTGCTCTTTCGCGGTGTCGGTTTGAGGTGCCGTGGTGGCAGTAGAACCTTTCTCGTCTTTATTTTTATCTGGGACCGTGGTTGCCGGTGACGGCTTCTGGTTTTTTTCAGGGGTGGCGGTCTTTGACTCCTTAACCTGGTCAACTATTGCTGACGTTTTAGATTCGGGCGTAGCAGGCGAATCTTTCTTGGTAGTTTTGGTCGTAGCAGATTTAGCTACTACTGCCTGGTCCGTGGTCTCGGGCGGCACCACGGGGACGATCGCACTTAACCAACTGTTTAACAATTTTTGTTGTTCCGCTAAAGCCTGATTGAATTTTTCCAGTTGATTCTTGGTTTCTAGCCGTTCGGCTAGTGAGGCTTCAAGCGCCTTATTAGCAGTGTCCTTATCAGCGGCCGCTTGCTTTAAGGTTTCCTCAGTAAAAGTCGCTTTAGTTTCTTCCACGGTTTCCAATTGTTTCGCGAACTTGTCCCCTTCTAATTTCCAAACCTGACGTTCTTTGATTAAACTGGTTTGAGCTTGAGTGAGATTCTGCTGTTGTTTAGTCAACCACTCAGTAGTAAGGATAGTGGGCCAAGTTTCTGACGTTAAAGAATTATTTAACGTGGTATCGGCCCCTAGCAAAGAGTTAGGCCACAAATTTAGTCCTAACACAATAAGATAATAAGATAATCGCATGGTGAATTTTTCCCTCAAAATGGTTAATAAAAGGAGTATGTTAGCAGTATTCTTAGTTAAACACAACTGTTTATCCAACTGGCTCAATAGCGTTGACTGCGGCTAATCAGTGGTAGTCCCTCTAAATTAATGGAGGTCTTAAAATTCAATGAGTTACCAAGGTTCAAAGTTTCCTAAACTTCAAAAGTTTAGGAAATTTAGCACTATTGGCTGGTAGGGTAATCAGTTATCAACGCTAAAATTTATTATTCAGATTGCACATATTATTCATGTTGCACGTTAATTGCAAGTTAACTAATCATTAATCAATCAATATTGTGGCTACCAGTAAGCACACAGGTGATTTGCTGTTATAAGCAGGGCCGCTCAAGTTAAAAATAGTGCCTGTTGATTTGATGACAGTTGTTATTGTTATCAACAAACCGTCACTCTTGATTTAACCACAAACGTTAATTGGTCATTAATGATAACTTATTATATTTACTAACTATCTTAGAGTAGATAATCTTGAGTAAAGCCGTTATGATGATTTCATCGATTTGGTTTAACCCATTATCATCTGAATTTTTTCAAATAGTTACGATGAATGGTGAGTGACCCGGCTCACGAGAAAATGGAATCATTAATTGGTGAGGAGACTGTTATGTTAATTGATAATCCGCAACATACTAATTTTTTTGCTACTTGTTTATCACTGTTTGGAGTGGTAGGTTTTGCTGGCAATTTTCGTCAAGTCAATCCTGCTTGGAAGAAGGTATTGGGCTACTCGACCAGTGATATTTATAAAAGTTTATACCTTGAATTAGTCCACCCCAAGGATAAAAGCAAGACCGAGGCACATTTAGAACAACTAACCGCCAACCGAACTTTCGTTAATTTCACGAATCGCTTTCGTCATAATGATGGCTCTTACCGTGATGTGTTATGGGAAGTCACTCGTTCTAATACCGAGCCGGTTTATTATGTAGTTGGGGTTGACATCAGCATTTACAATGCCGAAGTCCAACAAGCCGTGCAGATGGCCCGAGAAGATTTTGAATTTATTATGGAAAATAAGCGCGAAGGAGTGCTGGATTGGAATTTACATACCAACCAAGTTCATTATTCACCGCGCTGGAAGCACATCGTCGGTTGCTCGGAAAATGAGCTTAATTCACAGATTGAAACTTGGTACGCCCGGATTCATCCGAATGATTATACCAAAGTAATCAAAGAAGTAGAAGCGTGTTTGAAAGAGCGAACTCACCCAGTCTACGATAAAACCCATCGTTTACAACATAAAGATGGCTCTTATCGCTGGGTCCATAGCCAAGGTACTGTCTTACGTGATAGTAGCGGTGAAGGCTATCGTTTTTTAATTTCTTTCATCGACATTACTGAACGGAAACGTATGGAGGAGGCATTATACACCAGCGAAAAATTTGCTAAATTGTTCCTGTGTCAAGCCGATGCGGTGTTATTGGTGAATGCCCAAGGTCGCATTTTAGATTTAAATTCCGCCGCCGCTAAATTATATGGCTATTTGCGTGAAGAGTTGTTAAATTTTAATCGGGCCCCGATGTTCACCGCAAATGAAAAATTTGCGCTGAGTGATAATGTCGCGGTGCAAAATGGTTATCATCGTCGCAAAGACGGTACCATATTTCCAGTTGAAGTTATGATCGGTAGTTTCGAATGGCAAACGAAAAAGCTATTCATTTTGACCGTCCGCGATTTCACCGCTACCAAGAAGGTAATAGAAACTTTGGCCGACAGTGAGATGAAATATCGGCAGTGGTTTGAGGAACAACCAGACGCTTGTTTACTGATTGAACATAGCTCGCAACAAATTGTGGAGGCTAATCAGGTCGCTACCAGTTATTATGGTTATACGAAAGAAGAATGGTCACGACTCACCTTAGATAAACTGGTTGCAGAGTCCATGGACAGTTTGTTGGCCACGCGCCAATGGGAGAAAATTATTCAACAAGGCGGATATTTAGATTGGCATCTGAAGAAAGAAGGTACCCGTTTTCCCGTCGAATTGAATGTCAGTAACTATAAATTTAAAAATCGTTTGTTATGGTGTGTCACCATTCGGGATGTCACCATTCGCAAACAACAAGAGGAGCAATGGTATCAAGCACAAATGCTCAGTCATAAAATGGTTCAAACCTCGCCGCTACCCTGGCTAGTGTTTACCCCGGAAGGCAATATTTTAACCGCTAATTCGGCTTTATTACAAATGACTGAGTATTCATTAGGAGAAATCCTCCAACAAGATTATTTCAAACTGTTAGTGCCCAGGGCCGAATTGCCGTTTGTGACTGATGCCGTTAAGGCCAGCATCAATAAATCCTCAGTAGTGATGTTAGAAAGTGCGATTAAACCAAAAACTAAACCAGTCGTGCTCATTGAATGGCATTTCTATGCGCTCTGGCAGACCACTAATCAAGTGGAATCTATTGTGGCCATTGGTATCAATATCAGTGAGCGCAAGCAAACTTACCAGCAATTGCGTTTATTTAAGAAAATTGTGGAAAGTTCTCATGAAGCCATGGTGGTGCGGAAAGCGGATGGCAAATTGCTTTATTTTAACCAGGCTTATGAAAAATTGTTTAAATACACTCGTTCGCCTTTGCAAATGTTAGCGACGGAGGATTTTGCGCGGCAATGTCCAATCGACACTTTGCAAATTTTTGAACAAGAAATTACGCCATTATTGCAAGAAGGTAAAACTTGGGAAGGGGTGTTAGCGGTCTTGGATGCAGAAGGTCAACCTTTTTATACCTGGCAACGGTTTGATGCGATTAGAGATGAGCATGGTAGTTTGTTACTATTTTTCGTCGTCATGCACAATGTGACTGAACAACAGGCGTTAGAATTATGGTTACAACAGGAGCGAGAATGCTATGAAACTATTTTCCAAGCGGCCCCGTTGGCGATTACTTATACTGATACCGATAATCGGTTGCTGAAAATGAATCGTTATGCGGCGCAGTCTTGGAATGTCACGCCCGAAAAATTAATCGGTAAATCACTGGCCGAGTCAGCCTCACTGAGAGCCTCACCGTTTTTTACCGAGGACTTGGCGGTGGTGAGTACCGGGGAAGCTAAGTTAGGCCGACTGCATTCTTATCAGGGTCAACATTATCATACCTCTAAAGTGCCTTATGAAGATGCCGAAGGTCAAATTGTGGGGGTGATTACTTTCGCCTTGGACATTACGTCACACATACAGCAACAGATAACCTGGCGCGATAAAAGTATGCAGTATGAAACCTTGTTGCAAGCGGCCCCGTTGGCGATTATGTACAAAGATGTGCATAATCGTTTTGTATTTGTCAATCAATATGCCTCTCAACGGTGGAATGTGACACCGGATAAATTGATTGGCATGTCATTTTTCGAATTGGACCCCGATTATGCAGAAAAGTATCATTTGGATGATTTTGAAATTATCAAAACCGGGGAGCCTAAATTTGGGTTATTAGCTGAATATGCGGAAGGTTTTTATTGGCAAATGGATAAAGTGCCTTATCGCGATGCCAGCGGTAATATTTCCGGTTTGATTATATTTGCGGTAGAAATGACGGAAAGAACTCGGTTAGAACGGCAATTGCGTCATCAACGGCAACAGTATGAAACCATTTTTCATGCGGCCCCGTTTGCCATCTGGTATAAAGATTGGAATGATAAATTAGTGCTAGTCAATCAATTGGTGGCTAAACTGTGGGATACTTATCCCGAAAAGTTGGTTGGGATGTCGTTTCATGATTTGGAGCCAGAATATGCTAATTTGTATCAGGCCACAGATTACCAGGTGATGACTTCGGGTAAACCGGCATTGGGAATTATTGAAGAGTATTTTCAAGTGGATTGGCTGATGTATAAAATTCCGTATCGCAATGAGACCGATTATGTGTGCGGGTTGATTGTGTTTGCGGTGGATTTGACTGAGCAATTACAAACGGAGGCGGCATTACGGCAAGAGTTGCAAGCAACGCAACGTCGGGAAGCGAGTTTACGTTGTGGTATTCAAAGTTTGCCGATGATGGTGTATGCACTGAATAATGAGGGCAACATCGCCTTGTGGAATCAAAAATGTGAACAGGTAACTGGTTATAAGGCTACGGAGATGGTTGATAATAGTCGAGCTTGGGAATTATTGTATCCGAATACCAATTATCGTGAACAAATGGGTAGTAGCGCGTTGGAATTGCTTAAGCATAATGAGAATTGGCAACAATGGCAATGGACTTTAAATTGTAAAAGTGGGGGACAAAAAACCATTGCGTGGTCGATGAATCAAACGCTATTGGAGAATAAGTCAGGGTTATCGGCGGAGAGCGATAATCATTCTATGGTGGTTGGTCGCCACTCGGAGTCGTCGTCAACTTTGGAGGATTGTTCACAAATTGCTGATTTAGAATGGGTAATTGGCGAAGATGTGACTGAACATGAGCAAACTTTGCAGGATTTATTGGCCAGTGAGCGACGTTTGCAACAGACCTTGGAGAATTTGCCGATGATGGTGGAAGCGTTGGATGAGGAAGGGAATATTGTGGTCTGGAATCATGAATGTGAACGGGTGACGGGTTATGCGAAAGTTGACATTGTCGGTAATTCGAGAGCTTGGGAGTTATTGTATCCGGAACCGGGGTATCGAGAACAATTATTTCAAACTCAACGTGATATGTTAGCGCATTATGGAGAGATTCGGCAGTGGGAATTGAGCCTGACGTGTAAACAGGGAGAACAACGAAATATTGCTTGGTCGGTGTCGAAGGAAGTCAAGATGAGTGGATTTTCGCTGTGGTTTATTGGTCAAGATGTTACCGATCAGGAGCGGGTGATGGAGCGGTTATGCGATAGTGAGGAGCGGTTATGGTTATTGATTCAACACATGCCGGTGATGTTGAAGGCTTATGATGAGAGTGGTAAAGTAATTTTATGGAATCGTCATTGCGAGGAGGTAACGGGTTATGCGGCGACGGAAATTGCGGATTGCCAACAAGAGCAAGAGAAGTTGTCTTTACCGGCAGAGATGAGTGAGTCAGCGATAACTGGGGAAATGGAGAATCCGTGGCGACGGGAAACGGCGATTATTTGTAAAGATGGTACGCATAAATTGATTGTGTGGTCTGATGTGTCTAAACAATTTCCGATTCCGGGTTGGTATCGTTGGTTAATTGGGGAAGACATTACGGCATTTAAGCAGATGGCGAATTGAGGTAGGGGTAAAAGATTTGACAACTTTAAAAAAGTTGTCAAATCTAAGTGTGATTTTTCAATCAGTTATGTGATTTAACCAAGATTTGAGCACCTAGCGTTTGTTATTGATTCCTTGACATTTTGGTAATAGATAAGTAATATTATCATAATGTCAATTTAATATTTTCAATCACTTATTAATTTTATTTTAATCTCATTATTCCACCACTTTTTTGACCAGAGGAGTTACGGCTATGAGTGCTCATTATCTTTTTCGATTCACCCACTTCACTGATTTTTTGATTAATTCGGTAAAATTTATTTTCTTCATAGGATTGTGTTTGGCTGTGAGTGTGGCCAGTCAGGCGGCTACTTGGACTGTCGCCAATAATAGCGACAGCGGTGCAGGGTCGTTACGACAAGCCATTACTGATGCTACCACGGGAGATACTATTAACTTTAGCATTTCCAGTGCTACCATTACTTTGAACACACTCCTGAATATCACCAAAAATCTCACCATTGATGGGACGAGTCAAAATATTACCATCAGTGGCGGTGGTGTTGTGCAAGTGTTTTATGTGAACTCTAGTCAAACTCTCTCTCTGAAGAATTTAACCATCACTGGAGGCAACAATAACAATACCGGGGGTGGTCTCCAAAATGTTGCTGGTGGCACAGTGAATATTTTCAACTGTTCTTTCGTGAGTAATTCAGCAACGGGTTTCGGTCCATCGGGTGGCGGTATTCATAATGCTGGCACCGTAAATATCGCTAACAGCACTTTTTCAGGTAACTCGGCAACGAATGGAAATGGAGGGGGTATCTACAACAATAGCGGTACTGTGAATATCGCCAATAGCACTTTCACTGGTAATTCAGCAACCACAGGAGGAGGTATCAACACCCAAGGAATAGGAAGTGCTGTGAACCTGGTTAATACCACGGTGGCTGGAAATACAGGAGGCGCGGGCATTAAGATCGTAACTAGCACCGTGAACCTCGCTAACAGCCTCGTCTCAGGAAATACAGGAGGAGATATAAACAATACTGGTACTTATAATGACCAAGGCAACAACCTCATTGGCAGTATCCCTCCCCCTCGGTTGGGTGCCCTTGGCAACTACGGAGGAACTACCCAAACTTACGCCCTCTTACCCGGCAGTCCAGCAATTGATGCTGGCAATTCAGGTGGCTGTACTTACAACTTTGATGCGGCCGGTTTGGGAATTATTTCGGGGGCTACAATTGCCACCGACCAACGTGGCAAATTCCGTGTGGGCAATTGCGATATTGGTGCCTTTGAATCACAAGGATTTAATCTGAGCGTTACTGGCAATAGCAAACCAAGTCCCAAAGTTGGAAAATCATTCCCAAGTGACCTCATTGTTTCGGTAACGCCGGCCAACGCGGGTGAGCCTGTAAATGGAGGAATTATTACCTTTACCGATAACGGTACCACTGCCAAAATTGATTTCTTCTTTCCCAACAATCTTATCGCTAGTGGTCAAGCCACTCTTACAGCTCCCACCGCTAATAATGTGATAGGAGGATATACTATCACCGCTACTGCCAAAGGTGTACTCACTTCTGCTGTCTTTGATGTTTATAACAGTCCTAATTTAATTATTACCGAGATTATGTATGACCCGCAAGGGGGTCCGACTGAACCTGATTGGGAATGGATTGAAATTTATAATGCCGGCACCACCACGATAGACTTATCAAATTATGTGATAGATGACCAAAATGGCATCGCCCATGCTTCCGCAAATATTGCCAGTGGTAGTAGTATTTCAGCAGGACAGACGGCTATTCTATACAATGCCACCCCAACTGCAGGAATCGGAATCAGTGCCGAGGATTTTACGGAGGCCTGGGGAAAAGGTATCAATTTGATTGCCATCACAGATTGGGATACCAACTCCATGCAACTCAATAATGCAGGAGATAGCATTGGCTTATGGACCAGTTTTGCCAGATACAGTGGGGATCATGTTAATCATAAGAGTGCTTTTGAAAATGTGAACTATCCTAATACCAGTGGATGGCCCACTAATAATGATGCCGCTTCTATTTATCTCAAAAATCTTAGTGCTGATAATAACGTAGGTAACAATTGGGCATTAAGTACCGTCAATGGTACCACTCCCCTATTCACCGGCTACCAAAGCACCTCGTGTTGTTCTCGTCCTACCGCAGAAGATAGAGACATCGGTAGCCCTGGCCCCAACCCACAAATTGTTATCAATCCGACCACCTTAACCCTCGTAGAAGGACATATCGGCATGGTTTCTTTCACCCTAAGTGTGCCCCATATAGCCGATGTCACCATCGCTTTATCTCCTTCTAACACCCAATGCAGCGTCTCCCTCTCTTCCTTTACCCAGAGCTATATCGTTGGGGTTGGTATAGCAGTGTTTGTCACTGTAACGGGTACCAATGATGCCATTGACGATGGCGATTGGTCTTGTGACATTATCACTGCTGCCGCTACCAGTACCGATACCAATTACAACGGCACCGATCCCGCCAATGTCACCGTCACCGTTATTGACAACGACACCGCTGGCATTACGGTTTCCACTCCAGTCTCTCCCACCATTAGCGAACCCAGTGGCACCACTACCTTCACCATTAAATTAAATAGTCAACCAGCCGCCAGTGCCGATGTTACCATTCCACTCAGCACTTCCAACACTCAATGCAACGTCTCTCCTGCGTCGGTGACGATTAACAATGCCACCTGGGACATACCCGTTCCGGTCACTATCACCGCCCAAAATGATGACATTGCTGATGGCTCGCAAAATTGCACAGTGGTCACTGGCGTTTCCACCAGTGGAGATTCTAATTACAATGGTGTTGCCGCTAATCCTACTGATGTCACGGTTTCCGTCACCGATGATGACACCGCCGGCCTTATCGTTACCCCACTCACTTTAAACGTCAGTGAACCCAATGGCACGGCCAATTTTAACATCAAACTGAACAGTCAACCGACGGCCAATGTCACTCTCAATCTTTCCGCTTCGCCAACTACGGAATGTACTGTGCCCGCCACTGCTACGCTACCAGTTGCCGCTTGGAATACCACCGGCGTGGATGTCACGGTCAGCGCAGTGGATGATAGCATTGCCGAAGATGATAAGACTTGCACGGTCTCCATTACGGCCTCTGCTTATACCACAGACACTCCCACTGTCATCGTCACAGTCCATGATAATGACTCGCCAGGGGTTACTTTTATTGAATCCGGCGGTAGCACTGAAGTTATCGAAGGAGGTAGCACTGATACCTATACTTTGACTCTAAATACCACTCCCAGCAGTCCAGTGACCATCACTATCACCACCGATGGCCAAACGGAAGTCAGTTCAGATGGCACTAATTTTAGTACCACTCGGTCTCTCACTTTAAACGACCTAACGGCGCAAACGATTACGGTGCGGGCTATCAATGACACGCTTCCTGAAGGACCATATAACAGTATCCTTCATCACCAAGTCACCTCCGCTGACTCTAATTACCAAAGTGAACACATTCCTGACATTATTGCCAAAGTGACCGATAATGACGCTGGTGTGGTTATTACGCCCACCACGGTTACAGTTACCGAGGGCGGCTCGGCGACGACTTACACGGTGAAATTGGCTACCGTACCCGCTACGTCTATCACTTTGGCTATTACCGGTGATACCCAAGTGACCATTTCCCCTAATACGCTAACTTTTGCCAATAACCTGACCGCTTTTAATCCGCAAACGGTCACTGTTACCGCTATTGATGATAACCAAGTAGAAGGCAATCACACGGGTACTATCACCCATGCGCTTACGACCGGGGATGCGGCGGCTTATCCAACCTCTTTAACTATCGCGCCGGTTACGGTCAATCTCACGGATAATGACATTGCGCCTTCCACGCCACCAACACCGCCGGCACCACCAACACCGCCGACACCGTTGCCGGAGACTCCAACTAGCCATGGTAGTGGCACTCCTCCTTTACCCACGGTGAGATTATTTGTGGCAGTAGATGGCAGTGGCCAAGGACAAGTGTACACGGCTGGCGGCAAATTGTCTTGTGATAATAACGGTGGGACTTGTCAGGCTGTTTATGACGTGTTGACGACTGTTACATTGATACCAGTGGCTAAACCAGGTTCATTTTTCAGTAGTTGGGGTGGACATGAAAAATGTGTCTCCAGTAATGTATTGATGACCGATAACATTTTATGCGTGGCTTATTTTCGTAAAGTGCCTCCACCCACAGTAACGGTAGCCGACCCTGATTCCACCGCGGTCATAGCACCAGTGCCAATACCAGCGGCCGATGCCGGGGCCGTACCTTACCATCGGCTCACGGTCATTAAAGTGGGTGCGGGAAATGGTCGCATTAGTAGTGATTCTGGTATTGATTGCGGTCATTCATGTAGTGATGATTTGGCGGTTGATTCTTTGGTCACGCTCACTGTTTTAGCCGATGAATATTCTATGTTTAAAGGTTGGCAAGGTGATTGTGAAACTCTCGTCGCGCCAGTAACTTTGACCATGACTGCGGATAAAAATTGTATCGCGGTATTTGACTTGATACCTGTCCAAAACTTGTTTTGGACTCCAATAACGCCAGTGGTAGAAATGGCCAGTTTGATGGTGCAACCACTGGGCACTGGTCTGGCGACTATTCATAGTGACCCTGCGGGTATCGAAATTTCATTGCCTACGGCTGAAAATAATCAACTGGTTGCTGATTATCCAGTGGGGACGACGGTGACATTATCCGTGGTCCCAGATGTTAATACGACCTTTTTAGGGTGGTCTGGGGAGGAGGATTGTGCCGATGGTCAGGTGACTTTAACGCAGACCATGACTTGTGTGGCGAATTTGACCGATAATTCTTTATTGTCGTCAGTGCCTGAGCCGGTGCCCGCAGTGGAGGAGATAGCACCAGCGGTATCGGCTGAGAAAATTTCGCCTGTTGAACCTCAGCCGCCGTTAGTCACGCCAATTCCTCAGCCAGTGGCGCCAATTGCGGTCGCGCCAATACTTATTAACTATCCTTGTCCACCCACGGATAATTGGCTAAATTGGGTTTGCCATGCCCAGTGGCGCACTTTAACCATGGATTTAGTGCTGGGTAAGCAAGCCAGTCTGTCTCATGCCAAAATTGTGGGCACCATTGAAAGCCAAGGTTGGGTCTCAAATTTAGAAATTTTGCCTGGTAGCGTGGTACGTGGGGGCGTGGTCACTGGCTATATTACCAATGCTGGGCTATTGGAAAATATTGAATTTCGTGGTATGCGGTTGGAGGGTGGAGTGCTAGGAGGGGTGATTCTAAATACCAGCAAAGTAGGCGGCACGATTAAAAATGTCTCTCTGGCGGCGGCTACTTATTTACGCGGCGGCAAATTAGCCGGTCGTATTATGGGCAACCCCCAAGCACCGGCTTGGTTAGAACAAGTGTCTATCCAAACGGGTAGTTATCTGGAGTATGTGAAAATTGGCCAAGGGGTAAAATTTGGCAAGCAGGTGACGTTGGGGGAGGGGGTAGTTAAGTAAAATAACCACCCCCAACCCCTCCTTGGTAAGGAGGGGAGTGAACCACCCCCAACCCCTCCTTGGTAAGGAGGGGAGTGAACCACCCCCAACCCCTCCTTGGTAAGGAGGGGAGTGAACCACCCTGCTTTTCTCCCCTCCTTACTAAGGAGGGGTTGGGGGTGGTTGGGGGTGGTTGGGGGTGGTTGGGGGTGGTTGGGGGTGGTTTCTATACTATGACATTACGTCAAAAAACTTTCATGGTGGTGGGCAGTGCGCTCATTGGATTATTACTGATGTTGTTGGTCGTTTCCTATCAAATTTTGCTAAAAGGTTTTTATGATCTGGAAACGCAATCGGTAGAAAATAACATTACTCGTTTAGTAAATGTGTTAACCGATGAATTATATAGTCTGTATGTGGAAGCCGGTGATTATTCGGCTTGGGATGATACTTACCGATATATGATTGATCATAATGAACCCTTCGTCACTTCTAATTTATCCAATTCGACGTTTTTGAATTTAAATCTAAATCTGATTATCATTTTAAATAAAACTGGTAAGATGGTGTTTGGTAAAATCTATAATTCTGAAACGGCGGAACTTCAGTTATTACCAACGCGGTTTCAAAGTCAGTTTGAACATAATAAATTATTTACCTACAATGAGACGAATCAAGGCCAGGTCAGCGGTTTTCTGGTGCTAGAAGGACAGTTGATATTAGTCGCTTGTCGTCCTATCTTATCTAGTGAAGGACTAGGGCCTAGTCGTGGGACGTTATTGATGGGGCGTATCTTGGATCAAGCTGAAATTAAACGTTTTAGCCGGTTAACGAATTTGTCATTACAGGTGCGATTGTTAAACCATCAGCCATTATTGGATGATTTTGTGAGCGCTCGGCAGCAGTTATTGAATACTCGTAGTGTAATACAAATTTTGAGTAAAAACCAGATTGCAGGGTACGTGTTGCTAAAAGATATATATCAACAGCCGGTGGCTTTAGTACGAATCGATTTACCCAGAAAAATTTATCATCAAGGATTAATCAGTTTACGCTCCTTAAGCCTGGTGGTGTTGATATTGGCGTTAGGTTTCGCGGTCTTAATTCTATGGTTGTTTGAACGTTTAGTGTTGGCTCGACTGGCTATTTTAAGTGAAGAAGTTCGGCACATTCGAACCACTGAAGATTATTTGACCGTCACCGTGGTTGGACAAGATGAATTGGCCCATTTAGCGATAACGATTAACGAGATGTTACACTCGATACAAGCATCTCATGCGCGTTTGCGTCGTAGTGAGGCCAGCCTGGCGGAAGCGCAACGAATTGCTCATGTGGGTAATTGGGAATGGGATATTACTAATGACCATTTCGGTTGCTCTGACGAGATTTATCGAATTTTTGGCTTACCTCCTCAAAGTTGTGCTCCAGCAGTAGAAACTTTTCTGTCTTATGTTCATCCCGCCGACCGTCATTTAGTCAGTAATGCGATTCAGCAAGCGATGAGTCAATTGCAATCAATTAACTTGGAACATCGAATTGTCAGTCATCAGGGTAATGAACGTTTTATTCATTTACAAGGTGAATTTTGGCAAAATAATCATGGGGAGGTGATTAACTTTATTGGCACCCTGCAAGATATTACTGAACGTAAATTGGCACAAGCGGAAACTTTACGCTTGTTAGAAGAAAATCGTTTTTTGATTTATCGATCCTTGGCGATTCAGGAAGAAGAGCGACGACATTTGGCCCGTGAGTTGCACGATGAATTTGGGCAGTGTCTCACAGCGATTCAAGCGGATGCGGAGGCGATTTTAGAGTTGGCACAACAGTCACGAAAGATGAGTGATTTAGGACGGTTAGAGCGAATTGAAGTGAGTGCGAATGCGATTCTTTCGGTGTCCACCCATATTTATGATGTCGTTCATACGTTGATGCGGCAGTTGCGTCCAAGTGGATTGGACGAGTTGGGTTTAGTCGAAATTTTACAGGAGTTGTTGAAAAATTGGCAACTTCGTCACTCTGAAATTAAATGTCAGTGTACGACTAAAGGGGAATTGGACCAATTGGGTGAAGCGATTAATATTACCATCTATCGTGTGATGCAAGAATGTTTAACTAATATTGCTAAATATGCCAATGCTTCGGTGGTTACCATCCATTTAGAAACTGACTCTCCGCCGCAATTTCTTACCTTCTCGGTCGAAGATAATGGTGGTGGCATATCGCCTATCATTTCCGCAGAGCAGAAGGAGAATAGAGGTGGTTTGGGATTGATCGGTATTCGTGAACGTGTTCAAGCCTTAGATGGTACGCTTCGAATCGACAGTGCGCCGGGTCAAGGGGTCAAAATTATTTTGACGATTCCAATTTCGGAAGAATATCAACAAAAACGTAGGAAGTGGCAATGAGTACCATTCGAGTATTATTGGTGGATGACCATGAAGTCGTGCGCTCTGGTTATCATCGTTTATTAGAAAATACCGCTGACATCAAAGTGGTGGCGGAGGCGAGTAGTGGTGAAGAGGCGTATTTGGCTTATACTAAATATCAGCCAGAAGTGGTAATCATGGACTTATCGATGCCAGGCATCGGTGGTTTAGAAGCGATTAGAAAAATTAGAAGTTATGATAAGAATGCTAAAGTTTTAGTGTTTAGTGTGCATGAAAACGACATTTTTTTAAACCGTACTTTAGAGGAAGGCGTGTTAGGTTATATTACCAAGCGCAGTGCGGCTAAAGTGATGGTAGAAGCGGTGTCTCAAGTAGCTCAAGGAAAGATGTATATCGGGTCGGAAATGCAACCTTTATTGGTGAAAGAGCGTGGTAATAATAATCCCGTGCTGGCTACCCTGTCACCGCGAGAATTCGAAGTATTTTTGCTGTTGGCCGAGGGCAAGAGTGTGATTGAGATTGCCGACATTCTCAACTTAAGTTCGAAGACGGTAGGTCATCACTACACCAGTGTTAAAAATAAGTTGAACGTGGGTAATGCGGCAGAATTAACTCGTCTAGCGATTCGAGAGAAGCTAGTGGAGCCATAATGAATTAGATTGGCACTAGATTTGACAACTTTAAAAAAGTTGTCAAATCTTGGTAGCACCTCCAAATTAATGAAGGTCTTAACATTCAATGAGTTACCAATGAGTTACCAAGGTTCAAAGTTTCCTAAACCTCAAAGGTTTAGGAAACTTAGCCTCCGTTAGCTGGCATGGATTACCCAAATCTTAAAGATTTGACAAAACTTTATCTTTGAGTATAATGGGTTGGTCTATTTACTAAAAGAGTTGTTTATGCTGAAACCATTTATAATTATCAATACGATTGTTTTGCTTTTAATGAGTTGTGTCATGTCACCATCAGGGCGGTCACAATTGATGTTAATGCCAGATTCACAGTTAGATGAGATGGGGATACAAGCGTTTGATAATCTCAAACAAGAGACTGCTATCGAGAAGGATTCACGATTGAATAATTATGTCAGTTGTATTACGAAACCCATTATTCAAGTGAGTGGGAGTCCAATTAAAAATTGGGAAGTCGTGGTATTTCGTGACCAAGCGGCTAATGCCTTTGCGTTGCCCGGTGGTAAAGTGGGGGTATATACGGGGATGTTGGAGGTGGCAAAAAATCAACATCAATTGGCGACGGTGATTGGGCATGAAATTGCTCATGTTACTTCTCATCATGGAAATGAGCGAGTATCTCAAGAATTTGCGATTCAACAGGGAATGGCACTGATTCAAGCCATCGGTAATCCGCAAACGCAGAATGGTCAACTGTTGATGGGGTTATTAGGGGTAGGGCTACAAGTAGGTGTTTTGTTACCTTATAGCCGGGTACAAGAAAGTGAAGCGGATTTAGTGGGTTTGAAATTGATAGCCGAAGCGGGATTTGACCCTAGAGAGAGTGTTTCTTTGTGGCAAAATATGAGTAATGTCAGTGGTAAAGGAGAAACGATCGAATTTTTATCTACTCATCCTTCTAACACGACGCGAATTCGGGATTTAAGTAATACGATGGGGTCTGCATTGACCGTGCAACGGCAGGCTCAAGCCACCGGTAAAAGACCGCAATGTAATTACTAAGAAATATTCTATTTGACGGTGACCAGGTTTTGTCTAAGCAAACAAAAAAAGAAGCCTTTCTCTGGCAAATTGTTCAAAACTAGAGAAAGGCTTTTTAACCAACCACATTTTAAGGAGAATGTACTATAGTATTATACAAAATACGTACCACTTTTTATTAATGCGCTGGATTTCGTTTTATTATGAAAAATAAAAGAAAAATGTTTCAATGGAAAAATAAAAATTTAATTTTGGCTAGATTTTCGTTGTCGTTTGAATGACAGAAATGTAGTATTGGTGACAATCGGTGGTAGTCGATTTAGGGAATTTAGAATTAGAAACTCAGACTAAAAAAAAGCCTTTCTCTTAAGAAAATACCTCAAAAGAGAAAGGCTATCCAACCACACATTAAGGAGAAATGCACTTAGTATCTTGCATTTTCGATGCCAACTTTTTATGGTAGTGTTGACGCTTCGAAGATGGATATAACAAAAAAAATGCCTTTCACTTTATCAATGATAAGGTGAAAGGCTAAAAATAACTAAGGGAGGAATGCCAAGAATTTGGACAAAACACATACCATAATTCTCATATTATTAAGTATGGCAGAATTTTTCCCTAGTGCTGAATATTTAAGACTTAGCGGTAGCTTTTGTAAGATGAACGTTGAAAACCGTTGAAAACTTGAAAACTGCTTAAAAACAGACGAAAAAAAACCCCTCTACTGAGTAGTAGAGAGGTAAAGCATACATAAGGAGGAATACTTAGTATTATGCAGATTGTATGCCAGTTATTCAATGCTTTATTTTATATAGATATATGGATATAATGTTTTACACTTCTTCAGGATTTATACCGCAACTTTGATAATTATTTACATGACCCCCGGCCATCCCTCACTGCCATTAAGTTAAGCTAAAGTTACGGCGTTGGAGTCAAAATCTTCAGCTTTGGCAACGCCGTCTTACCTTAGCCAATCTCGTCCAAATCTGAAGGTTTGGACTCCAACGCGGCTTAACTTAATGGCAGTGCGGCCATCCCTCACTGCCATTAAGTTAAGGAATCCCGCGGTCAGGTTTTAACCTTGAAGGTCTGGTTTTAGACCTTCAAGGTTTCTTTCGCAGGCTTAACTTAATGGCATTGCGGCCATCACTTACTAAGTGAGTTTCTATTATGCAAGCAGCTGAAGTTCATCAACGAGATACCTATGCGTCTCGTTGGAATTTACCAGAATCATTAGCATCTGGTCACATTGATTTAGCCAAATTAAGTACGATTCAAAGAATTTTGTTAATCACTGATGGCACCTTGACTAAAATTTTAGAAGCCTACCTGCATGAAAGACTGCATGTAGTTAAATTATCAGAACATAAGATGCCCGCGGCCTACGATATTCTTCCGTTATCTCTCAAAATTGGCCGAGAAGTCATTGAACGGAAAATTTTTTTACAAGGCCTCACCACTCAAAATTATTGGTTGTATGCCGAATCGATAATTGTACCAGACCGACTGGACGAAAAGTTTAGAGAACAGTTACTCCATTCACAACAGCCTATTGGGCGATTATGGATTGAACATAAAATGGAAACATACAAAGAAATCATTTCGTTAACTAGAGAAATCGCCGGTGATTTGGCCGAGTATTTTAATTTGAAACGGGAAGATCAACTCTTATGTCGAACTTATCGAGTTTTTTCCAATCGTAAGCCCATTATGATGATTACGGAAAAATTTCCAGAAAATTACTTTAAGTTGGCTATTTACCCGATACCATGAGGACATTAGTTGACCATGATTTGGCCGAATGAGTAGTTATAAATGACTGGGTCAACTAAAGTTTGTATCCTGCTTTATTATGATAATATATATAATAATTATGGAGTTACAAACTTTAGATTCGCGCAATTTGACCCACCAAGATATTTAGTTATTTCTCTTCTCGATAATTGTCCACACCATAATATTTTCTCAATTTAGAAGCTCCAGATTCACTCACTGACGATAATCCACCTAATCTTTCTTAAAGTTAACGCTCATTCCCTTCATTTCTCTTTTTTACTCTCTACCGTTTCCTTTATTGACCGCAAACCTAGGTAGTTCCTACACCAGTCAATGGAGATACTAACCGCCGGGGGCGAAGATTCCTAAACCTGGCAGGTACTAAGTTTCCTAAACCTTCGAGGTTTAGGAAACTTTGACGCTCGATAACTCATTGAATGTAAAGACCTCCATTAATTTGGAGGGGTTTAGATTTGACAACTTTCGAAAAGTTGTCAAATCTGGGTGGAACTACCCAAACCTAAGATTGCATTGAATATTATTGATGTTAAAAATAACTTAATTATTTAACAATTTGATTTTAAAAAACATTAAATGAATACCTTAAAATTTGATAAATTTTTAACTTGCACTCTTGGTCCCATCCTGTTAAAGTAAAATACACTACAAATTAGGTAGGTGTGTCCCAGACACCGTATGGACAAACGCACCGTGCTAGAGTCGTACTATAAATTTGCTATTACTGTTAAGGTAATTAAGGTCGGCTGCGTCCCACGCACCGTATGGACCACCGCACTGTGCATCGAGTGGTGCCTGGGACGGCACGCACCGCCAATCAATTCAAATCAAGAATAACTGGAGTAAAATGACAATGGAAATTCTAGGCATTGATATAGGTGCCTCAGGAATCAAAGGAGCACCGGTAAATGTGAAAACCGGCGAATTAGTCGCCGAGCATCACCGAATAGTTACTCCCCAACCTTCGACCCCTGAAGCCGTGGCGGAGGTAGTGGCAGAAATAACTGGATATTTTAATTGGAAAGGCCCCGTGGGTTGTACTTTTCCGGCAGTTATCAAAAAAGGGATTTCTTACACCGCGGCCAACGTGGATAACGGATGGGTAAACCTGAATGTGGAAGAATTATTGGCAACGGCAACGGGTTATCCCGTCTTGGTCCTAAATGATGCCGATGCAGCAGGAATTGCCGAAATGGAATTTGGTGCTGGTCAAGGACGGGGTGGAGTAGTGATTATGCTGACGTTTGGTACTGGCATTGGCAGTGCCATTTTTATCGATGGCAAATTATTGCCCAATACTGAATTTGGCCGTATGGAAATTCGTTGTCAAGAAGCGGAACATCAAGCCTCGGCAAAAACTCGTGAAGAAGAAGAGTTGACTTGGAAAGAATGGACCAAACGAGTCAATGAATTTTTAGCCACTATGGAAAAGCTCTTGTCGCCAGATTTATTCATTCTAGGAGGAGGTATTAGTAGCAAGCATCGTAAATTTCTACCCTTACTTAGCACCCACGCCGAAATTGTGCCCGCCCAGTTTCGCAATAAAGCGGGAATTATTGGCGCGGCCATTGCCGCCAGAAGACATTTTAGATAGCCTTAATCAACAGATTTGACAACTTTCGAAAATTGCCAAATCTAATTCCGAATTTTTTGTCATTTGTTAACTGAATCCTAATTATGTTAATCAACAAGATTGCTCCAGACCTCCAGCAAATCATAGAAGCTCGTCATCACGACCCCTTTGCGGTATTAGGACGACATCCATCTGGTGGAAATAACGTCGTAGTACGCGCCTTCATCCCCGCCGCTCGACAAGTTAAAATCATACCAGCTAACTTAGTGTTAGAACGAATTCCTAATACCGACCTCTTTGAATGGTCCGGCGTTGCCTCTTTAGTACCCCTGCGTTATCAATTACAATGGGAAGAAGAAAATGGCCAACTGATCACGCGCTATGACCCTTATGTTTTGCCGCCACAATTAGGTGACCTTGACTTACATCTCTTTGGCGAAGGCAAACACTGGCATATCTATCGCTTCTTGGGCGCACATTTACACACCGTCGAAGGCATCAGTGGCGTATTATTTTCAGTCTGGGCCCCCAATGCCGGACGAGTCAGTGTAGTGGGTGAATTTAATCATTGGGATGGACGTTTTCACCCCATGCGAGTATGTGGTGGCAGCGGCGTGTGGGAATTATTTATTCCTGGTATCGGCCCCCATACGCTATACAAATTTGAAATTCGCAACCGTGACACTGGACATATCTTTTCCAAAGTTGACCCCTACGGCCAAGGTTTTGAATTACGTCCTAGTCACTCTTCATACGTAGTGGCCGCCCCAGGTCATCAATGGCAAGATGATTCTTGGTTACAAGCACGTAAACAGTCAAATTGGCTCCAAGCTCCCATGAGCATTTATGAAGTGCATTTAGGCTCCTGGCAACGGCAACCAGATGGAGGCTTTATGAGTTATCGGGAATTGGCCGCTAATTTAGTCGAATATGTCAAACGCTTGGGATTTACTCATATTGAATTGCTACCCGTCGCCGAGCATCCGTTAGACCAATCTTGGGGCTACCAAGTCACCGGCTACTTTGCCCCCTCTAGTCGTTTTGGCTCCCCGGATGATTTTCGTTATTTGGTCGACCACTGTCATCGTCATGGCATTGGCGTTATTTTAGACTGGGTCCCAGGTCATTTTCCTAAAGATGCCCATGCCTTAGCTTGGTTTGACGGTACCGCTCTATATGAGTATGCTGATCCACGACAAGGAGAGCATCGAGAGTGGGGCACCTTGATTTTTAATTATTCCCGCAACGAAGTAAAAAACTTTTTAATCTCCAATGCGTTATATTGGCTAGAAGAATTTCATATTGACGGTTTACGGGTCGATGCCGTGGCTTCCATGTTATATTTGGATTATTCTCGTAATCAAGATGAATGGGTCCCCAATATTTATGGTGGCAATGAAAACTTAGAAGCCATTGCCTTTTTACGCGAACTAAATGCCGTGACTCATGCCGAACATCCTGGCATCTTAATCATTGCTGAAGAATCCACCAGTTGGCCGCAAGTCACTCGTCCTACTTGGTTAGGCGGCCTGGGTTTTAGTATGAAATGGAATATGGGCTGGATGCACGATTCGTTAGAATACATCTCAAAGGAATCGATTCACCGTTTCTACCACCATCAACATCTCACTTTCGGCATGTTATATGCGTTTACGGAAAATTTTGTGCTACCCTTCTCCCATGATGAAGTCGTACATGGCAAACGTTCGATGATTGATAAAATGCCGGGGGATAGCTGGCAAAAATTCGCCAATTTGCGCGTACTTTACACCTATATGTGGACCTATCCAGGCAAAAAATTATTGTTTATGGGGAGTGAATTTGCGCATGGACGAGAATGGAATTGTGCCGAGAGTTTAGAATGGGAGTTATTAGATCGAGAAGTGCATTTAGGAATCCAAACCCTCGTTAAAGATTTAAATCATTTGTACCGAAATACCTCGGCGCTCTCTCAATACGAATTTGAGTCTAAAAGTTTTTCCTGGATCGACTGTCATGATGCGGCTCAATCAGTGATTAGTTATGTGAGACACGGTGACGGCGAAAATGAAGTATTAGTGCTCTTGAATTTTACGCCAGTACCTAGATATGGTTATCGCATTGGAGTAAACTATCCTGGCCATTATAAAGAAATTCTCAATTCCGATTCCCGGTTTTATGGCGGTACTGATGTAGGCAATTTAGACTTACAAACCGAACATCTACCCTGGATGGGCAAAGAATATTCTTTGAATCTAACTTTACCACCGTTAGCTGGAATTATTCTCCAACGCCAAGGTCAATCAACTATCACCGCGGCTCTAGCTTAAACCGATCGACCATCGAAAACAGAAACTCGTATGTCAACCCTGCGTGTCTTATTCGCAACTTCGGAAGCCTATCCATTAGCCAAAACTGGTGGACTAGGCGACGTTAGTTATGCTTTACCTACAGCCTTACGGCAACTGGGTGTCGATGCCCGTTTATTACTGCCAGGCTATCCTTCAGTCATGCAACAACTACTGCTGATTGAAGTTCATGAAAACCTCACGCTCTTTCCAAGTGTAGAGCCAGTGCGGCTGTTAGCGGGATTTATGCCTGGCGGTGCCTATCCGGTGTATGTCATTGACGGTCCAAAATTATATGCCAGAGAAGGTGGCCCTTATCAAGATGCCGCCGGCAACGAATGGCCCGATAATGCAGTGCGGTTTGCCGTGTTATCTAAGATCGCCGCCATGTTTGGCAGTCACCAATTTTTATTTAAACCTGACATCCTACACTGCAACGATTGGCAAACTGGGTTAGCCCCCGCTTTTTTAGCTTACTCTCAAGCTCGGCAGCGAGCGATGAGCGTGATGAGCGTTCATAATATGGCCTACCAAGGCGTGTTTGGACCTGAGCTGGCCGAGCTCTTTGGCCAATCTCGCACGGACATGATTCGCGTGGTAAAACTACTAGGTTTACCAGAAAGCAGTTTTAGCATGAATGGCCTAGAATATCATGGCAAAATGTCTTTTTTGAAAGCGGGCCTACATTATTCGGATTGGATTACCACCGTCAGCCCCACTTACGCCAAAGATATTCAAACGGAAGCCTTTGGTTATGGCTTACAAGGTTTACTGGCAACCCGCTCTCATCAACTGTCAGGCATTCTCAATGGCATTGATATAGACGCTTGGAATCCTGTCACCGACCGCTATATTGTGAAAAATTACAGTATCGACATGTTAGCCGATAAAGATGAAAATAAACGGATTTTACGCGGTAAATTAGGATTAGAACAAGCCCCGAATAAACCGCTACTGGGAATGATTACCCGTTTAACCTATCAAAAAGGAATCGATTTATTGGTTCCCGTCATTCCAGATATTATTCATGAAGGTGTGCAACTGGTCTTACTAGGTAGCGGCGATAAAGAGCTCGAAAACCGTCTGAAACAATATGCGCGATTATTACCTAGCCAAATCAGCGTGACTTTAGGCTACGATGAACAATTATCGCATCAAATTATTGCCGCCAGCGATATGTTTCTTATGCCCTCCTTATTCGAACCTTGTGGACTCACTCAAATGTACAGTATGCGCTATGGCACCATTCCTCTGGTGCGCCGCACTGGTGGCCTGGCCGATACCGTCATTGATGCCACCTTAGCGAATATTCAAAATCATTCCGCCACTGGTTTTGTCTTTGAAGAAGAAGATTCTCAACAACTACTCAGTTGCATACAACGTGCGTTAAAAGCCTTCCACCGTAAAGATTTATGGCCGGCTTTACAATCTAATGGCATGACTCATGATTTTAGTTGGCACCACAGTGCCAATGAGTACGTGGCACTGTACCAGCGATTACTGATAAAAAATTAGATTTGACCACTGGTCGAAAGTTGTCAAATCTCGATTTAGATTTGACAACTTTTCGAAAGTTGTCAAATCTGAGATTTGACAACTTTTCAAAAGTTGTCAAATCTGAGTTCAACTATTTTTAACCCCTTATTGACATGAAAAACTATCATACCCAACCTACTTCTGAGGAAGACCAAAGTCTTTACGCCAAACGCCAAAAAATTTATTCGCGTCGCTCTTATGGTCTTTTTTCCAACTTAAAAACTCTTAGCGGTTTTTTCCTCTTAGGCATTTACTATCTCCTTCCCTGGTTACTCTGGGACGGTCGGCAAGCCATTTTATTTGACTTACCCGCCCGCAAATTTTACCTATTTGGTCTAGTCTTATGGCCCCAAGATTTAATCTACCTGGCTTTTCTGCTCATCATCGCCGCTTTAACCCTCTTCTTTTTCACCACTTTAGCCGGTCGACTTTGGTGTGGTTTTGCCTGTCCCCAAACCATCTGGACCGATGTCTTTATTTGGATGGAACGATTAGTCGAAGGAGACCGTACCCAACAGATAAAACTAGACAAAGCCCCCCTGTCTGGACGTAAGTTTCTCCGCAAAACGACCAAACATACGTTATGGCTCATCTTCTCTTTAGCAACAGGATTAGTCTTTGTTGGCTATTTCACACCCATTCGTGAGTTAACCCTCGACGTAATCAAGATTAACCTCAGCGGCTGGGAAACCTTCTGGTTATTTTTCTATAGTTTCGCAGTTTACGGTAACGCCGGTTGGCTCCGCGAACAAGTATGTATTTACATGTGTCCTTACGCCCGTTTTCAAAGCGCCATGTTTGACAAAGACACCATGATTATTGCCTATGACGAAAAACGTGGAGAACTTAGAGGTGCCAGAAAAAGAGGAGAAAATTACCAAGCGAAAGGGTTAGGAGAATGTATTAATTGTACCTTATGTGTTCAAGTCTGTCCCACCGGCATTGATATTCGGGACGGACTGCAATACCAATGTATCAGTTGTTCAGCCTGTATTGATGCCTGTAACAGCATCATGGATAAAATGGGCTATCCCAGACAGCTAGTTCGCTACACCACCGAAAATATGCTCGAAGGCAAACCGACGCAGGTCTTGAGACCACGGATCTTGGTTTATGCCAGTTTCATGTTGGCTATCTTGATTGGAATCGGTCAGGCCTTGAGTAATCGGATGCTAGTGCAATTGGATGTGATCCGAGACCGTAATAGTTTATTTCAGGAAACCGAAGCCGGTTTGATTGAAAATGTCTATACCTTGAAAGTGATGAACATGGATAACCAGCCTCATACTTATGAAGTAAGTGCAACAGGCATTGAAGGGCTTAAAATAGTCAGTGAAGTTAAAATTACAGTAGAACCAGGCGACATGTTTGAAGCCCCTGTACGCTTGATAGTAGCCCCCAATCGCTTGCCACGATACAGTACCAAAGTGAAGTTTACCGTAACCGCCATAGAGAATCCTGAATTAACCATCACAGAGGAGGCACGATTGGTGGGACCTTTAGTGAATAATCCGTCCCCTCAACTAGGCCAATAGGCTCAAATACCCAATACCTTATTTTCACCGCAATTTTCAGCACCTAGGTGCCGCCAACTTCCCGAAGGCTTGAACTTTTCGGGAAGTGACCCGCCACCGCCATTCCAGAATCGATTTCAGAATATTTTATCCACTTCATCAACATTTTTAAGTATCCTATGAATAACGTTAAACTCCCCTGGTACCAGGAACCCTACGTCTGGTTAATTATCCTCTTTCCCGCCACCGCGGTGATTGGTGGACTCATTACCTTAAATATCGCTATCATCTTCAAAGATGATTTAGTAGTAGATGATTACTACAAACAAGGCATCGAAATTAATCGCACCCTAGCTCGCGAGCAAACCGCCGCCCATTATGGTTTACAAGTCACGCTACAACTGGACCAGGACCGACAATTGATTGATCTGTATTTAACCAGCAGTCAACCCAATTACCCCAAACCAGAGCAATTATTTCTCAATTTCCGTCATCGGGCCCATGCCAGTTTGGACCAACAATTAGTCTTACCACGAGTTGCCGACACGCTATATCAAAGCCGTTTACCAGAATTGGTGAAAGGTCATTGGGAGATCGAAGTAGCCACCCCAGAATGGCGACTGGTCAAATCGGTGTCGATACCGCTGGCCACGAAGGAGGTAACAATGGTACCCGTGCCTCAAACCTTTCGGTAATGGTAAATCCGCCATCTCCCCTCTCTCTCTGGAAAAGCGACCGGAGGTGAGGGCGACTACCAAGATTTGGTAGTCCCTCCAAGCTAATGGAGGTCTTAAAAATCAATGGGTTATTAAAGGTTAAGGTTTGCCTTCACTTCAAAGGCTTAGGAAACCTAGAAACCGCTAACGTGTTCTAAACTCGTCAAGTTTCCTAAACCTGACAGGTGCTAAGTTTCCTAAACCTTTGAGGTTTAGGAAACTTGGAATCTGGGTAACTCATTGAAGGTTAAGACTTCCATCAATTTGAAGGGACTACCAGTTTCCTAAACCTGACAGGTGCTAAGTTTCTTAAACCTGACAGGTGCTAAGTTTCCTAAACCTTTGAGGTTTAGGAAACTTTGAACCTTGGTAATTCATTGAAGGTTAAGACCTCCATCAATTTGGAGGGACTACCAAGGTTTAGAAAACCTAAAACCGATGAAGTGAAGGCAAACCTGATCTTGGCAGTCGGCTTGGATTGCTCACACCTTGAGTTTTAATATCTCCATTAGCGGGTAGGGACTACCGCTGTGGTTAACCAGAAGACCCAATAATATGTCTCGTCTCGCCATTCAAAGTTACTATCAAGAATTATCAAAAATTATCCAATACGGTGGTTCCAGAAAAGAGACCGCCCTACGCGGTGCTTTTCAAAAGTTGTTGAATGAGTACTGTGAAGCCAAAAATTTCCTCCTCATTCCAGAGTTAGATTATCGCACTCGTTTCAATACCATCGTGCGTCCCGATGGCACCGTCAAAGATGCCTTGCGTTTGCCTTGGGGCTATTGGGAAGCTAAGGATGAGTTCGATGAGTTAGATAAAGAAATTTCAGCGAAACTCGCCAAGGGTTATCCGACCGATAACATCCTGTTTGAAGATTCCAAAACCGCCGTGTTGATTCAAAATGGGCAAGAGGTTCGGCGCGTCAATTTGTTGGAGGAGACTCAATTAGACCGCTTGTTACAGCAATTTATCAATTATCAACGGCCCGAGGTTCGGGATTTTCGCCTGGCCATTGCGAAATTTAAGGCCGACTTGCCGACGATTTTGCAAACCCTGCGGCAGATGTTAGAGACGCAACCCCGGACAAACCCTCCGTTTGTCGAAGCCTTTGACCAGTTTTTGGAACTCTGTACCCAAGCGATTAATCCGCAGATTACGGCGTTGGAAGTGCAGGAGATGTTGTTGCAGCATATCCTCACTGAAGACATTTTTCTGAAAATTTTTGACGAGTCTCAATTTCACGGCGAGAATCCGATTGCCCAGAAATTGGGGGAAGTCGTCGCGACCTTTTTTACTCACGACGTGAAGCGCAATACGTTAGCGTCAATCAAGAGTTATTATGCGGTGATTCAACGGGAGGCCGCGGCGATTGTCAATCACCACGAGAAGCAGAAATTTCTCAAAGTGGTGTATGAGAACTTTTATCAAATTTACAATCCGAAAGCGGCAGACCGGTTGGGCATTGTCTATACGCCAAATGAAATTGTGCGGTTTATGATTGAAAGTGTCGATTATCTGTTAGATAAACATTTTGGACGATTGTTGGCGGATAAAAATGTCGAGATTCTGGACCCGGCGACGGGCACGGGCACCTTTATTGCGGAGTTGATTGACTATTTGCCCACCCAAAAGCTGGAGTATAAGTATTTGCACGAGATTCATGCGAATGAGGTGGCAATTTTGCCCTATTACATTGCTAACTTGAATATTGAATATACCTTCCAACAGAAGATGGGGAAATATTTGGAGTTTCCGAATCTCTGCTGGGTGGATACTCTCCACAATCTGGACTTCGCACACACTTATCAACATAAACAGGAGGACTTGCAGTTAGACCTGTTTGTCGAAAACGCCGTGCGGATTCGGCGGCAAAATGAGCGAAAAATTTCGGTTATCATTGGGAATCCACCGTATAATGCCAATCAGCAAAATGAGAATGACAATAACCCAAATTTGTCTTACCCGCATTTAGATGAGGCTATCAAGCGGACCTATATTGCCCAGAGTACAGCGCAGAAGACTAAACTGTATGATATGTACGCCCGGTTTTTGCGTTGGGCCTCCAATCGAATTGAGCGTAATGGAATTATCGCCTTCGTGTCAAACAATTCCTTTATCAACGCCCGCACGTTTGATGGCTTCCGAAAAGTTGTCGCGGAGGAGTTTAACGCCATTTATATTCTGGATTTGAAAGGAGATGCACGTACCAGTGGCGAGAGACGTAAACAGGAAGGTGGAAATGTGTTTGACGATGCGATTCGAGTTGGTATTGCGATTTACTTTTTAGTCAAACAAGAGGGTGCCACAGGGGGTAAAATTTACTATTATCCGATTGCGGATTATGCAAAGGCCCTGGAGAAGAAGGAATTTTTGCAGGCGGTAAAGTTCAAAGAGATTGATTTTGAAAGGCTTCGACCCGACCAGAATCATAATTGGATCAACTTGGTTGACAATGATTTTGACCAGTTGTTGCCATTGGCGAGTAAGGCGACGAAGGCAACTAAACAGCAGCAGGAGGAACGGACGGTATTTAAATTGTTTTCCAATGGGGTCGTCACGGCCAGAGATGAATGGGTCTATGATTTCAGCGTTCCACAATTAACCAAGCGAATTAAATTTTTCATCAAAGTGTATCACCACAGCATCCGAAACGGAACTTTTGACCCATCCATCAAGTGGAGTGAAGCATTGAAAAATAATTCCAAACAAGGGAAACGGATTAAATTCGACTCGGCCAAGATAATTCCTTGTTGTTACCGACCTTTCATTAAGATGAAGTTCTATTCGGAGAAAGTTTTAAATGACCGACTCACCGAACATCATTATAATATGTTTGGTGAACACTTGGAGCAAGAAAATCAAGTAATTACCACCATGGGCGATTCCACTGGCAAACCGTTTTTCGTTCTGGGCCTCAATGCCATCATGGACTTAAATTTTGTCAGTCCCGCTTCGGGCGGTACACGTTGCTTCCCCCTCTACCGTTACGACCATGGCAACCGTCTTGACAACATTACCGATTGGGGGTTGGAACAGTTTCGGCAACATTATTCGGCGACCAATCTTTGCAAAGAGGACCTCTTCCATTACACTTACGCGGTCCTCCACCACCCTGCGTATCGTCAGCAGTATGAACTCAACCTCCTGCGTGACTTTCCGCGCTTGCCCTTTTATCCCAACTTCGAACAATGGGTAGAATGGGGTCAACAATTGATGGAATTACATCTGAATTATGAGACGGTGGAGCAATATCCACTCCCTCGACAAGACCAAAAACTGACGGCGACGGTCCGAAATAAAATCCGACTCCAAGCCGACAAAGTGGCAGGTCACATTTTGGTAGATGACCAGACGACCCTAACCGGTGTGCCACCGATAGCTTGGGAATATCAACTCGGTAATCGCAGTGCGTTGGAATGGATTTTAGACCAATATAAGGAGAAGAAACCAAAAGACCCGACGATGGTCGAGCAGTTTAATACTTATCGGTTTGCCGATTATAAGGAGGAGGCGATAGAGTTATTGCAACGGGTGTGTCTGGTGAGTGTGAAGACGGTGGAGATTATTCAGGCGATGCGGCACTGCCATTAAATTAAGAAATTTATTGGTAGCGCGGAAGGTCAGGACTGGCAGTCCTAGCCAATCCCTTAACTTAACTTAATGGCATTGAGACTTCAGCCGGTGGTGGGCCAATCTCTATTCACTTTACACACCACCACCAGCCTCTTCTTGGGAAGGCGGGAAGTTTAGCCGGAGTCAGGATACCACCCCTCTTTCTCCTCTCCTTACTAAGGAGGGGCTAGGGTGGTTGAGTTAACCGGATGTAAGATGAGTTATCATTTATCATTCGGGAAACCAGTGACGAGTCCGATTGACGACTTGCACTAAAAATAACATCACCGGCACCTCCACCAAGACTCCCACGACCGTGGCTAAAGCGGCACCTGAATTTAGGCCAAACAAACTGATCGCGACCGCGACGGCTAATTCAAAAAAATTTGAGGAGCCAATTAAAGCCACCGGGCCCGCGATGCTAAAAGGCACTTTCCAAGCCCAAGCCCATAAATAGGCCAGAGTGGCTACCCCCAAACTTTGAATAATCAGTGGCACCGCAATTAACAAAATAATCAACGGTTGCTGAAGAATAGTGCTCCCCTGAAAACCAAACAATAAAACGACGGTTAACAGTAACCCAATGATAGTCCACGGTTTAAGGCGGTCAGTAAATTGCTGGACTCGTACTTCACCTCCTCTGAGTAACAACTGTCGCCGAGTCATATAACCAGCCGCTAACGGAATGACGACATAGAGCAGGACCGAGAGTAGTAGCGTTTCCCAAGGGACGACAATATCACTAATACCCAGCAATAAAGCCACGATAGGTGCGTAAGCAAAGATCATAATCAAATCATTGAGCGACACTTGTACTAAAGTGTAAGTGGCATCTCCCTTAGTCAACTGACTCCAGACAAATACCATCGCAGTACAGGGGGCGGACCCTAGCAGAATCAAACCGGCGAGGTATTCTTTCGCTTCGTGTGGCTCGATCCAGGGGCGAAACCATACTTCAAAAAATAACAGACCCAGGACCGCCATCGTGAATGGCTTAACTAACCAATTAGTTACCGAGGTGATAATTAATCCTTGCGGGCGGTCTCCCAGATGTCGTAGCGAACCAAGGTCGACGTTGACCATCATGGGATAAATCATTATCCAAATTAACACGGCCATGATTAAATTAACGTGTCCTATTTCCAAACGGCTCAGAACAGCGAATTGGTTAGGAAATAGATTGCCTAACCCAATACCGAGGACGATACCTAAAGCGACCCAAACGGTTAAATAACGACCAAATAAACCTAACGGGTCCGACGTGGCCGGTCTAGCGGTGACTTCACATACTACGCTCATAATAGTTCTCTCTTTCAACAATGGTGGTTAATTCGTGTCAGTAGTGGCAAAAAGTTTTAGCCACCAGGTAATGCTGAATCTGACTGTAATAACTTTGGTGCTGAACCTTGCCGCGCTTCGAAACTGGACTACCTAAAACCGATAACTTTTTAAGCACAGGTCTTAGCCCCAGGACGATTGGGCATTTCACTCAATACTTGCTTATCCGTGCCAAACGGTGCCTGCGATTGAATACCTTTAATAGTTTCTTTTAAGACCTTCAACGCCCAAATCGGTAAATCTGGATGTAAATGATAATAAATCCACACCCCTTCACGACGGTCTTGAAATAGATTAGCAGCTTTGAGAATGGCTAAATGCCGTGAAATCTTTGGCTGTGCTAACCCCAGCGCGTAGGATAATTCACACACGCATAACTCGCCGTGTTGTTGTATCAAGGCCACACACCGTAAACGTGTTTCATCGGCTAAGGCGCGGAAAAAATACTCAGGTGAAATATTTTTATTCATATATTTGAATATCCGTATATATAATTATATGCACAACTTTCGGTTTGTCAATAGGTGTCGAGGGTTTTTTTTAGTATCTCACCTTACGCACGGTTAACACTACCACCCCCAAGCCCTCCTTGGTAAGGCGGGGGTATCCTGACGGTGCCGGTAGTGCGTACCCCCCTCCTTACCAAGGAGGGGTTGGGGGTGGTGGTGCGTAAGGTGAGTTAGATAAATACTACCTCAATAATAAAGCGGCGGCGACGGCTCGACCTTCGGCCATTAACACGGAATAGGTACGACAAGCCGCGGCGGTGGTCATGACTTCTATACCAATGTGGTTATTGACCAATGGCACCAATAATTCGGTGGCCGGGAAACGTAATTGAGCGCCGGTGCCTAATAATACTACATCTGGTTTTAATTGTCGCAGTTGTTCAAAATGGGCGATGGTCAATTCTTCAAAACTGGGGACTGGCCATGGCGTTAATAATTCTGGCATCACTATCAAATTACAGGTATAAATTTTCTGATTAATCGTCACACTGTGCTGGTCGTAGCCGCGAATTTGATAAGTGCTATTGCTGGTTTCTAGGTGTAATTTCATGTTCTTTCTATCAGATTGGTTTGAAGATTTGACAACTTTTTGAAAGTTGTCAAATCTGGTTAAATGGTTACCGAATTTTCAACGTAGCTAATCCCACCAGCACTAGGACCACCGTGATAATCCAAAATCGTACAATCACTCGCGGCTCCGGCCAGCCATTTAACTCAAAATGATGATGCAATGGTGCCATTCGAAAAATTCGTCGCCCGGTCAATTTAAACGAGACTACTTGGAGAATGACGGAGATAGTTTCCATCACAAAGACTCCTCCCATAATCAAGAGGACTAACTCTTGACGTACCATTACCGCAATCACGCCTAGTGCCGCGCCTAACGCTAACGCGCCAACATCTCCCATAAACACTTGGGCGGGATAGGTATTGAACCAGAGAAAACCTAAACCGGCTCCCACTATCGCGCCGCAAAACACGACTAACTCGCCCACGCCGGCAATATAGGGAATGCTTAAATATTCCGCAAATTTAACATGACCTGTGACATAAGCAAAAATGCCTAAAGCGCCGCCAACTAACACGGTGGGCATGATGGCGAGTCCATCTAGGCCATCGGTTAAATTGACGGCATTACTGGTCCCCACAATCACGACGTAGGCTATGAGCACAAACATGAGTGGCGATAAATTTAACATGATGTGTTTGAAAAAAGGCACGATTAATTGAGTCTCGACGGGGACTTGTGCGGTATTCCATAAGCTGATGGCGGCGCCTAATCCCACTATTGATTGCCAAAGGTATTTTTCCTTGGCGGATAATCCTTTGGAGTTACGCTTGGTGATTTTTCGATAGTCATCAGTCCAGCCAATTAAACCGAATAATAACATCACCACTAGCGTTATCAAAATGAAGCGATTGGCTAAATTCGCCCACAGTAAGGTGCTGACCGTAATTGCCGTCAAAATCAAGGCACCTCCCATCGTGGGGGTGCCTGCTTTGATGAGATGAGTTTGAGGTCCGTCATTGCGAACATGTTGGCCAATTTGATTAAGTTTAAAACTACGAATCATCAAAGGACCAACCATTAATGACAGTAATAAAGCGGTCAAGGACGCTAAAATTGCACGTAAGGTTAAATATTGAAATACGTTGAAACCGCTGTAATAGTGGGTCAGGTGTTCACTAAGCCAAAATAACATAGATAAATTGAAACCGGTAAATTAATGAGTGAGTGAAAAAGAGTGTATCACTTTTAAAGTGTTAAATGGTTAGGTAGAAATCTACCGCGGCCATAGGGATGACCTCGGTCATGATTTTTACCATACTACCAACTCGTTGAATGGTACTCTCTTCAGTGTGAGGTTAACGCTTTGACTACTTGTTCCATTTGCATCCCACGCGAGCCTTTAATTAAGACGGTAGCCCCGGCAGGAAGTTCTTGTTTTAAATAATCAATAAGCTCTTCATGGTCGATAAAATGCTTGGCGCCTTCACCAAATCCTGCTACCGCATAACGAGTCATACTGCCGGTCGCACATAATCGTTGCACGCCGGTGGCACGGGCTACTTGGCCGGCTTGGTGGTGAAAATTTTCGCTCTGTACGCCCAATTCATTCATGTCTCCTAACACTAACCAGTACGGAGGAGAACTTTGTTTTAATACGGCAATGGCAGCATTAAGTGAAGTCGGATTAGCATTGTAAGTGTCATCTATTAGGACGGTGTGGTTAATGCCAGTAGTCCGTTGCAAACGTCCTTTTACTGGAGACATGGTGTGTAAACCGCGTTGAATCATTTCTAAGGTGCAACCACAGGCTAAAGCACAGGCGGTAGCGGCTAACGCATTCATTACATTATGTCGTCCCAATAAGGGTAAATGAATTGGAATTTTACCGACCGGGGTTTGTAACATAAAATCGCTACCGGTGCTAGTTAATTCAATGTTAAGTGCAGTGACGTTGGCAGGTTGAGTTAAGCCAAAAGTTTCAATTCGTAGTATTGAGGGTTGCCGTTGCAAAATTTCTAATTGGGAGTGCCAAAGCTCGGCATAATTATCATCTTGATTAATGACCGCAGTCCCTCCCGCCGGTAAACCGGTGAAAATTTCACCTTTGGCATGGGCCACGCCATCCAGGTCCTTAAAACCATCTAAGTGGGCGGGCGCACATTGGGTAATCACCGCTATCGTTGGTTGCGCCAGATGGGTTAAATAGGCAATTTCACCGGCATGGTTAGCACCCATTTCAATCACGGCGTAACGGTGGTCGGCGTTTAAATTAAACAAGGTCAGCGGTACTCCAATGTCATTATTAAAGTTACCTTGACTGGCTAAAACATTACCTTGTTGCGCTAAAATCGCGCGTAAAATTTCTTTAGTGGTGGTTTTACCATTACTGCCGGTGATTGCCACGACTGGCAAGGTGAAACGTTGTCGCCAAAATTGTGCAAGTTTGCCCAAGGCTTGATAGGTGTTGGGCACTTGTAATAGGGGTAAGTCACTTTCCACCGGATGTTCCACTATTGCGGCTACGGCACCTTGTTGTTGCGCCATTTTAACAAAGTGATGACCATCAAAGAGTTTTCCTCGTAATGCCACATACAGTGACCCTGGGAGGAGTTTACGGGTGTCGGTGCTACATCCGCGAAAGGTGACATTAGTGTTTGGTAATTCAGCCCCTAACCAGGGTGCTATTTCAGTTAAAGATAGTTCGATCATGGTATTGCCAAATTGAATTGAAGTTAGATATTAACCACCCCCTACCCCTCCTTGATTAAGGAGGGGAGTTGGCACCGGTGTCAGTATGTTTTAACCATCCTCTACCTCTCTTTGATTAAGGAGGGGAGTTGGCACCGGTGTCAGTATGTTTTAACCATCCCTACCCCTTCTTAAGTAAGGAGGGGAGAAAGAGGGGCGGCCTGACTACGATTAAACTCCCCTCCTTACTTAAGGAGGGGCGGGGGTGGTTGAGTGGTCAAATCGTCTGGGCTTTGCTCATCCAACAAAGCTCTAACCACGGCCCTATCACTAAACGGGAACCGTTGGTTACCTATCTGTTGATAATTTTCATGTCCTTTACCTGCGACTAAGATTATATCACTATGGTTGGCATGTTGTATCGCATAATAAATCGCTTGTTTACGGTCTGGAATAATAGCGGCCGGTGGTTGTTGACAACCTTGCCTAATCTCCTCAATGATTGTCGCCGACTGCTCATGGCGAGGATTATCGTCAGTTAAAATTACGACTTCCGCATACCGTTGTGCAATTTCTCCCATCAATGGACGTTTTCCGCGATCCCGGTCGCCACCGCAACCAAAGACGCACCATAATTTCCCGGTGCAATGTTTACGCAAGGCTAAGAGAGTTTGTTGCAACGCATCTGGAGTATGTGCGTAATCGATAATGACGGTTGGATAAGGTGGTTGCGCAAAACGTTCCATTCGTCCTGGCACCGCTTGTAAACTGCTGAATTGCTTCAACAATGAGGATAATGGCAGTTCTAAATTTAGTAATACCGCTAATGCGGCTAAGACATTGCTAATGTTAAATTGTCCCAATAATGGAATTTGTGTTTGACCAGTGCCCCAGGGGGTTTCCAGTTGCAACTCGTATCCTTGGTCATTAGTGTGCAGGATTTTGGCATAAATATCAGCCGTTGGCTGTTGAATACTATAAGTTAAGGCGGTGACGGTCGCCGGTAATTGTGTTAACAGTGATTGACCAAACGCATCATCTTGATTAATCACGGCGGTTTTTAGGCCTGGCCAGAAAAATAACTGTTTTTTGGCTTCGCTGTAGGCGGCCATGGTTTGATGATAATCTAAGTGGTCACGGCTTAAATTAGTCAACACAGCAGTGTCAAATTGGATTCCCTTCACTCGTCCTTGCGCTAACGCATGAGAAGAGACTTCCATTACTACCCATCGCGCATTTTGTGCTCGTAGTTGTGCCAAGAGGGCTTGCAAACGGATCGCATCCGGGGTGGTGTGAGGGCCTGGTTGTAGTGCCTGGTAGATGCCATATCCTAGGGTGCCAATCAAACCGCAAGGTGCTTGAGAGTTTAAAATTTGGGCAATAAAATGGGTGGTTGAAGTTTTACCGTTAGTGCCGGTAACTCCAATTAGGTTCATTTTTATTGGAGTGGCACATTGAGTTGACCCATAAAAACGAGCGGCCATTTCTCCTATGTGTTGTGATAAGTTGGGTACACTGATACAAGGAATGTCATCACGTAAAATTTCGAGTTGAGCCACAGCCGCTTCTTTCAAGATGGCGACTGCTCCTTTTTGCAAAGCGGCATCAATATACTTTTCGCCATGGGTATGATTGCCAGCCAGTGCCAAAAAGACTTCGCCTGGTACTACCGTGCGACTGTCTAAAGTCAACCCAGAGATGGTGCGGTCATACTCGGGGGGTAAGGGTAATAATTCACTTAGTTGCATATTAGGTTGTCATTGGTTATTAATACTTCTGGTAGGGATAACACCCCTCGAAGGGGTGTTATCCCTTTCTTTATTTCTGGCACCTATTCGGTTTCACGGTTTAATAAGCGTAAAGCGTCACTCATTACTTTGGCAAATATCGGTGCTGCAATTTTTCCGCCATAGTAATTATCTCCTTGAGGTTCATCAATCACAACCGCCATCACTAATCGCGGCGCATCGGCTGGTACTAAACCGACGAACCAGGCTAAATATTGGGTTTCCGAATACTGGCCATCGATAAATTTTCGTGTAGTACCGGTTTTACCGGCCACTCTTACGTTGGGCAGAAAGGCTAAATAACCGGTGCCACCCGGTTTGACTACGGTTTCTAACATGTTAAGTAATGATCGTGCATTTTCTGGTTGCATGACCGTTGAATTTGGATTTAGATTTGGGTTTAGATTTGACAACTTTTCGAAAGTTGTCAAATCTGGGTTCAAATCTGAGTTCAAACCGGGGTTTAGATTTGACAACTTTTCGAAAGTTGTCAAATCTGGGTTCAAATCTGGGTTTAGATTTGACAACTTTTTGAAAGTTGTCAAATCTGGGTTCAAACCGGGGTTTAGATTTGACAACTTTTTGAAAGTTGTCAAATCTGGGTTCAAATCTGGGTTCAAATCTGGATTCACCGGCAAAAATCGTATTAACGGTAATTGACCTTGTGTACCTATCGCGGCATAAGCGCGAGCTAGTTGTAATAAGGTGACTCGGGCGCCATAGCCAAAAGCTAAACTGGCTTGGTCAATGGGTTGCCAGTTCGAAAAGGAGGTTAAAAGTCCTTTTTCTTCGCCCGGAAAACTACTACCTGGCCGGTGCCCAAATCCTAATTTATTTAACATTTCCCAAAGTGCCTTTGGCGGTAAAGATAAAGCAATTTTACTGGCCCCGACATTGCTAGATTTCTGTAATACGGTAGTGACATCGATGATGCCATAATTTTGTGGGTCGAGAATTTGATTCTCACCAACGATTAATTTTCCTGGGCGGGTATCAATTCGGGTTTTAGCCGTATAACGACCACTTTCTAAGGCGGCGGCAATGGTAAATGGTTTAAACGTGGAACCTGGTTCCAAACTGTCAGTCACGGCACGGTTACGACATTGTTCACTGTGGCGGCGTTCGCGATTATTCGGATTACATACCGGTTGGTTGACCATGGCCAATACTTCGCCGCTTGGAATCCCCAAAATAATCGCCGCGCCGGCTTTCGCTTGAGAGTTTAATACCGCAGCTTTCAATTCGCGGTAAGCTAAATATTGCAAACGACGGTCTAGGCTTAAACGAATATTTTGACCTGGTTGTGGAGCTTGCAAATTGGCGATTTGTGCAATGATTTGACCCTGTTTGTCTTGCACGATCTGTTTGCTCCCTGGTTTGCCAGTCAAGGGTTCATTTAAGGCTAATTCCAATCCTTCCTGTCCAACCTCGTCTATATTGGTAAAACCTAAAACCTGAGCGGTGACTTCACCCAGGGGATAGTAACGACGATATTCGCGTTGCAAAAACACACCGGGTAATTTTAAGTCCTTCACTTGTTGCGCTACCGTTGGCGACAGGTGGCGTTTCAGATAGACAAATTCGCGTTGCCACCGTCCGGCTAAGGCGGTGTCGAGGTCACTGAGTGACCAACCTAAAATTTGAGCTAACGTTTGCCATTGTGAGGAGATGGTGATAAATTGCGCCGGTTGTACCCAAACCGATCCTACCGGCGTACTGATAGCCAAAGGTTCCCCGGCCCGGTCCATTAACATCCCCCGGTGAGCCGGCACTGGCAATTTCCGTAAATGTCTAGCCTCCCATTGTTTCTGCAAAAAATCTTGTTGTATCACCTGTAAGAACACTGCTCGGCCGAGCAACACACTGAGAATGACTACCAATAGACCTAGTAACCATTGCCGTCTGGCTCCAAATAATGCCGTTTGGGAGCGACGTAACCAGAGCCTGGTGGCTTGCCATAATTCAGGTGGTTGCGGTTTTTTGGTCAGCCGCCGGGGCGACGCGCCACGCCGAGAATGTTTTCGTTGCCACCATAAATGAATCATCGTTGTTAAGAGAAATTAGCGGTGAATAATGATGGTGTTGATCTCCGTCGGCGGAAACATATTTAATCGGGTCCGGGCGGCGGCTTCAATCAGGTACGGTTGTGAGAGGGTGCTTTGTTCCAATTGCCATTGTCCCCATTGTTCATTTAAAGTGTCTCGTTCTTGTTGTAAAGTTTGTAACTCGGTAAATAGCAGACGATGGTTATGACGGACCATGATTAATTCTAAAGCTGAGATAAATACGGCGGTGGTTAGTAGAATTAATAGGTATTTCATAATTTTTCCTTGAAATTAGATTTTGCCCTCATCCCCAGCTCCTCTTCCAGGGAGAGAGAGGAGACGCGCGAAACACCCGGGGGTTCTCCCCTCTCCCTTTGGGAGAGGGACCGGGGGGTGAGGGGTTAAATATCTCGTAACAATTCGTTTAATCCTACTTTACTGCGCGTTTTCTCATCGACGTGTTTAACAATAATGGCGCAATAGAGACTATATTTGCCGTCGGCAGAAGGTAAGTTACCAGAAACTACGACCGAGCCGGGGGGGACGTAACCATAAGTCACGGCGCCGGTTTCGCGGTTATAAATTTTGGTACTTTGACCAATGTAAACCCCCATTGAAATGACTGAGCCTTCACCGATAATCACGCCTTCTACTACTTCGGAGCGGGCACCGATAAAGCAATTATCTTCAATGATAGTCGGTGCCGCTTGCACGGGTTCCAACACACCACCGATGCCTACTCCACCAGATAAGTGGACATTTTTCCCGATTTGGGCGCAGGAGCCTACGGTGGCCCAGGTATCTACCATGGTGCCGCTATCCACATAAGCACCAATGTTGACAAAAGAGGGCATGAGAATAACGCCAGGGGCCAGATAAGCTCCTTTTCGAGCCGTGGCAGGGGGGACTATTCGTACTCCTTGCTGACGAAAATCTTGGGTATTCACATCGGCAAATTTAGGCGCGACTTTGTCATAGTAATTGGTAAAACCGCCTTTTATCAAATAGTTATCTTCCAGACGAAAGGAAAGTAAGACCGCTTTCTTCAGCCATTGATGGACTATCCATTGACCTTGCAGTTTTTCAGCTACTCGAACTTTGCCGCTATCCAGCCAATGGAGAGTTTCAGTAATCGCTTCTTTGAGTTCTCGACTGGCATTTTGTATAGTTAAGTCGGCGCGATTATCAAAAGCTGTTTCAATAATACTTTTTAATTTTTCCATAGTTATTTACCCAAAATTTAGACCTGTTTAGATTTGACAACTTTTCGAAAGTTGTCAAATCTTGGCACCTGTTTAGATTTGACAACTTTTTTCAAATTGTCAAATCTTAGAGCCTCTTTGACATAAAATACCGAATCCGTTGCGCGGCTTCCACACATTCTGGTAAGGAGGCGACTAACGCCAAACGAATCCGATGGTTACCGGGATTGACCCCATGAGCAAATCGTGACAAATAAGACCCTGGCAACACGGTGACATGTTGTTGCGCAAATAAATCATGCGCCAAGGTTTCATCAGACCCTGGTAAGCTGGGCCATAAGTAAAAACCGGCAGGTGGACGAGTCACCGACATTACTGGTTGCAGAATATCTAAGACTGCGTCGAATTTTTGACGATAACTGTCACGATTAGCCCGGACGTGAATTTCATCTTGCCAAGCCGCAATACTTGCCGCTTGGACCGCCAACGACATGGCACAACCATGATAAGTTCGATACAGCAAATATTGTCGCAAAATATTTGCATCTCCTGCCACAAAACCAGAGCGCAAGCCGGGCGCATTAGAGCGTTTCGATAAGCTATGGAAGACCACACAGCGTTTAAAATCCATTCGCCCTAGCGCCGCACAGGCTTGTAATAACCCCACCGGCGGTTGAATTTCCTCCGCATAAATTTCAGAATAACACTCATCCGCCGCAATAATAAAGTCATATTCATCAGCTTTTTCAATCAATTGTTGCAAACTGGAAAGATCAATCACGGTCCCACTGGGATTATTTGGTGAGCAGATATACAAAAGTTGACACCGGGCCCAGACGGCTTCTGGAATACTGGCAAAATCCGGTTCATTTTGAGAATGCTCTAAGGGATTAATAAACCAAGGTTGTGCCCCGGCCAGTAGAGCGGCCCCTTCGTAGATTTGATAAAACGGATTAGGCATGAGCACTAATGGTTGTGTGGATATATCACGATTAACCACACATTGAGCAAATGAAAATAAGGCTTCACGAGTACCATTGACTGGTAAAATCTGTTGTTTCGGATCAAGACTATACGGCGGTAATTGAAACCGATTAATTAGCCATTGTGCTATACTAAGTCGTAAAGTTTCACTCCCTATAGTTGTAGGGTATTTTCCTAATTCCCGTTCTAAGGCAACTGTCATTGCTTGAATAATTAGACGGGGTGTAGGGTGTTGAGGTTCACCAATAGAAAGGTTAATGTGATTGAGATGTGAGGGAGGGGCACAATCAGTTTTTAATTTAGCCAATTTTTCAAAAGGGTAGGGCTGTAGTAAATGTAGGTCTGGATTCATGGTTATTATGAGAGAGAAAAACTAAGTTTTTAAAACCTAAGTATCTATATAGAATGCTAATTTTACCAAATAATGGGTCGGCTATTAAAGTAAATTGTAGTTGCCACTTGCTTTAAGATATTCTACACTATGTTTAAACAACTCAGAATGGAATAAAATGTATCATATTTATATGGTTTATAGAATTAAATCACACTAATTTTTTGGTATAATTGGATTTCAAGAAGTGGGCCTTGTGCCCATTTTTTATTTTAGTTGGAGGTAAAAATAACTTTGTTAAAAATAGATTTACTACAATTACTAACCCCCGCAATTACGGCATTAGGTTATGAGCTATGGGGTATAGAAAATTTACCCCAAGGCCGTCAAAGTCGACTCTTACGTATATATATTGACAGTCCAACCGGGATTACTTTGGCCGACTGTGAGCGAGTCAGTTACCAAATCAGTGGTCTGTTAGAAGTAGAAGATCCGATACCAGGACCTTATATCTTGGAAGTATCTTCGCCCGGCTTAGACCGACTGTTATTTACTTTGGCACATTTTGAGCGATTTGTCGGCCATAAATTAACTATTAAACTGACCCCTCCACTGGCAACACGTCGCAATTTTACCGGAATTTTGCAACGAGTCGAGGATCATAACCTCATCATTCTGGCAGACGACATAGAATATAATTTGCGATTTGAACAAATAGAGCGGGCAAGGTTAGTGCCAGACACACACTTATAATTTAATTATAATTTCTTAGTGAATTATTGACGGTGGATAGTGGAAAATGGATAGTAGCTTATGAATAAAAAAATTCTTGATGTGGTAGAAGCCGTTTCTAACGAAAAAGGAGTAAGTAAGCTAATTATTTTTGGGGCGTTAGAAGATGCGTTGGCCAGTGCCACTAAAAAACGTTATGGAAATGAGGTAGAAGTACGGGTTAGCATCAATCAACGTACTGGTGATTATGAAGCCTATCGCCGTTGGCAAGTAGTCGAATCGAATCTAGTGGAATATCCACAATACCAAGTCAATTTGGCCCAAGCACAACAACTGAAATCAGATATACAAGTCAATGACTATCTGGAGGAACCAATTGAATCTGAAGGCTTTAATCGGATCGGGGCCCAAATGGCCAAACAAATCATTGTACAAAAAATCCGAGAAGCTGAACGTGCGCAAATTGTAGAAGCCTTCAAACCTCGTCAAGGAGAATTAATTAGCGGTGTAATTAAACGCATCGAACGCGGTAATGTCATCCTGGACTTAGGCGGTAATGTCGAAGCCTTGATTGTCAAAGACGACATGATAGCGCGTGAATTAGTACGAGTAGGGGATCGGCTTCGTGGTTATTTAAAACAAGTGCGGTCAGAGTCACGTGGCCCACAACTATTTCTTAGTCGAGCCGCCCCCGAATTACTGATTGCTCTGTTCAAACTGGAGGTACCAGAAATTGGAGAAGGATTGATTGAAATTATGAAAGCCGCCCGAGACCCTGGCTTAAGGGCCAAAATTGCCGTTAACACTACCGATTCACGGATAGACCCCGTAGGGGCCTGTGTGGGGATGAGAGGCTCGCGAATTCTAGCTATTACCAATGAGTTGGCGGGCGAAAAAATTGATATTATTGTCTGGGATGAGAATCCAGCACAATTTGTCATTAATGCCATGGCCCCGGCCGAAGTGGTTTCCATCGTGGTGGACGAAGAAGACCATAGTATGGATATTGCCGTGCGTGAAGACCAATTATCTCAAGCCATTGGTCGCAACGGCCAAAATGTACGTTTAGCCGCTCAATTAACCGGTTGGAGCTTGAATGTTATGAGCGAATCCCAAGCGCTACGTAAAACTCAAGCCGAGAGTGAAGCGATTAAACAGGTCTTTATCGAGACTTTACAACTGGAAGAACAGATCGCAGAAATTCTAGTGCGTGAAGGTTTTTCCAGTATCGAAGAAGTCGCTTATGTGCCAGTCAATGAATTGCTGGAAGTGGCCGAATTTGATGAATTAACCATCAAAGAATTACGACAACGCGCTAAAGATACCTTGTTGAATCGAGCGATTGCCAAAGAAGAGAAAATGGATGATTACCAAGACCGCTATAGCGCCGAACCAAAATCCGTGGTCGCGGATTTACACACGCTGACCGGCATGAATGACCAACTATTGCTGGTCTTAGCTAAACGTGGCATCTTTAGTCTCGATGAACTTGCGGAACAAGCCGTGGATGATTTAGTTGGCTTGGGAGGCTTAGATGAAGCCATGGTGGCCAAGTTAATTATGGATGCTCGTGAACATTGGTTTGCTAAAAGCCAATAATAACTTATCTGAAGTTAAGAAGGTACCTCCAATTCTTAATTATTTTGAACAGTAATTCAAACCGATTAAACGATTTTGGAGTTAGGTGTTTTAGGATAAAGAAAAATCTTAAATCCAAAATAGTTAACACTTTTGGTAGTGCTGAAATCTGGGTGATACAGAACCGAACTCTCGTTCCCACGCGCCAGCGTGGGAATGCTGGGGGCGGCGGCGGCTCCCGCGACGCTGGCGCGTCGGCACGGCATTCCCACCCTAGGGGCCAAGGGCACTGCCATTAAGTTAAGGTAGGGTGCGTCCTACGCACCATTCGGAAACTCGCACCGTGCCTAAGTGGTAGTGCGTGGGACGCACCCTACCCGTCGGGCTTAACTTAATGGCAGTGGAGGCCAGGGGGTGGTGCGTAAGGTGAGTTATCAAACGCGAGGTTAAAATTGGAGGTAACTCACCTTACGCAAAAGTCTCTGTCGAGAGTTCGCTTCGCTCATTTCCGAAACAGTTATACCTTGCGTAAGGTGAATGAGGATAACTGGCCGGTAATGTTTCACCGGTAATAGTCAAGGACCGAAATCTACGGAGATTATCCGTCAAGGAATGGCATTTATCATTAACTTATAATGAAAACTCAACGAGTTACCAAATAAAGTGGTACCTCGCGTTATTCACTAAACTAACTGACAATTGAATAAATCAAATGGCTGAAGTCACTGTAAAAGAATTCGCAGAAGTTGTAGGAATTCCGATAGATCGTTTACTCTCCCAATTAGGGCAGGCCGGCTTATCGGTCAAACAAGTTGACGATAGTATTAATGAAAAGGAAAAACTACAACTATTAACACATTTGCGACAAACACACCATGGCAAAGATTCTGAGAGATTAGCCGCGCCTGCCGAACCTAATAAAATTACGCTTAAGCGCAAAACTCTCAGTGAAATTCGCGTACCTAGTGCTCAAGGAAAAGCTAAAACGGTGCCTGTAGAAGTGAGAAGAAAACACACATACATCAAGCGTGATTTAGTGGCTAAAGAGGGAAACCAATCGCGTGAACATATCGAGTCTAACAAAGTATCCTCGATGTCTCCCCCTTCCCCGGAGTTTCATTCTCAAACAATGGCACCCGTAGCCACCACGAATCCCACCGTGGTTTCTCAGTCAACCGAAAATATCGAAGCACCGACAAGTGCCACTAAAATTTCTGAAGCGACCCTGCGGCAGGGCCACCGGGACCCCGTTACCACCTCACCTGCAGTGCCAACGACTGAAAAGACTACGCCGTCAACTCATTCCCAGTCAACGGTAACCAACTTGGAAACTCCAACGACATCTACCCCCACTACAACAGTTGTTGAACCTAGAGGAAGAAGACCGGCCAGAACCGGCAGTGGTGGTCATGCTACGCCTAGAACTTATTCACGGCCGGAACGCAGTGAACGAGGTACTGGTGAGGAACGGGGGGGGCGTAATGCGCCTGGTGCCAGTGGTACTGGTGATGCTGGGAGAGATTATCGAAATAATCGAACCACTGGCGAACATAGAGTTGCTTCGGGAACTCACTCCGCTACCCCGGGGACCGCGACTCCTCACTCGGACCAGAGAAGAACCACTCCTCATTCGGATCTGAGAAGAACTACTCCTCATTCGGACCCGAGAAGAACTACCCCTCATTCGGACCCGAGAAGAACTACTCCTAATTCGGAGCCGAGAAGAACCACTCCTCATTCGGACCCGAGAAGAACCACTCCTCACTCTGATTCGAGAAGAACCACGCCGCAAGAACGTTCTCATTCTAGCAGTCCGGCGGCCCACCGAACAGCTAGACCTTCAACCTCCGCTTCACCGCATCATGCTACGGCCAACCAGTCTTCGGAGCGAACTAATGTGCGAACCGAACGTCCTCACCACAACAGGTTCGAGACCAAAACTGAAAGTTCTCACGCCACCCATGCTAAGAGAAAACTCACCGAAGAGACTAATAAACGTCCCGCTCTCAAAACCGGCTTCGACGCTAGACGTAAAATTAACCTCCCAACGTCCTTACCATTTAAAGGGCAAGAAGAAACTGAAGGTGGCACCGGTAGCGATTTTATACTAGACCCGACCACCGTTGAAAAAAATAATTTCGCAGGAGTCAATAAAAAACGCTCACCGGCGTTGACTGACCGCAAAGTTGTGAATAAAGCGCCGGACCGTCAGCGCGGTAAACATAATGGCGATCGCGTCGCCAAACATGACCGTCATGATGCAGAAGAAATCAAGAAGGGGATGATTAGAAAGAAAGGTAAACGGTTTGCTGGTAAAACGGAAACCCCCGCATTACACGGTTTTACTAGACCTACGGCGCCGATCAAACGTGAGGTCAACCTACCAGAATCGATTACGATTGCTGAGTTAGCGCAACGAATGTCGGTGAAAGCCGCGGAAGTCATCAAGTCCATGATGACACTGGGCACCATGGTCACCATTAACCAAGTGATTGACCAAGAAACTGCCGCTATTGTCGTTGGGGAAATGGGGCATTTTCCCAAACTGCTCAAAGAAAATGCCATTGAAGAAGAATTTACTTTAAGTGAACTACAGACCGGTGAAAAAGTGACTCGTCCTCCCGTGGTAACGATTATGGGTCACGTTGACCACGGTAAAACCTCTCTGCTTGACTACATTCGGGCGACTAAAGTGGCCGCTGGCGAAGCCGGTGGCATTACGCAACATATTGGTGCTTATCATGTGGACACTCCCAAAGGCTCAGTCTGCTTTTTGGATACACCCGGTCATGCCGCTTTTACTCAAATGCGTGCCAGGGGCGCAAAGGTCACTGACATCGTCATTTTAGTAGTCGCCGCGGATGATGGGGTCATGCCTCAAACCATTGAAGCGATTCAACACGCTAGAGCGGCGAAAGTACCCATGGTAGTGGCGATTAACAAAATTGATAAACCACAAGCGGATTCAGAACGGGTCCGACAGGAATTAATTGCACAAAGCGTGATTCCTGAAGACTTGGGCGGTGATACAATGTTTGTCAAGGTATCGGCGAAAACGGGTATCGGCATCGATAATTTACTAGAAGCGATCCTCTTACAATCAGAAGTGTTAGAACTCAAGACCATTGCCACCGGTCGCGCCCGCGGGGTGGTCATTGAATCTCGCCTAGATAAAGGTCGCGGCACGGTGGCCACCCTACTGGTTCAATCGGGGACGCTCCGAAAAGGAGACATTCTCCTAGCCGGCCAAGAATTTGGACGAGTCCGGGCCATGCTCGATGAAACCGGGAAACCGCTGGAAGCAGTTGGCCCCTCGATGCCAGTAGAAGTATTAGGTTTATCTGGCATTCCCAGTGCTGGTGATGAAGCCATCATCGTCAGTGATGAACGCAAAGCGCGTGAAATTGCGCTATTTCGTCAAGGCAAATTTCGTGAGATTAAACTAGCTCGCCGGCAAACGGTAAAACTAGAAAATATGTTTTCCCAAATGCAAGCCGGGGAAACCAATACCCTTCATATCGTTCTCAAAGCCGATGTCAATGGTTCCGTCGAAGCCTTACAAGAATCTTTGGTCAAGCTATCTACCGATGAAGTTAAAGTTAATATTGTTTATGCCGCCGTGGGAGGTATTACCGAATCTGATGTCAATTTAGCGGTGGCTTCCAATGCGATTTTGATTGGATTTAACGTCCGTGCTGACAATAGTGCCAAGCGTGTCATCAATGAAGAGAATGTTGATTTACACTATTATGGTATTATTTATGAAGCGATTGACGAGGTGAAGAAAGCCATCAGTGGCATGCACAAACCAGAAATCAAGGAGCAAATCATTGGTTTAGCCGCAGTGCGTCAAGTATTCTTCTCACCCAAGATCGGTGCGATTGCCGGTTGCTTAGTGGTCGATGGGTTAGTTAAACGCCATAATTCCATTCGCGTGCTTCGCAATAACGTGGTGATTTTTGAAGGTGAACTGGAATCATTGCGTCGCCTCAAAGATGACGTGTCCGAGGTAAAAGCCGGCATCGAATGTGGCATTGGAGTAAAGAATTACAATGATGTCAAGATCGGTGACCATATCGAAGTTTATGAAAAGGTCACGGTAGCGAGAACGTTTTAGTGGCTTGGGTAAGGCACCGATGTTCTAACTTTTGGTTTGGAAAATCGGTAGTGATAAAATATAGGTGTTTACACGGTCAGGACTGGCAGTCCTCAAAGGACTGCCAGTCCTAAGTTCTCACTCAGATTTCAGGACTACCGGGAACTCTAGCAAACAAATCTTTATCCCGATATTCCAACTTTTTAGAATTAACACTTGGAATCTTTAAACCTTGGTAACTCACTGCTATGCCAAAAGAATTTAGTCGCAATCAACGGGTGGGTGAATTGATTCAACGTGAATTAGCCGATATTATTTGTCGAGAAGTGTCGATGCCCGGCTTAGGTATGTTGACCGTGGCGGCGGTAAAAGTTTCTCCTGACTTAAAATTTGCTAAAGTATATATCACTTTGTTAGGAGGAGTGTTCACCCCCAACCAGGTCATGCAACATTTAAACGAAATAGCTGGTCGGTTACGACATCATTTGTCACAACGACTAACTATTCGTACTACTCCCCGTTTACAGTTTGTACACGACACCTCTATCGAATATGGTGTTAAGCTATCCGCTTTGATTGATTCCGTAGCCCCCCCTCCTTTAGAGAATTAACGACGTTTTAGATGTTCCAACCCCAATAGTACATGGCCACGAAAAAGATTTGACCACTGGTCGAAAGTTGTCAAATCTCTTCGTTCGTATACAGATTTGACAACTGGTCGAAAGTTGTCAAATCTCTCCCAGGAGAAATCACCTTGTTTAACTATGAAGGAAGTGAATCCTAACAAATTCAATTTACTACAGACCGAGACTGAGCCTACGGATAAACAATGGTCTTTCTTGATGCAAGAAGTGGCTAAAGGGGTTCGTGCTAGTGCCATTGAAGCGGACCGAAAATTTCAAGAACCACTGAAACAGCAGGCTAAGGAGGCGTTGGAATCGTGGGAAACCACTATGAAGCAGCAGGGATGGACACGTTGAAGTCGGCTGGTCAGAATGCTGGTAATAAACCTCGCAGGTCTCGAAGACCTGCGAGGTTTAGCGCAGAGGTTATTCCTACCAACGTCTTGGAATCACTTACTGCAATTAGATAGAATCGAAAGTCAATAACGCGATATGGGGGAAAAACGCGATATGGGGGAAAGATGATGAAGAATTGGGGAGTACAGAAGTTGGGGGAAGTTTTGAAATTAGAATATGGGAAACCTCTGCCAGATGATAAAAGGAATCCAAATGGAAAATATCCCGTTTACGGCGCCAACGGTGAGATCAATAGAACCGATGAATTTTATTATGATAAACCAAGCATCATTGTAGGCCGAAAAGGTTCGGCTGGCGAAATAAATCTTACCGAACCCAAGTTTTGGCCCCTTGATGTTAGTTATTTTGTGACGTTTGATTACCAGAAAGATGATTTGAATTTTATCTATTATCTTTTGAGTAATCTTGAACTGCCGAAATTGGCAAAGGGTGTAAAGCCTGGAATCAATCGCCATGAAGTTTATGCCATTGCAGTCCCCCTCCTCCCCCCCCTCCCCGAACAACAACGCCTAGTTGCCATTCTGGATGAGGTATTTGCCGCCCTCGCCACCGCCAAAGAGAACGCGGCTAAGAATTTGCAAAATGCTCGTGAATTGTTTGAGTCGGTGTTGCAGGGGGTGTTTGCTAATCGGGGGTGGGGGTGGGAGGAGAGGAAGTTGACAGCAGTTGGAATTACACAAACGGGAACAACTCCAAAAACATCTGACAAAGAAAATTACGGTGATTTTATTCCATTTATAAAACCAGCAGATATTGATATTACTGGCAATGGAGAGATTAGATATGATAATGAAGGGCTAAGTGAACAAGGATTAAGAAATGGAAGATTAATGTCAACAGGTTCGATTTTAATGGTTTGCATTGGAGCAACTATTGGTAAAGTTGGATTTGTTGATCGTGAGGTTTCTTGTAATCAACAAATAAATGCTTTGAGCGTCAATAAAGGTTTTGAACCCAAGTTTTTTTATTACGCTTTAAGCACTCAGCATTTTTTTGAGCAAGTAATGACAAGCTCGGCACAAGCAACATTGCCAATAATAAATAAAGGGAAATGGGAAATTCTTACGGTCAATTATCCAAAATCCCTAATCGAACAACGCGCCATCGTTGCCAAACTCGACGCACTTTCCGCCGAAACCAAAAAGCTGGAAGCTATCTATCAGCAAAAATTGGCGAATTTGGAAGAACTGAAAAAATCGGTATTGCGGAAGGCGTTTAGGGGGGAGATTTGAGATTAGAGTTGACAACTTTTCGAAAGTTGTCAACTCTTGGCCGTGATTTAGATTTGACAACTTTTCGAAAGTTGTCAAATCTTGACCGTGGTTCAGAGTTGACAACTTTTCGAAAGTTGTCAAATCTTGGCCGTGATTTAGATTTGACAACTTTTCGAAAGTTGTCAAATCTTGACCGTGATTCAGATTTGACAACTTTTCGAAAGTTGTCAAATCTTGACCGTGGTTCAGATTTGACAACTTTTCGAAAGTTGTCAAATCTTGGCCGTGATTCAGATTTGACAACTTTTCGAAAGTTGTCAAATCTTGGCCGTGATTTAGATTTGACAACTTTTCGAAAGTTGTCAAATCTTGACCGTGGTTCAGATTTGACAACTTTTCGAAAGTTGTCAAATCTTGGCCGTGATTTAGATTTGACAACTTTTCGAAAGTTGTCAAATCTTGACCGTGGTTCAGAGTTGACAACTTTTCGAAAGTTGTCAAATCTTGGTCGTGGTTCAGATTTGGCGTTTAAGGGGGAGTTATAAAAACGACAAGTTTGTATACATTCGTTGACTCAATGTATACAAACTGCTATAGTTTGTATACATTCGCAAAAAGGGTTTAGAAAACCTTTATTGTTAACAATCAGGCGCAACTCGATGAAAATAGAAAGTATTCATTTAAAGAATTTCAAAGCGTTCAAAGACGTTGAAATTGTAAAAATTCCTAAAATGTGCGTGTTTGTCGGCGCGAATGGGTCCGGCAAATCCACGCTTTTCAGTGTCTTCAGTTTTTTAAAAGATGCCTTAACTGATAATGTTCATGTTGCCTTGACTAAATTGGGTGGAGGTCGAGGCTTTCAGGAAGTGAGGAGTCGTAATGTCAAAGGCCCAATAGAAATAGAACTGAAATTCCGTGAAGATGATAAATCTCCATTGGTTACCTATTCTTTAGAAGTCAACGAAGACGAAAACGGCCGTCCGATTGTAGAAAGAGAGATTCTCCAATACCGCCGAGGTAGCAATGGACAACCTTGGCGGTTTCTGGATTTTTCCAGAGGCAAGGGACAGGCGGTTATCAATGAACCTGATAAAGTGACAGCGCAGAAAGAGTTGAAACGGGAAGAACAGGAACTGAAATCGCCGGATATTCTGGCGTTGAAGGGACTGGCGCAATTTGCAAAATTTCCGGCCAGCAGAGCACTTGGCGATTTACTTGAAAACTGGCATATTTCCGATTTTCATATCCAACAGGCACGACCAGAAAGAGAATCTGGTGATGCGGAACATCTCTCCAAAGAAGGAGAAAATCTAGCACTGGTCACTGAGTTTCTCTATAAAAGACACCGTGCTACTTTCAAGAAAATCATTAACAAACTGAAACAGCGGGTGCCCGGCATAAGCGAAGTAGATTCAAAAATCACCGAAGAAGGACGAGTCTTACTCCGGTTTAAAGACGGCGATTTTAAAGACCCTTTTCTAGCGCGACATGTTTCCGATGGCACGATTAAGATGTTTGCCTATTTGGTGCTGTTACACGACCCCAAACCTCATCCGCTATTATGCGTAGAAGAACCAGAAAACCAACTTTACCCTAAACTGCTGGCTGAACTTGCGGAAGAATTTCGAGATTACTCGCGCAAAGGTGGCCAGGTATTTGTCTCCACCCATTCGCCTGATTTTTTAAATGGTTGTGGGCTAGAAGAGGTATTCTGGCTAAAAAAAGAAAAAGGATATACCATTGTCAAGCGGGCGAATAAAGATGAACAAATCAAGACCTACATGGATGACGGGGATAAACTCGGCAATCTTTGGAGTCAAGGTTTTTTCGAAGGAGCTGACCCGCTATGAGAGAACTGGTTTTTTTTACTGGAAGAACGTTCCGCAAAAGTAATGATCGAAGGTATTCTGCCAAAAATATCAAAGTCGGGGATGGCGGTTCGGTATATCGTTTTTGAAGGTAAGCAGGACCTGGAAAAGCAGATAAGCCGAAAACTTCGGGGCTATAATAATCCGGACGCCACTTTTATCATTCTGTGAGACCAGGACTCTGCCGATTGCCACGAAGTGAAAACGAATCTCAAACAACAATGCACAGAGGCCAATAAGCCTCACGCAATTATTCGCATTGCCTGCCATGAACTAGAAAGTTGGTATCTTGCTGATTTAAAAGCCGTGGCCAAAGCGTTTGCGAAAACCAATCTTTCGCCACGGCAAAATGAGAAGAAATTCCGAAATCCTGATAGGCTTGAAAGTCCATCAAAGGAACTGAAATTGCTGGCGCCTGAATATCAGAAGATTAACGGCTCACGAATAATTGCGCCCTACTTGACTATTGAAAACACACGTTCCCGCAGTTTTTATCACTTTATTAGATCGATAAAAAGAGTTATGGAAGAAGCATAAATTTTCTGCTACCACAAACGTATCTGCTGGAGTCCAAATCTTCAGATTTGGTAACCTGGCCGTCCAAATCTGAAGATTTGGACTCCAGCCCAGTGAGGTTTCACTACCAAGAATTGAGGAAATAACCCATGAACGAAGCCGAAACCCGTGCCGAATTAATTGACCCGCAACTAAAAGCCAGCGGTTGGGGTGTGGTGGAACATTCCAAAGTCCTCCGCGAACATCCCATCACCGCCGGTAAAACCGGTGCTGGCCGGGCCCAGCCACTGAAGGCCGATTATGTGCTGGTCTATCAAGGTCGCAAACTGGCCGTTATCGAAGCCAAAAGCGATGAATTGGCAGTGGGCGAAGGCGTGGCGCAAGCTAAGAATTACGCCGAAAAATTGCATCTAAAAACGACCTTTACTACCAACGGTAAAGAGATTTATCACATCGACCTGGCCACCGGTCAAGAAGGCTTAATTGCCGCTTTCCCCACGCCCGCGGAACTTTGGCAACAGACCTTTGCGGTCCCCAATCATTGGCGGGAGGCTTTCAGCAAAGTGCCCTTTGAGGAGATGGGTGGCACTAACTTGACGAGGACAAGTTACCCCAAAACTACTCGAACTGAAATACCAGTCCTTCGATGATGCGATAGAATTACTGGGGGAGGTTATGAAACTATTCGTTCGGTCTTTATTGGGTTTCAGAAGCACTGGTATGAGCCAAATTCCGTGCATTTATTGGCGGCTTGACCAAAAGTTGACCACCGCGAGGAAAATGGTATTGACTACCGGCTATCGCTCTTGGCGATTCTTGTTCACGCTTCCAATTTTCGTAACATATTGATTTCTAATACCTATATTAAATTGCTTAAATTACTAAGGACTACCAAACTACTGATGTCATCTCCCTTAACCGCTTCAATCCATTTAGCCCCCAGCTTTTCTAAACTACTAGCTATTTTATTAGCTACCATCCATCTAGGCACATTTATTGTCATTATTTTAATATTCCCCTTAACTTTACCGCCAATCATAAAAATTTGCCTTACAGTTTGGATAGGTATCAGTGCTTATTACACTACCCAACGACATCTATGCTACATAAATCATCCACTATACCAAAGTAATTTATTATCTGGCGACGATCTGGAATTGAAAAATGGAGAAATCGCCATCATTCAATCAAACACCTATATTAGTCCTCAAGTTATAGTGCTTATTGCCAAATTAAACAACGGCAAAACGACTTCCTTGATCATTCTGCCTGATGCCATGGAGCCACAAATTTTCCGTCGTTTAAGGGTACGTTTACGTCATCCACTTACCTAATAAATTAAAATATCGCAAATTTTCTACACCATTACAACATAAAACCCGGTCCATCATTTTTTAGAATGATGATTTATGCTAAAATATAAAATTCCCTTTTATCCCAGAATATCCATGCTAACATTTAATAAATTACTGTTTCTCTGTACAGGTAATTATTACCGCAGTCGCTTTGCCGAATATTTATTTAATACCCTAGCCGCCAAGGCTTCCCAAACTGCGGCGCAAAATTTAAAATGGATAGCTGATTCACGAGGTTTAGCCATTGAATACGGCATTCACAATATTGGCACCTTATCACTCCATGCCAGAAGAGGCTTAATCGAACGTGGTATCAGTATTCCCGCCATGGAACGTTTTCCGATGCCAGCCGTGGAAAATGACTTTAAGACGGCTAATAAAATTATTGCCTTAGACGAATCTGAACATCGTCCTCTAATGGCACAACGTTTTGTCAATTGGGTTGAAACCATAGAATATTGGCAAATTCACGACCTAGATAAAACTTCTCCTCAAATCGCTTTGCGACAAATTGAACAACAGGTACAACAACTGATTGACCGTTTATTAGAAAACTGAAACTCGTTGAGTTCAAAATTTATCAAAAAACTATCTTTAATCCCAAACTTTCTTTTTTTAAGGACCACACTTATGGCCGAAACCACAGAAACCACCTTGACCAGCTCCTCTCCGATGCTTTCCAGCAAACGGCGAAGAGGAGGTTTATTATTTGCCGGGTTACTACTGACAGGACTCAGTTTAATCAGTTATTTCGCCTGGCAACAAATTACCGGCTCTCAACAACGACTACAACAGCAAATTGATGCTTTGGCCCATCAACTGGTGACATTGCAAACTGATGTTCAAGCGATGTTGTCAGAGGATATACCTGATGAGCAAATGCAGGAAGATATAGAAACTCAATTGAAAACTTTTTCGGCACAACAACGTCGTTTGGAAACTGACCTCACAACCTTAGCTAACCGTGTCCAACAACCACCGCCCCGGACCGAAGATTGGATCTTGACTGAAACCGTTTACTTGTTGACCCTGGCGGATTACCGTTTACGCTTTGCCAAAGATTTTAACACGGCGTTAGCCGCACTGTTAGAAGCGGAGCATAATTTACAAAGTTTACCGCAAACTACGCTCTTAACCACCGTAAAAAATCAACTTACCCCAACTATCTCTAAAGTACGTGAAGCAACTCAGTTAAATTTAACCAAGTTAGCCGCTCAATTAGCTCATTATGCGACTACGGTTGACCAATTATCATTATTATCAGGCACTCATTCCGCCGCCACTAAAACCAAGACGACCCCGGCGGTTGCCAAAACCGTAACTACCATGGATAAGACTTGGCAAAATTTGGTTGCTACCGTCTGGCAACAACTGCAACAATTAGTCGTGATTCGCTATAATACTCAAGCCGATGCGGGTTTGCTAAGTACTCAACAACAGCATTTTATCGTAGAAAGTTTACGCTTCAAACTAGAACTGGCCCGCTATTTTTTATTACACCGGGACTCCCAAAATTTTAACTTGTCACTACAAACCATAGCCGACTGGCTTCACGCCTATTATGATCAGCAACCGCCCACCGTCAAGGCCTGGCAACAACAATTAACCGATTGGCAACAACTTAACTTAACGCCACCCGTGCCCAACTTATCACCCATCATTGATACGTTGCAACAATTATTATCCTCTACTTCCACTCACTCACCTATGGATACTCCGATTACCCAATGAAATGGTTAGTCACTCTACTACTTATTCTGACCACCGCGATTATTTTCACTTTACTCGCCTTGGAAGACCCTGGTTTTGTCCTCATTGGCCGCGGTCACTGGACCATAGAAACCACGCTCTCGTTTTTCGTCATCCTCGTGACACTAGGTAGCCTATTGCTATACGGCTTACTTCGCTTCCTCGTGACTTTGTGGCAATTACCAGCACACTTCTTTCGTCAGCGCACGACACAACAGCAACACCAGCACCAAGAAATCTTCCTGCAAAGCCTGTTTACTTTACTGGAAAGTCGTTGGGCCGAGGCCGAGGCCAAATTGTTAAAAGTAGTTTCTACCGCGTCTCCACCATTAGCGACGCTCTGTTACTTTGGTGCCACCTATGCCGCTTATCGTCAACAAGCACCCGACCGCGCCCAAGGTTATCTCAATGAAATTCGTTTTCACTTTCCACAAGAGGAGCTTTCAATTACCTTACTTCAGGCTCAATTACAACGCGCAGAGCACAATTTACCAGCCAGTTTAACCCAGGCGTTATACCTTCGCACTTTGGCCCCGAAACATAATGCCGTACTCTTACTCTTACTTACCTTGTACTTGCAATTAGCCGATTGGCCGGCACTGCTGGAATTACTACCAGAGCTCCGTAAACGTAAACTGCTCACCGTCGCCCAAATTCAACAGTTAGAAAATCGTGCCAGTATCGCACTTATTCACCACACGCTACGCACGAATCCGGTACAAGCCGCTACCCTGTGGTCGCAAATTCCCAAAACTACTCGGTTACGCCCCGTCGTACTTAAAGTTTACGTCAAACATCTCATCACTGCTGGCGACGTTATTACCGCGGAACCTCTACTGAGAGAGTCGCTAAAATATCACTGGGATGCTGACTTAGTAACTTTGTATGGCGAATTAGAAACACCTAACACTAGCCAACAAATCAACTCTGCTGAAAATTGGCTGAAAACACACGAAACCGACCCCGTACTCTTGTTAACCTTAGGACGTTTATGTTTGCGCCACCGGCTCTGGGGCAAAGCACAACAATATTTAGAAACCAGCGCCCATCTGCAACCGCAACCGTTAGCTTACCAACTGCTAGGAAATTTACTCACTCAACAGGAAGACCCTCTCAAAGCCGCCGACTATTACCGTCGCGGTTTACAATTGGCACTGGAAAAATTTTAAGTAATGATTCACTTTATGCACGGTTAACTCAACCACCCCCAGCCCCTCCTTGGTAAGGAGGGGAGTGGTCCCTACCAACTCAGTTGCTACCTCCACCCTCCTTGGTAAGGAGGGGAGTGGTCCCTACCAACTCAGTTGCTACCTCCACCCTCCTTGGTAAGGAGGGGAGTGGTCCCTACCAACTCAGTTGCTACATCCCCCCTCCTTACTAAGGAGGGGCTGGGGGTGGTTAGGTGTGCATGAGTAATGGGCCAAAAAATCGGTAGCCCCTACCAGCCAATGCAGGTACTAACTGCCGAGGCGAAGATTCCTAAACCTGGCAAGTGCTAAGTTTCCTAAACCTTTAAGGTTTAGGAAACTTTGAGCCTTGGTAACTCATTGATTGAATGTTAAGACCTCCATTATCTTGGAGGGACTACCAAAAAATCATTCTAAACCTAGAAACCTAAAAGATTATGACCAAATTCATTTTTGTGACCGGTGGGGTAGTCTCTTCATTAGGAAAAGGCATCGCCTCCGCTTCCCTCGCCGCCCTCTTAGAAGCGCGTCAATTACGAGTAACTTTATTGAAACTCGACCCCTATATCAATGTCGACCCCGGCACCATGAGTCCGTTTCAACATGGTGAAGTGTTTGTCACCGACGACGGCACTGAAACCGATATGGACCTGGGTCACTATGAACGTTTTGTCCGTACCACCACGGGTCGACTCAATACTTTTACCACAGGCCGAATTTACGAAAATGTCATCCGCAAGGAGCGACGAGGAGATTATTTAGGTGCTACCGTGCAAGTTATTCCGCACATCACGGACGAAATTAAGCACTGTTTATTTAAAGGTGCGGGCTCGGTCGACGTGGCAATGGTAGAAATTGGTGGTACGGTAGGCGATATTGAATCACTACCATTTTTAGAAGCAATTCGTCAAATGGGACAAGAATTAGGTCATCAACGCGCCCTGTTTATTCATCTCACCCTAATTCCTTATATTCCCTCAGTAGGTGAATTGAAGACCAAACCCACGCAACATTCGGTAAAAGAATTACGCTCCATCGGCATTCAACCGGATATTTTGCTCTGTCGCTCCACACAACCGTTATCTGAAAGCAATCGTAAAAAGATTTCTCTATTTACCAGTGTCGAAGAAACTGCGGTAGTCTCAGTGGTCGATGCCGATTCCATTTATCGAGTACCCTTACTGTTACATCAGCAAGGGCTAGATAAAATTATCTGTGAAAAATTGCAATTGAACACTCCCCCGGCCGATTTGAATGAATGGAAACACGTCCTCACCGCCATGGACCATCCGGATCCGGTGACCGTCAAAGTGGCTATGGTAGGTAAATATGTGAATCTCACGGATGCCTACAAATCCTTGAATGAAGCCTTGATTCACGCCGGCATTCATACTCGTACCAAAGTTAAAATTCTCTTCATCGATTCTGAAGAAATTGAAAAATTTGGCACCGACGATTTATTAAGTGAAGCCGACGCTATTTTAGTGCCAGGCGGCTTTGGCTCCCGTGGCATTGAAGGTAAAATCATGGCCGCCGGTTATGCCAGAGAAAATCAGATTCCATATTTAGGTATCTGTTTGGGAATGCAAGTAGCCGTGATCGAATTTGCCAGAGAATTAGGACTGGAAGGCGCACACAGTACCGAATTTAATCCGCGGACCCCGCAACCAGTAATTGCGTTAATTACCGAATGGATGAGTGGCACCGGCGAAGTGCAACATCGTCATGAAGATTCTCAAAAAGGAGGTTCCATGCGCTTAGGTGGCTATGATTGCCATCTCATGACCGGAAGCAAAACGTATGAATTGTATGGCAAAGAAATTATTCGAGAACGTCATCGTCATCGTTATGAGTTTAACAATAATTACTTGGGGATGTTAAGACAAGCGGGGCTAGTCTTTGCTGGTTTATCCGCCGATGGTAACCTGGTGGAAGTGGTAGAAAACAGTCATCATCCTTGGTTTATTGGTTGCCAATTTCATCCTGAATTTACCTCCACCCCACGCGATGGCCATCCATTATTTTCCGGCTTTATTCGAGCGGCGCGTGAATATACCAAAACGCGAGGATAATCACCGGTAGTGAAGCACCAGAGAGTGATAAACTTCGTAGATTACGAAGTTGGTGGTATGACGAAGTTGGAGTCCGGAATTTATTCCGTTAGAAGCCGGCATTCATCCTGCCTCAAACGGAATAAATTCCGGACTCCAACCACCATAATAATGCCTCACTACCGATTTTCCAAATCTCGAAGATTTGGCCAATTTTCTTTAATAAAATAAACGATGTTCAAACCAATTACCCATCTCAAACATTGGTGGCACGGCATCCCGCGGCAACCAGTGGCACCAGCCGGCTCGTTGCAATTAGACCGTCGCCACGTATTTATTGTCCCCACTCGCGCCGGTTTATTCTTCCTACTCTTACTGGTCATCATGCTCTTAGGTGCCATTAATTACAACAATAGCATGGCTTATGCGCTGACCTTTTTATTAGGCAGTATGAGCCTGATTTCGAGTTTACATACCCAGCGCAATTTACTCAATTTACGCATCGAAATTGGTAAAGTGATGCCCGTATTTGTTGGCGATACCGCACAATTTCAACTATGGTTAGACAATCGTGGCCACAGTGCTCGCTATGCGATAGTGTGGCAAACCGAATCCTTATTTAAATTTTTTGGCAACACTGGCAAAAGTCGAACTCTCCCCCTCACGGCGTTGACCACGACCGACCAATCCACCGCCACCTTATCTCCTAAAGACCTACCGTTTGCTATCGACATTCCGGCTAACCAACGAGTGAGCATTCAGGTCCCAGTCGCCGCCACCCAACGCGGAAGAGTCGCTTTAGGACCAATCACCATCTATACCACTTTTCCGTTAAGTCTGTTTGTTGCCTGGTCCTATATTCACCTCGACTTCAGCACGCTCGTCTATCCACAGCCAGCAGGTCAACACCGGTTACCTTGCGGTCATCAAACTGATGATACCGGCGAAGGACGACCTTATTCTGGAGGTGGCGAAGACTTTATTGGCTATCGACATTATCAACTTGGTGACTCACCACGACATGTCGATTGGAAAGCGGTGGCACGCGAGCAACCTTGGTTAATTAAACAATTTGGTGGTTTAAGTGTGACCAGCATCTGGTTAACCTGGGAAGAGGTCAGTATGTGTAACGAAGTGGAAACCGCACTTTCACAATTGTGTTTATGGGTTTTAATCGCGGACCGTCAAGGCGCCTTATATGGTTTAAAACTGCCTCACATTACCATCGAACCGAATATTGGTGAATCACACCGTGAACATTGTTTGCAAACTTTAGCGTTATTTTAGTTGAGAATTGATAATTTACCTTACGCACAACCACCCCCAACCCCTCCTTGGTAAGGAGGGGAGTGACCTCCTCTCTTTTTCCCCTCCTTACCAAGGAAGGGAGTGACCTCCCCTCCTTACCAAGGAAGGGAGTGACCTCCCCTCCTTACCAAGGAAGGAAGGGAGTGACCTCCCCTCCTTACCAAGGAGAGGAGTGACCTCCTCTCTTTCTCCCCTCCTTACCAAGGAGGGGTTGGGGGTGGTTGAGTTAACCGTGCGTAAGGTAAGTTACTATAAAAACTTGAACATCGAGTTAAACCTGGTCATCGACCTATTTTACTTTCAATCATTACTTATGCAACACATACCACTATGTCAACTTATGTACCTAATTACCAACACGATATTTTCATCAGTTATGCGCCGGTGGACGATGAACCTCTGATAGGTGCGGAGACCGGTTGGATAACGGCTCTACTTAATGGACTTAAAGTGTCTCTAAATCAAAAGCTAGGTCGTCGAGATGCCTTTTCGTTATGGCAGGACACCTTGCTGGGGAGAAATACTCCTCTTACCTTGGAAAGGGCTAAACAATTGGAGAACGTAGCCACGTTGCTATTAATTTTATCCCCGGCTTATCTGGAGTCGTCAGCATGTTTGGCTGAACTTCGCACGTTTGTGAACAAAGTTGGCAACGAGGCTGGACGAATATTTGTAGTGGAATATGATGCAGTTGAACCACGGCCCTTAGAATTAAGCGATTTATTTAGAATTAAGCGATTTATTAGGCTATCGTTTTTGGGAAGCCGATATTGCGGGGAGACAACGGACCTTAGGAGTACCCAAACCTCATCCTGACAAAGATTATAATTATTATCAACAACTTGATTATCTTGGTGATGACTTAAGTAAACAACTCAAATCTTTAAAAGCACAAATTAACGCTGCCTCAGTTACCGTTACCGAAGCTATCTCTTCGGGGGATAATCTTGGTGGTGGAAAATCTACCATCTTCTTAGCCGAAGTCCCCGACGATTTAACCTTACGCCGTGAGGAAGTGAAACGCAATTTGGAATTACAAGGCTTACGTGTCTTACCCGAAAAATTGTACTACTTCCCTACGCCCGAAGCCTTACAACAAGCCATTGATGCTGATTTGAAGACCGCCGTGGTCTTTGTGCAATTACTGAATGCCTCTCTCCCCCAACGTCCGCCGGGCATGAGTACGCCACCGTTGCAGTATGACCGTGCCCAATCGTTAGGCGTACCGATGTTACAATGGCGAGACCGCACTTTGGAGATAGACACCGTCCAAGACCCGGCGCTGCGTGCGTTATTAACAGGAAGTACCGTGATGGCCACTGGAATTTTGGAATTTCAGCAATATATTTTGCAATTCCTGAAAAAACTGGCAGAGGATAAAAACGCGCCTAAGAAACCAGCAACCGAGAATTGTTCACTGATATTTGTGAATGCGGAAAGACAAGATATGGCATTAGCCCATAACATTGAAGAAATCTTAATCAACCACGGGTTAGGTTGTAGCCTGCCGTTGGAAATTGCTGAAAATACTGATCCTGAGACCATCCGTGCGGATTTGGAAGAAAACCTCCTGTCTTGTGATGCCGTCTTGGTAATTGATGATGCTAACACGTCTCTTCCCTGGGTACGAAAACAGTTATTGCATTGTAACCGTATCTCCAGCAAACGTGAGCAATCTTTCAAAGCCGTGGTGCGGTGTAACAATGCTTCCACCTCCAAATCACCTTTGAATATTCATTTGCCCTATTTGCATATCGTGGATTATTTTGACCCTCCTCCTCATCCTTGTCTTTCAAAGTTACTAGAGGTACTTTCCAAATGAGCGATTATCCTTACCCTGGGTTACGCCCTTTTCAACGCGATGAAATTGATATTTTCTTCGGGCGCGAACCACACGTTGACCAGTTAATTAAACGACTGGGACCAACCCATTTTTTAGCGGTGGTGGGATTGTCTGGCTGTGGCAAATCTTCGCTAGTACGCGCAGGGTTGTGGTCTGATTTAGAGATGGGCTTTTTAGCCAGTGCTGGTAGCCGTTGGCAAGTAGCGGAGTGTCGTCCTGGTTATCGCCCGTTTGCCAGTTTAGCCGAGGCGTTATTAAAAACTGATTGGGGACAACATTACTTGCCTCAGTTGACAGACCGTACTGAAGCCGCTGCTTTTTTGCAAGCCCAAGTGCGACGGGTGTCGTTGGGAGTGCATGGGGTTTTGCAAGAAACGCCTTTACCGGCGGACACTAATTTGTTGCTAATCGTTGACCAGTTTGAAGAAATTTTTCGTTACTATCAGCAAGGCGATGCCGACGAAGCGGAAGCCTTTGTGGCTATGTTGTTAGCCAGTAGTCAACCTCCTCCACTGTTTCCAGAGGAAAAGCATCGTGTCTATGTAGTCATCACTATGCGCTCGGATTTTTTGGGGAATTGTGCGTTGTTTGCGGGCTTGTCGGAAGCGATTAATGAAGGTCAATTTCTCGTCCCGCGCTTAACTCGTGAGCAGTTACGGGAGGCGATTGAATTTCCAGCGCGAGTGTTTGGCGGAGAGATTGAGGCAACTGTGGTCAATCAATTATTGAATGATGCGGGTACCGATTTTGACCAGTTGCCTTTGTTACAACATGCTTTGATGCGAATGTGGAAGTTTGCCAGTGCTGAGAATCCTGAGCAAATTATCGTCACTTTAAAACATTATGACCAAATAGGTGGTTCGGCTAATGCGTTGTCTCAACATGCGGATAAAGGTTACGCCAAACTTAATTCTGACCAACAAAAAATTGCGGAAATTCTTTTTCGTAGTCTTTGTGAATATGGCAGTGATAATCGTGACACCCGTCGTCCGGTGAAATTAGCCGAAGTGGCGACTTTAGCCAATGTGCCTTGGGAACAAGTGGCGACGGTAGTGGAAGAATTTCGTAAGCCCTGGCGGAGTTTTCTAGTGCCTCCCGTTGATAAAGAGTTAAGTCCTGATAGTGTGTTAGACATCAGCCATGAAAGTTTGATTCGGAAGTGGCAACGTTTGAGACGCTGGACTGAAGAAGAAGCCGAGTCGGCCAAACTGTATCGACGGTTAGAAGACAGTGCGGTTCGTTGGGAACAAGGACAAGCAGCGTTATGGCATTCTCCGGACCTAGAAATTGCAGTGGCCTGGCGGGACCAGAAGCAACCGACTACGCGGTGGGCCAAGCGTTATGGGCAGGGGTTTGATTTGGCTATGCGTTTTTTAGAGGAAAGTGAAGAAGCCCAGTGGCGAGGACAAAGGAAGAAAGAAGAAGACCGGCAACGCTTACTGAAATTAAAACAAGCACGAAAGCAGGCGATATGGGCTGTGGTGGGAATGATTGGGGCGATAATGCTTGCTGGGTGGGCTTTATTGGCAGAAACCAAGCGTACCTCAAGTCTATTTGAATCACAAATTACTCATGCCACATTGTTGGCACGAGGTGAGGATTACGCGGCGGCGAAGAAAGTCCTCGATGAAAGTCGTGAGTTAGACCAAGACATCTCCGATGCCTCACGTCGTCATGCGCGTAATTTGTTAGCTCGGTTTACCGATATTATGGGAGGGGCACCGCAACCACTGGAGTATAAAGTAAAAGACACACCGCTCTACTCAGTGGCGGTCAGTCCTGATGGTCATCTGTTAGCAGCAGGAGTAGCAGGAGCAGGAGGGAAAGGGGGTAAATTAGTGTTGTTTGATTTACAAAATGGTGATTTATTGACAACCTTAGAAGAACATCGCGACGCAATCACGGCCCTAGCTTTTCAACCCCAAGGTAACTGGTTAGCGAGTGGGGGATATGATAAGCAAATTATTCTATGGTCAGTATCCGCTGGTAAAAAGAAAGCGTTGAAAAAATGGGATGCACCTGCTGGGGTCACTGCCTTGGCAGTTAGTCCCAACGGTAAATATTTAGCCAGTGGAGGAGAAGATAACAATATCATTTTGTGGGAAGTGGGAGAAGTAGGAACTGGTAAACAACTGTTTACTCTTAAAGGGCATACGAAAAAGATTTCTGAGGGTGGGCTGGCTTTTGATTCTACTGGGGAACTGTTAGCCAGTGCTTCTCTGGATAAAACTGCCCGTTTATGGAAAGTAAAAACGGGTAAACCCTTGAATACTTTGGAAGGGCATACCGACGCTGTTAATAATCTTGCTTTTAGCCCTGACGATAAGTGGTTAGCTACCAGTAGTAACGATAAAACCATGCGTTTATGGGAGGTAAATTCTGGTAATTCATTGAAAGTTTTCTCCAGCCATCGGGCGTTAGTGTCTGGTTTAAGTTTCGTTGCGGAAGGAAAGAAGCTGGTTCTGGTTTCGGCCAGTAGTGACCGCACCTTGCGAATTTGGGATATTGACAGCGGTGTGACTTTGCGAGTATTACAGGGACATACCGCGCCTGTCACGGGCCTCGCTACTTATAAGGAGCAAGTATTCAGTGCTAGTATTGATGGCACGGTGAAATGTTGGGATACGGTTTTGCCTTATCAACATATCAGGATCGATTTTGAAAAAGGTAAAGAACCTATTTCAGTAGCAATTGCACCTGATGGCAAGCGGGTGGCTGTAGGGTTCGAAGATGGTGCATTGCGACTATATTCCTTGCCTGACCTCAAGTTGTGGCAGGAGAAAGAGAAAAGTCATAACAAACGGATAAACAATCTTGCTTTTAATGTTAAGGGAACTTTGCTGGCTTCGGCGAGTCTTGACGGTACTGCTAGACGGTGGCAGGTTAACCAGGATACTTTGCAAGAACAATTGCCCCCATTTAAAGTTGGCAAAGCGGCTTACGCCGTAGCTTTCTCTTCTGATGATCACAAGCTTGCTGTCTCTAATGAGGAGGGAGATATTATTTTATTTTCAGTGGAGACCAAACAAAAACCTTTGGTTATTCTCAAACCACATCAAGGAAAAATTGTTAGTTCAATAAGTTTTGATACCAGTAACCTACTATTGAGTAGCGGAAATGATGGGTCTATACAATTGCGGAATCTTAACCAGCAACCGCAACCTCTTTTGCTACAAACATTTCCTCAAGCACAAGGGTATGTGTTCGCCAGTCGTTTCAGTCCAGACAATCAGTGGGTTGCTAGTGTTGGGCACGAAAACTTAGTTAACATTGATGCCACTCACAATCTTCTCCCACGATACCGTTTAGAGGGGCATGAGCAAACCACATTTGGTGTTCTTTTTAGTCCAGACAGTCAACAAGTCGTTAGTGCTGGTAGAGATGGTACCGTGAGAATATGGGACTTTACTAAAGAGAGAGAATTGTTTAAACTGAGTTTACCCACCTCTTTACCTACCGATGGCCCCTCTCCCTTATTAGGTTTTGACTTTCATTGCACGCCTCAAAGTTGCTCTTTGGTTGTACCTATCAAGGCTCCTACCGGCAAGTTGGTAGGATATGAGTTGGGAAAGATTTACGACTAAAACCTTTAAAACCTTCTCTAAAACTATTGGGTAGTATTACAAAAATGGGTAAAGGAAGTATCACCGATGCTGTCGCTTTCTGCGACAGCATCGGTCCACAATTTATCTAATAAACCGGGGGTTGCATGAGTTGTGTATGCTATGATCTATAGTCTGTTTTTTAAGCAGTATCATGCACTGATCGACTCGGTCCCGTTCCGACGGTGACATCGTTTCTCTAATGATTTGTTGGTAGCTCTTACAAGGCTTCTCAAGAAGTCTTTCCAAGGTGTCGGTGTTTCTTTGCGTTGGCGGTCGCTGCAGATAATCAGTGACTTTCTGGCAGTCTATAAAAAACTGTTCCATATACTAGTTCCCAATTTTTGGTAGTTTGGTAGTCATGCACCAGGTAGTGAAGTGATGACAGCCGTTAGGGTTAATCAAACCTGACAGGTCAGAAAGACCTTGTAGGTCTAACTCTATGAACACTTCATCTATCACTACTCAATGCACTGCTATCATCATAAGCACTTTTCATACCAATTTACAATAGAGAATTTACTTTTTAAATATTACCCTTGTTCAAATGCAACTTTTCCTAGCCAGTGTAGGGTGCGTGTCCCACGCACCATTCTCAAACGCCGGTAGTCCCTCCAAGACCATGGAGGTCTTATCTCGTTCCCACGCGCCTGCGTGGGAATGTAGTGTGGACGCGCCTGCGTCCCTTCCCCGCAACGCTGGCGCGTTGCCCACTGCATTCCCACGCCAGCGCGTCAATGCCATTAAGTTAAGCTAAGATTACGGCATTGGAGTCCAAATCTTCAGATTTGGCAACGCCGTCTTACCTTGACCAATCTCGTCCAAATCTGAAGATTTGGACTCCAACGCGGCTTAACTTAATGGCAGTGACGCCAGCGCGTGGGAACGAGATAATGCTGATGATTGCACTGATGACTGATATGGTCTGTATTTTTACTATTTACAAACATTTAAAGAGGTACCCTAATGAACATCCCCCCCCAACCGTATCAACAAGATTTCTATGCGTGGTCTATGCACAATGCCTGGTTACTACGCCAAGGTAAATTATCCGAAATTGACCATGAACATATTGCCGAGGAATTAGAAGGCATGGCCCGCAGTGAGAAACGTCAATTAGCCAATCGGCTTGCCGTATTATTAGCGCATTTATTAAAATGGGAACATCAACCTACTCACCGTTCTGCTAGTTGGCGTGGTACCATTAAGGAACAACGTCGCCGACTCCACAAACTGTTGGAGGAAAATCCTAGCCTGCGCCGAGAATTGCCCGATTTTTTGGAAGAGGCTTACGAATTGGCCTTAATTCTAGCAGCCACGGAGATGGGAATTTATGAAGATGACCTGCCTCAAACTTGTCAGTTCACGTTAGAACAGATTTTGGATAATGGCTTTCCAGAAGATTTGAATAAACAGTAATGCCATTTCATGACTGGACCATTTTGCAGCGGGGATTGAACTATGATAGAATGCCAAGGTTATTTGGCCCAGGTTGAATTTGACGATGAAGCCAATTGATTTCATGGTGAAGTCGTTTGAAAGAGTAGCCGGAGTGAGGGAAAATACCAAAATTTGGTAGTGATGCGTATAAAGTAGCCCTCACCCCCGGCCCCTCTCCCAGAGGGAGAGGGGAGACTGACGGAACCAGTGGTTTTCTCCCCTCTCCCCCTGGGAGAGGGGCCGGGGGTGAGGGTAAACATATCACCCACATTGCATCACTACCCAAAATTTTTTTTGATTCGGTACTTATAGTCAGATTCTAGTCTATTTATACCTAACAGACACCAACAGATACTATCGCGAGAAGCAGCGATAGCATCTGTAAGCCAGGTAGGGTGGGCAAATCAACAGTGGCTCATCCTACTAAATTGTTAATGGCGTTCAGTGACTTACTATCAGCTAGAAACAAGCGATACCGGTGTGTTATACTGGCCGCTTAACAAGAAACTTTTAAATACTTATCAACCATGAGGAATAAAATGATGAAATTGGTTAAACTAACGGTGTTAGGCGTGATATTTTTCGGAGTAGTCGGTTGCTCCGGAAAGATGGTTTTGCTGAAAAATGACAAAGGTGAAATGGTCAAAGGTGAAGTAACCCAAAACGAAGCCATGGTAGCAGGCGTGATTAACCGAGACCTTTCTATAGAAGATTGTGTTAAACAGTACGAAGCGGCTGGCTATAGAAAAGTAAAGAATTGAAGTTTGGCATAAGCAATCCTGAGGTTCATGATGAACGACCTCAGTACTCGACTAAATTTCTCGAAGACACTAGCCAGGTAGGGTGAGCAACAGGTTTATCGTTGCCCGCTACTTTGCAAAAACAGTGGGCAAATAAACACCGGCCACACTACAACTGTATTAGATTTGACAACTTTCGAAAAGTTGTCAAATCTCGAATTTAGATTTGACAACTTTTCAAAAGTTGTCAAATCTCACCCACATAGCATGACCCGCCATCTAGGTATCCAGAATCTAAACATCACTATGTTGCCCTTTTCAAGGCTGATAAATTCTTTCTATGAGGAAAACCCAATGACTGAACCACAAACAGAAACTCTGATGACTTCTTATTTAAATGATGTCAATCTGTTATATAAAGATTGGCAAACGGCCTTTCAAGTGGACACTGAAGTGGCGCGTTATTCTGTCACCGACGACGACCCCGACGATGAGGAGGCCAAACGTACCGCTATGGTAACTTGGATAGATGCCCAGAAAAGTACGTTGCTTGAGATACTGCAAGCAGGCCACCAAGTCATCTGTCAACGCTGGCACACCCTGCGCGGTCAACATGACAGTTTCCATGAAAATCAACATCTATTGATTGCACTAACGACTGATATTGTCTATACTTTAAACCAAGGTCATGTCAGTCATGCAGCGATAGTCGCTTCCATTTTGGTGATGTGCCGAGTGTTGGATAAATGGTGTGGACCCATTTAAGGTCAGGTTAAACCTGACAGGTCTCGAAGACCTGTCAGGTTTGATAAGCGATTTAGTGAGCAACAATCACCCTACTTGACCATATTAATTTTCTCGACTCAATGAGAATCCATAACAATGAGTTACTTAACCAAATCAGTAGAAAACTTAACCGTGGCCCAATGGGCTTATGACAATGGTCATTACAACGCCTCGGCAAACCGGGCCTATTATGCCGTCTTTCAAGCGGCGTTAGCGGCGTTAGCGAACGTTTCCGTCATCACCTCCGAGGAACGTGTCAGTCATGAACGAGCACAGGCATTGTTTGCCCGTGAATTGATAACCCGGCGCAAACTTTATTCCAGCGACTTTAAATCTCATCTACTGACTTTGCAAACAGTCAGAGAATTGGCTGATTACAAACCAATGTTGGTGTCCTCTAACGTGGCCTCCAGACAGTTGAAAAAAGCTAAAGAGTTTGTTCATGCCGTCTCTGCGAAGCTAACGACATTTTGAGGTTGCTTTCTGACTGAAACCCAAGCACCCAAGCAGCAAAGAATTTGAAATAACCAATTACCACGACCAGCACGATGAGGAAATTATGTTAAATTTTAAACAACTTGAACTGGGTCAGCAATTATTTGAACAACTGCAACCGAAATTTGCTGACCTGAAGTTAATTGATATTACGGAAAGTGTCTTCAATCCGACTAATATTTGGGTTAATATTGTGATGCCAGCCGACCGAGAGAGTTGGATGGACGTGATAGAAGCCGCCAGTGATATGTCTATGGACTTGCTGTTGGACTATGGCTATCATATTACCATCAATCCTGTGACGAATTAGCCAGGTAGGATGGACAAACCTCTTTTCGCTGGCTCACCACCTGGCGGGACGTTACCAAGAAGCCCTGACGAGTTTTGAACTGGTCTTAGAATGCCGGGCTGACACTCCTCCAGCACTTTACTATATAGCCTGTATTTATGCGTTACCAGGTGAAGTCAAACCGGCGGTAGCCTACTTGCAAAAAGCCATTGCTATCGGTGCTGACTATCGGGAACTGGCGAAAGAGACTCATGCTTTTGATAAAATACGTCCAGACGAAATTTTTCAGAATTTAGTGGCAAACTAACGGAGGAATCTTGAGGTGACTGACGTTATCACCAATATTGAAACGGCGGCCATACTTACCCTTAAAGGAGTGCATGGCACCAGTCGGACTGCGGCACAGGAAATTGTCCAGCATCAAATTTTTCAAAAGACTGGCAAAGGACGTGTCGGAACGGGCGTGTATTTTTGGCGAGAGAATATTTACGCTAAAGAGTTAGCGAGTTGTTGGTATGAATACCGGGTCCGTAAGGGCGATTTCAAACCCAATGAGGGCGCTGTCATTTATGCAGATATTTGCGTCAAGGAGAATGAATTTTGGGATTTAGAAGAACCTTCCGCTAAGGATGACTTAGGTATATTTGCGATGCTGCAAATTAGTATAGACCCTCTTGATGATGCTGGAGATAAGGGCGCAATATAAGTACTGAAGTATAAATTTTCTCGTATGTTCTTTCGCCCCTCTCCCTCTGGGAGAGGGGTCGGGGGTGAGGGAAAATACCGCAAAATTTCTGCTTCAGTACTTACGATTTATTTATAGAACGGATAGAAAGAAAGACTCAGATGAAATGTAAAGTGTTCCAAATTCGTATTCCGTCACCACCCAAATGCCCAAATTATCCCACGACGCTGTTAGGTAATCCACTTGCCTACGTGGTACGGGATGAAACTTGTATCCATTTAGACCGATTAGAGGAGATATAACCATGAACCCACAATTATTCCAACAAGCTGCTCAAGCTGTACTTGCTGAACTTCGCGCGATGAGTCCTGAAGAACTACGTGCTGAAATCGTCAAACGTCGAGATAGCGATATTGCTAATTTGTTTCGGATAGCCCGTGAATTTGACGATAATTTTATGCGCTTTCCACCCCGTGGAGGACCAACCAGTTGTCAGGTGACACCTGCCTCTGATGGAAGTGTACTTCCTGGCGGAATCACCACAGAAATGCTAGAAAACTAGCCAGATAGAGTGGGCAAACCTCTTTTCGTTGGTTCAGCATTCAAATCGTAACCGTTAAGATTTTTGGTGGGCAATGAGAAACCGGATTGCCCACCCTACTTGACTGAAAGCAGCCATTCAAAAAAGGCGGGCTAGGTACTATGAACAAGGTAAACAGCATTACCTGGCAGGACGTTACCAAGAAGCCCTGACGAGTTTTGAACTGGTCTTAAAATGTCGAGCTGACACCCCTCCAGCACTTTACTATATAGCCTGTATTTATGCGTTACCAGGTGAAGTCAAACCGGCGGTAGCCTACTTGCAAAAAGCCATTGCTATCGGTGCTGACTATCGGGAACTGGCGAAAGAGACTCATGCTTTTGATAAAATACGTCCAGACGAAATTTTTCAGAATTTAGTGGCAAACTAACGGAGGAATCTTGAGGTGACTGACGTTATCACCAATATTGAAACGGCGGCCATACTTACCCTTAAAGGAGTGCATGGCACCAGTCGGACTGCGGCACAGGAAATTGTCCAGCATCAAATTTTTCAAAAGACTGGCAAAGGACGTGTCGGAACGGGCGTGTATTTTTGGCGAGAGAATATTTACGCTAAAGAGTTAGCGAGTTGTTGGTATGAATATCGGGTCCGTAAAGGCTATTTCAAACCCAATGAGGGCGCAGTTATTTACGCAGATATTGCGGTAAATAAAAACGATTTTTTGGATTTAGAGAAACCATTGTATAAGGATGCGTTGGGCATCTTTGCCATGCAACAACCTAGTTTAGAGCATCTTGATGATGATGCTGGAGACATGGGCGCACTTTACAATGTGTTTATTGAAAGATTGGAAAAAAACTTCAATCTGAAATGTAGAGTTTTCCAAATTCGTATCCCGTCACCACCCAAATGTCAAACGTATCCAACCTCACTGTTGGGTAATCCGCTGGCTTACGTGGTACGAGACGAAACCTGTATTCACCTAGACAAAATTGAGGAGATACGAAAATGAACCAAAAAACTATGGAAGAAGCCGTACAAGCAACGCTCGCTGAAATGCGTGCGCTGGGACCCGAAGAACTACATGCCGAAATCGTCAAACACAGAAATAGTGACCTTGCGGAGTTGTTTCGGATAGCCCGTGAATTTGACGATAATTTTATGCGCTTTCCACCCCGTGGAGGACCAACCAGTTGTCAGGTGACACCTGCCTCTGATGGAAGTGTACTTCCTGGCGGAATCACCACAGAAATGCTAGAAAACTAGCCAGATAGAGTGGGCAAACCTCTTTTCGTTGGTTCAGCATTCAAATCGTAACCGTTAAGATTTGGTGGACCATGAGAAACCGGATTGCCCACCCTACCTGGCTAATTGGAAGAACATCAAGGCAACTTTGGATAAAGTAGAACAACTGAATTTACCGGGCCGTCCTATCGAGGAAATTCTCGCCGAGTTAAGGGCTTTCAGGAAAACCGAATGAAACTAGCGTATCTGGATTCTTCCGTATGGATAGCCCATTTTGAAGGGCTTCATTGCCCAGAATATCTTGTTATTAAGTACTGAAGCATAAATTCGGCGGTATTTTCCCTCACCCCCGGCCCCTCTCCCAGAGGGCGAGGGGCGAAAGAAAATACGAGAAAATTGCTACTTCAGTACTTATGAGGAAAATTCCATGACTGAACCACAAACCAACGCCATACTCACTTCTTACTTGAATGATGTCAATCGATTATATCAAGATTGGCAAACCGCTTTTCAGATGGACTCCGAAGTAGCGCGTTATTCCACCACGGACGATTCATCTGAAGATGAAAAAGCCAAACGTACCGCTATGGTAATATGGGTAGAAAGACAGAAGGAGGATTTGTTGAAAGTCCTTCAATCTGGTTCACAAATCATTTGTCAAAAATGGCAAACCCTTCGCGGTCAACATGACAGTTTCCATGAAAATCAACATCTATTGATTGCACTAACGACTGATATTGTCTATACTTTAAACCAAGGTCATGTCAGTCATGCAGCGATAGTCGCTTCCATTTTGGTTGGGTGCCGAGTGTTAGATAAATGGTGTGGACCCATTTAAGGTCAGATTAAACCTGACAGGTCTCGAAGACCTGTCAGGTTTGGTGACGATTATCACTCTTACTACTTACAGATATTAAAGAGGTATCCCTAATGAACATCGCCCCCCAATCGTACCAACAAGACTTCTATGCGTGGACTATACACAACGCCTGGTTACTACGCCAAGGTAAATTATCCGAAATTGACCATGAACATATTGCAGAGGAATTGGAGGGTATGGCCCGCAGTGAGAAACGTCAAATAGCCAATCGGTTGGCCGTATTATTGGCCCATTTATTAAAATGGGAACATCAACCTACTCACCGTTCTGGTAGTTGGCGTGGTACGATTAAGGAGCAACGTCGCCGACTCCACAAACTGTTGGAGGAAAATCCTAGCCTGCGCGGAGAATTGCCCGACTGTTTGGCAGAGGCTTACGAATCGGCCCTGATTCTGGCAGCCACGGAGATGGGAATTTATGAAGACGACCTGCCTCAAACTTGCCAATTCACCTTAGAACAAGTTTTGGATAATGGCTTTCCAGAAGATTTAGATAAGAAGTGAGGTTAACATCAATGACACATTTCCGGTTTTCCAAGAGATGACTATGACTTCTACAATATTACTGATTCAATGGTATAATAGTTGTGACTTATATGTGGAAAATTGAATATAAAACACCAGTGATTAGAGTATTGGCAAGAATGTCTCGCAAAGTCGCTAAGTTAATCGAAGGAAAAATTGAACAGTTAGCCAACAACCCTTATGCACCAAACAACAATGTCACGGCACTGAAGGGAATGAACAACTATTATCGATTGAGAGTTGGTGACTGGCGGGTGGTCTATCGAATGGATGGTCAGATTTTGACCATTGTGGTTCTAAAGATTGCCCCGCGTGGCGGCGCTTATCAACCATAACTCAATCTTGTGTCCCACTCAACTGGATGGCAACAATGATGATGAACATACAGATTATTCAAAAAGAGGGTAAGCCCGAATGGGCCGTGATTCCGTATGACCTGTATTTACAACTCTTGGCAGAAACGGATTTGGCTGAGGACTTGGAATTGTTAGAAGAAGCCGTTGCTGCCGAAGCCACGGAAAGTATTCCCGCCGAAGTGGTTCACCGTATCATTGAAGGTGACAACTTAATCCAGGTTTGGCGTAAATATCGTGGTCTCACGCAACAGGAATTGGCTAGACAAGCGGGCATTAGTCATGGCTATTTAGCAAAACTTGAAACCGGCAGACGAACCACCAGTAGTCAAACCACTTTGACGGCTATCGCTAAGGTATTAAATTTGACGGCAGCAGATTTGACTAGAGAAGAACTTGACAGTTAAAATAGGGCGAAGAATTAATTGTCCACCACTGGAGTCCAAATCTTCAGATTTGGACCGGAGAACACTATGAACGATTCCACCAAAACTCAAATTCATCACTCCCTCAAAGAAGCCACCGTCAAAATTTTTGCGGAGGGCAAATTTCAAGGCTCCGGCTTTTTCGTCACGCCGACGGGCTATCTCGTGACGGCTTATCATTGCGTGGCTAAACCTGCCATGCTGAATGCTTTCGGTAAGCCCATGCCGCAAGAATTGTATCAAACGCTAGAGGTTGAGACTTCTCCTAAAGTGCGTTGGCCTGCTGAACTTGATAAAGACAAGTCCTTGCCGGAACTAGATATAGCGGTGTTAAAGGTATCTCATTCACCCAAAGTATGTCTGCCCGTTGCCCGGTTGTCTGAACAATGGGAAGGGGATGAAGTGGTGGGCTGTGGCTGTCCAGCAGGCATCCATTAAATACTACCACGATTCATATCCTATGGCATGGTCACGGCAGGAATGTTAAAATACTCTGGCCACATTTTTTAAAATCAGCTATAATACGGAAATTGTATAATACACCTTCAAAGTATCGAGAATAAAGAATTACATTCTGACGAAGCGGAAACTTACTTCGCTCCTTCAAGCAATTGTGCGGTTTTCTGTAATGGTTGGACGCACCTTCTGCGAGATGTTGTTTCAAGCACCGCTTCTAATCACTCGTTTGCCGCTATAATTGGAACGATTTTTGCGCATCAAAGATATCTGTAAAACCATCTAGCATTAAAAACCAAAACTAAACACTTTATGAACGAACTAGCAAGTAATTTTGGCAAGACCCCAAGCGATAAACACCCGCAATTCAAGATTTTATATCGGGCTAAAGAATGTTTGCAGAAACTTAATGATTTCTGCAAAGACAAAAATTTGTCTGCTTTACTGGTTTCACAAGCCGAAATGTACCAGAAAAATTTGAAGGAGATGATGGATTATCTCACACCGATAAACCATAATATCGTCTTTATAGGTGAAGTTGGCGTAGGAAAAACCACAGCCGAATGTTTTTTAATGGGTCTAACTGTGCCAGGAGATACCACTAAAGACGTTTTACCTAAAACAGTTCCCAAAATTGGCGAAGGTGGGACAACTGGGAGCGAAGTCACCCTTCCACAAGGTGAGAAAGAGAAAATACACACTGAACCTCAATCTAAAGATGATGTTGGCGTAGAAAAAACCACCGTAGAATGTTCTTCAAAGAATCAGGCTGTATTCGGGGATACCACTAAAAACGTTTTACCTAAAGTGGTTCTCGAAACTGGCGCAGGTAGAATAACCGTGTGTGAAGTCATCATCCAGCAAGGTGATAAGGTAGGAATACGCATTGAACCCCAATCTGATACCGAGATTTACAACTTAGTCACCGAGTATTGTGCAGGCTTGTTGGAAAGTGAAGTAGCGACCGAAACTCACAAGAGTGAAAAGTCGCAAAAAATAGGTGTCTCAGAAGAAATTGCACGAGTAATTCGTAACATGGCGGGACTCACTCGTAAAAATCAAAAAGAGGCTGATGGAAAAACCTACAAAATTGAGCCTGCAATGGAACTGATAAAATCGATAACCAAGGAAAGTGATTCCCCCAGAATGCGATTGGATAAACTTTTTTCTGAAGTCTTGTCACGCTTGCATTTACGGGAACGCACCCGAAAGGAAATATGGTGTGACAGAAATACGGATGCTGATTGCCTAACCTGGTTGAAAGAGTTTTTTGCCAAGATTAATAAAGGAATGTTGAAGGACATGTCTTTGCCACGTTGTGTCGAGGTTATTGTCCCGCCATCCTTCTTACAAAACCACGCTTATCAACTGAGACTGATTGATACTAAAGGAATTGATGAGACCGCCATTCGTCCTGATCTTCAAAAATGGTTAGAGGAACCACGTAGCCTAACGGTGCTATGCACAAGATTTATGCCGGCACCTGATACGAATGTAAAGGAATTGCTAAAACACCTCATTGAGATGGGTCAAACCTCTCTCATTAAGGAACGGTTGCTATTAATGGTTTTGTCAAGACCTGGTGAAGCTAAAGAGACGAAAGACGATGAGGGTAACGAGGTAAAAACAGACGATGATGGTTATGCAGAAAAAGAATCACAAGTTAATTCTGCTTTAAAATTAATTGGAGTCAGTGAGCTACCTATTCTCTTTTTCAATGCACATGGCGACGACCCTGCACCAATTTTCCAAGAATTGGTCAAGCGGTTGGAACAGATGCGTTTAGCATACAGCCAACGCATTGAAAATATTGTTGCTGCTACTGACCAGTTGATTGAGGAGAGAGACTCGGAAGTGCAGCGAAAAGTTATCAAAACACTACAAGTGTTCTTGCAACAACATCGCACTGTTTGCGGCGATATAAAGTCAGTTCACAATGATTGTGTAGAGGCGTTAAGAACATCTCATGCCAAAACCGTGTATGCAACGGTGTCACGTAAAGGTAAGTGGGATAACCTCGATTGCTATTTCTTGTTAGGTCAATCGACACGCAAGGAAGCCTCTCGTTGTAGCCAAAAAGCGTTTTACGGTTTGGAAGAATTGTTAAAAAATATGTTGGGTCAGGAAGATTTAAAACCCGCCTATGGTTTCCTAGAACAACTGCTTTCCAAATTAGAGCTTTGGAAACAAGACTTTTTGACTGATTCCCAAAATAGCGGGAAAGAAGTTTTTCGTGAAGTTCTTGATAATGCACATGTTTGGAGTGAGTGCGTAAAACTGTGGGGCGGAGGAAGTGGGTTTCGTCAACAGGTTGCTAATAATCTACAAGAATGGTTTGTTTCTCCAGAACAAGCTGAATTTCATGAACAACTAAAAACTCGTATAAAATTGGCATGGGATAATAGCCAATTGATGAGAGAACTGAGACAACTTTGTGCAGACGTTCAGTAGTCAGGTAGGGTGAGCAACGGGTTTATCGTTGCCCACCATTTTGCAGGTTGCGGGTGATAGGTTAGGACTGCTAGTCGGGTAGGGTGAGCAGGGAGTTTATCGTGGCCCACCATTTTCGGTTTCTAATGAAGGTGGGCAAATAAACACTTGCCCTACATTGTTGGCCAGTGCTAATGACAACGATGTGATGATATGGGATGTGGACCCGCATTCTTGGGCTGCTAAACTTTGCCAGAAAGTGAATCGCAATTTTACTCAGGAGGAATGGAAGCGATTTTTTGGGGAGAGGGAGTATGAGAAGACTTGTCCGGGGGTGGAGTGAGGGGGGAGATTGTCAAACAAGGACAACGAATTGAGAAATAAACGAAAGGGAAAACTAGAAATGGCCGGGTTGAAGGCTTTAGCCGGAAGTGAGACCTAACAGGTTCTTGAAACCTGTCAGATCTGAGAATAACACTAAGCTAGTTGTTTGACAGGCCCATTGGCAGAACTGACCGTAATATGATAACCGTAGTCCAACAAAATATCGGTTGACAGGTCCGCGGCTTGTTCTCGCAAGCCACTACGACGGTCATCCGTTTCGGGCATCACTAAGTTCACCCAAATATGATTGGGATACACCCCGCTTTCCACAATGTCCTCCAATTGTATTTCAGGATAGTGCTCTTTTAAGTGCTCAAACAATCCCTGACTCAGTTCTAATTGCTTGTCATTCATCATATTTCTCACTCTGGTGTAACGAGGTTGACAAATTCTTGCGCCTTCCGTAACTGTTTGGCAGCCTCTTTTTTGGAGATGGATGATAACTTGTAATCCGCATCATCTCGGACTCCCTGTAATTCCATCAAATAGGATTTTAAATGACTCGGATAAATCTTGCGCCGATGAATTAACTCCGCCGCAAACTTACCCTGCGCCGTTTCATGGCTGACACGACTTTGGTCCAACACCTTCGCCCGCGCTAACGCCACCAACGCCGCTTGAAAAGCCGCATAGTAAGCACGATTAGCCGACGCATTATACAGCCCGTGGTCAAACAGCAATTGGGCCGCTGCCAGATTTTCTTTCGCTTTGCTGGTAAATTCTAGTATCATATCAAAGACTCGCTGGGGGAATTTAAGCGTAAGTAGAGTAACAGAGTCAAACGAGGTAGTCAAGAGGGTCATGGTAAGTTTTAGTGTTTCATGGTCCACGGCAACCATCACCGTTATTCAGTCCTGATGGCAAACTATTGGCAAGTAATAATAGCTTTGATGTTGTGATGATATGGGAGGTGGACCCTCATTCTTGGGCGGCTAAACTGTGCCCGAAGGTACACCGCAATTTTACTCAGGAGGAATGGAAGCGGTTTTTTGGGGAGAGGGAATATGAGAAGACTGGTCCGGGGGTGGAGTGAAGAAGGATTGTCAGAATCAGCGTCGTTGTGATAACATAATGATACCTTTCAACTAGGAACGAGAACATGAACAAACTATCCGTCTATCTGGATACCACGATTCCAAGCTATTTGTTTGAAGAACGTGAAGAACTTCAAACATTTGTACAAATTACTCGGCAATGGTGGGCCGAAGAACGGCCAAATTTTGAGGTGTATCTTTCAGAAGAAACTTTATCGGAACTGAAACAGGGCAATTATCCCAATAAAACTAAAGTGCTAAATAGCCTTTCGGAAATCCTGATGTTACCTGAAGACCCACAAATTAATACGCTGGTAAAAGTCTATTTGGATAACCACCTAATGCCGAAAAGTGTCAAAGGCGATGCCGCACACTTAGCGTATGCTTCATTTTACCATCTGGATTTTTTACTCACTTGGAATTGTCATCATCTGGCTAATGCCAATAAAAAACGACATCTCCAAGTGATTCACTCTCGTCTGGGTCTCTATCTTCCAGAGATAGTGACTCCCTTACAACTCTTTAAAGGAGACAAATTATGATACTTGATGAGTTACTCCGCGAAAAAAACCGAGTCCAACAAGAATTAGCCGACGCGGCGGGTGAGGATGTGGACCAATATTTTGAATTGATTCATCGACTGGCCTTGGAAACTCAACAACAGTATGGGTTAACTTTCAAATATGGGGTCCCAAGAGGATGGGTGCCCCCAGCAGTGCCTCTCATTTCCATAACCTCATGACCAAATAAAGTGGTGGGCAAAGAAATATTTGCCCATCCTACATGACTTCCAGACCTGTCAGGTTTGACCAATCTTTCCCAATTGGCAAGAGATGGTAGCTTATGCGCAACGAATGTTACCCCGCACCCAGTTGACTTGTGAAGAACGGCGGCGGTTCTTTTTATTGGGGGAGGGGGAGGAGTGTCGAGAGTGAGGACAGCGGATTTTGGGGATACGCGGATAAACCTGACGGGTCTGGGAGACCTGGCAGGTTTGACTTGGAACTACTAAACTCTGCAAATTCTAATTCTAACCAATAATTAAAGGAGATAATCAAATGATAATGACTTTTGAACAAACTGTCGATGCTGTCATGCAATTGACTCTGGAACAACAGGACCTGTTAGCGGACTTGCTGAAAAGATGGCGTATTGAACAAACTCGTACACAAATTGCTAAAGGCGCCGCCGAAGACATTGTTGACTTTCAACGTGGCAAATTCCAGTCACAACCGGTGGCCAACATCATTGCGGAATTACGACAAACCTTGGTAGATTAAGATGCGCGAATTAGTGTTAACGCCACGTTTTAAAAGAGCTTTTCGCAAATTTATGCGCCAGCACCGTCACTTGCAGAAGACTATCGAAGAAACCCTTATCCAAATGCAAAGCGATATTTTTGCGGTGCCCCTTCACACGCATAAACTCACAGGCCCGTTATCTGGATTGCGGGCCTGTTCCTGCGGTTATGATTGTCGTATGGTGTTTAGCATTGAACTCAACCAACTGACTGGGAAGGAAGAAATTTTTTACTCAATATTGGGACGCACGAGGAGATATACTAAAGGCTATGGCGTGACGAGTTGTCCACCATTTTAGAGAAGGCGGGCAACTCAACCCTTACCCACTTCACGCGGACTAATGCACAACGACTGTTACCACGAACCCAGTTGACTTGTGAAGAACGGCGGCGGTTGTTGGTGGAGGGGGAGAAGTGTCGGGAGTGAGGAGAACGGATTTGGGGGATATACGGATAAACCTGACAGGTCTTGAAGACCTGTCAGGTTTGACTTGGTCCTAATCCGTATCTCCCTTTTACTCAGGAGGAAGGGAAGCGATTTGTTGGGGAGAGGGAGTATGAGAAGACTGGTCCGGGGTGGAGTGAGGGGTTAGGACTGACAGTCCTTGGAGGACTGCTAGTCCTGACTCCCAGATTACCAATCCCTCTTTGGTTAGCTATTTTAGCATCCGTTCATACTCCTCATGAGTGCCTATCCATACCCAAATCAAATCTTGTTGGTCCTCCACCGCCAGCGTTCTATAATTAAGACCAATTCTAGCGGACCACAACTTTCCAACTTTTTTGAAATGTAAGGACGGGTGTTGTGGATAGCGTTTTAACAACTCAAAGTTCTTCCTGGCCAATCTCTGAATCGGCACCGGCAATTGGTTAAAACAGGTCCAAAAACGTTTGCTAGTTTTGTGCATATCAAAGTGGCTGTAATTGTCCCTGAGTCTTTTCCAACTGTGCTTCCTCTATCAGAAAGTCTAATTTACCGGCCAGACTATCTTGGGTGATTTGCCGGTCCCAGTGTTCCCCTTCGAGGTCACTCCACCACTGTTGAAAATAAGTCAACTCTTCTGGAGACAGGGTCCGAATAACGGACTGGATTTGTTGTATTTTGGACAAATTTATCATAATGTTCCTGATGGTTTGGTTTTGCCAGAAACGGCAAGATTATTATAAACGCACTCTACCCATTTGACAATGGTTGGGATATAATATTAATTAACTTTTGGGTAGCCAAGTCGGGCGGACAACAGTCCACCACTTTGACGAGTTGAATTAAATTTTGGTGGGCAAATAAACACTTAAACACTGGTCCACCTCACATTACCGTTGGCCTATGATAATGGCAACGAGGTGATGATATGGGAAGTGACCCCCCATTCTTGGGCCGATAAACTTTGCTAGAAGGTACACCGCAATTTCACTTCAAAGGAATGGCGATGATTTTTTGGAGAGAGGGAGTATGAGAAGACTGGTCCGGGGGTGGAGTGAGGGGGAGAAAATAATTAAATTCAATTTCGGTGGAATACTTAACCCGGTGCCTGATGCTTGGCTTAGGCACCTTACACAAACTAATTCGTTATGATAGCATCAACTTAAGGAGTTATTATGGAACAAATTACAGTGAATGAACTACAGAATAATCTGCATTCCATTTTTGACCGCATCACTCACCAGCATGAAATCATTTCAGTGGTACGGGGTCCAGACCACTCAGTGGTACTCTTAGATGCGGATGATTATGACAGTCTCTTAGAGACCCTTTATTTGTCGCAACCTCCTGCCAATGCGGAACGTTTACGCCAAGGCATGGAACAACATCGTCGAGGACAAGTGAGGGAAATCGATGTTACGACTTATTTGGACTGAAATAGGATTGGAAGACCTCGAATGGTGGCAAGCACACGATAATAAAATGCTGAAACGAATCATTTTGCTGTGCTTAGAAACTTGTAAACATCCTACGCAAGGAATCGGTAAACCTGAACCACTCAAGTTTAATTATCAAGGTTACTGGTCACGTCGCATCGATGACAAACACCGCCTGGTCTATGCGTTTGATAAAGACTCTGTCACGGTGATTCAATGTCGTCATCATTATGGTGATAAGTAGTCAGATAGGATAGGCAACAAGTTTATCGTTGCCCACCACTGGGCAAAGAAGATGGGCCAAGAAACACTGGCCCACCCTACAACTATTAAACTTTGCCAGAAACTGAATCGCCATTTTACTCAAGAGGAATGGCGACGGTTTTTTGGGGAGATGGAGTCTGAGAAGACTGGTCCGGGGGGTGGAGTGAGGGGGTGGGTTGTCAGACAAGGACAACGAATTGAGAAATAAACGAATAGGAAAACTGGAACTGGCCGGACTGGAGGCTTTAGCTGGAAGTGAGACCTGACAGGTCTTTCTGACCTGTCAGGTCTGAGAATAACATTAAGTTACCTGATTTTTCATCTCTGGCACGGACGACACAATGGTAATATGATGGCCATGGTCTAACAGAATGTCGGTGGAAATTTCCGAAGCCAGTTTACCGATTTCAATTTCCTTATCCTCATCAGCGGGCATCACCATCCTCACCCAAATATGATTAGGATAGACACCACTTTCGACAATGTCCACTAATGCTACGTCTGGATAACGCTGTTGCAACTGGTCAAACAACTGTTGACTTAATTCTAACTGTTTAAAATTTATCATACTTATTTCTCCTGAAAGAGGATTTCAATAAATTCCTGGGCTTGTTTCAACTGCATCAAAGCCACCTTTTTTGAGACCGCGACCAATTGATAATCAGCACTATCTCGAACCCGTTGTAATTCCATCAAATAGGATTTTAAATGACTCGGATAAATCTTGCGTCGGTGAATTAACTCCGCCGCAAACTTACCCTGCGCCGTTTCATGGCTGACACGACTTTGGTCCAACACCTTCGCCCGCGCTAACGCCACCAACGCCGCTTGAAAAGCCGCATAGTAAGCACGATTGGCTGACGCATTATACAGCCCGTGGTCAAACAACAATTGGGCCGCCGCGAGATTTTCTTTCGCTTTGCTGGCAAATTCTAGTATCATATCAAAGACTCGCTGGAGGAATTTAAGCGTAAGTAGAGTAACATAGTCAAGCGGGGTAGTCAAGAGTGTTATGATAAGTTTTGGTCTGTCATGGTCCACGGCAACCATCACTGTGGCAAGGACATAAGTTCTGAAGCATGAATTCGGCGGTATTTTCCCTCACCCCCGGCCCCTCTCCCAGAGGGAGAGGGGCGAAAGAAAATAGGAGAAAAATTTCTGCTTCAGTACTTAGTCAGGTGGTGACGAGTGTTGCCTTCAATAGCGGTGACCGAACCGGAGTCCAAAACCGGTTTTGGACTCCATCCGCTGACCTCAGTTAATTAAGAAAATCAGGGTTCAGACCGAGTGATTGAGAGACCTCTAGGTAAGAATATTACTATATCTAATATAACCATACCCTCATTAATGATACCAACTTGTCCGTGTCTACCGGTTTGGATAAATAATCATTCGCGCCGGCTTCAATACATTTGGCTTTATCTCCTCTCATCGCTTTCGCCGTTAACGCAATAATCGGCAATTTATGAAAGCGTGGTTGGGCCCGGATATTGCGAATCGCTTCGTAACCGTCCATCTCCGGCATCATAATGTCCATTAGCACTATATCAATTTCTGGGTGTTGGGTCAAAGTTTCCAGCGCCTCTTTGCCATGTTTAGCGGTCAATGGAATCATTTCCTTGTCTTCCAAAATGGTCACCAAAGCAAAGGTATTGCGCGTATCATCATCCACCACCAACACTTTTTTATCTCGTAACACTTCTTCCTTATCATGGGTCAGCGCTGCTCCCGTTGCGGTCTCTGGGGGGCCGACTCGTTGCGCGAGTAGCATGGTCACGAGTGCTGAGAGTTGCCCCGCCGAATGGGCTATGGCTAAGGTTAGCGTCGGTTTAACCGAGGTCAATAACACCGTTTCGGCTTCGGTCAATTCGCGTTGCGCATAGATAATCACCGGCACCGAAGTCCAGCGCTCAGTTTGCAGTAGCGACTCTAGCAGTGGCAAACCGACTGGTGACTTTAGCGCAACTTCTATAATGATACCGTCAAAGGTAATAGTTTGCAATTGTTGTAACGCTTCATTCGAAGTCAGTGCCATCGTTAGCTGAAGGACATTATTACTGAATAGGGACACGATTTCATCCTGTGAATACGACTGGTCGAGGACGACCAGCACTTGTTTAGTCGTTTTGGCCAGAAACTCTTCGATTCTAGCGAAAGCCTCGTTCATTTGTCCGACGCTAATAGGTTTAACTAAATAACCAATGGCCCCCATTTGTTTAGCCTCTTGCCGGCGGTCAACGGCAGACATAAATTGCACTGGGATATGACGAGTTTTGGGATTATGCTTGAGTTTTTCCATCACACTCCAGCCATTGATTTGGGGGAGTCCCACATCTAAAATGATGGCCCGTGGTTGATATTCTTCCGCCACTTGTAAACCGGTTTTGCCATCTTCTGCAATGAGACATTTGAACTGCTTGGCTCTGGCTAACTCCATCAAAATTTTGGAAAATTTACGGTCATCTTCAATGATCAATAACGATTTATGCTCTGGTTTAAGCAAGTCACGGTCATCCAGAATAGTGGGCCAAACTGGTGTTTCTTCCTCTGATTCAGCGGGAGACCCCATGACCACCGAGTCGTCGCTGGCCAACGTGGGTACTGCGGTTTCTGGCAAATAGCAGGTAAACGTGCTCCCTTGGCCGTCCTCACTGGCTAAATGCAGGTCGCCCCCGAGCAACCGGGCCAGTTGGCGGGAAATGGTTAACCCTAAACCGGTGCCGCCGTAACGACGATTGGTCGAGCCATCAGCTTGTTGGAAAGCCTCAAAGACCAATTCTTGTTTGTCTTTGGGAATACCGATGCCGCTGTCGGTGACGCGGATGGCTAAAAAATTGTTCGCAGTGGAGAGTTTAACGGTCTCAGTCGTGGCAGCCCGGTCAATGGTTAGCCGAACTTCGCCTTGCGTGGTAAATTTAAACGCATTGGAGAGGAGATTGTTAATCACCTGCTTGAGCCGTTGTCCGTCGGTGGTGATAGTGGCTGGTAAGTTGGGGGCTACAGTGAGCGAAAAAGTGAGCTTCTTTTCAAGAGCTAAAGGACGGAATTTTTGTTCGATCGCCGTTAACAATTCGCTCAAGGACACCGCGTCCAATTGAATCTCGACTTTCCCCGCCTCGACTTTAGACAAATCCAAAATTTCGTTAATCAGGGTCAATAAATCTGCGCCAGCACTGTGAATGGTCTGTGCATATTCTACTTGTTTATCATCCAAATTGCCGGCTTTATTGGTGGCCAATAATTGCGCTAAAATGAGCATACTGTTTAAGGGGGTGCGTAATTCATGGGACATATTCGCCAGAAATTCCGATTTATATTTACTGGCACGTTCCAATTCTTGGGCTTTGAGCGCGAGTATTTGTTGCGATTTTTCCAACAGCGTATTTTTAGCACGGACTTCTTCCTGTTGGCGTTCCATGGCTTTGCTACGCTCCTCCAATTCTTCATTGGCGTGGCGTAACTCTTCGGTTTGACTTTGTAACTCTTCAGCCTGGCTTTGTAATTCCTCCGTTTGGGTTTGCAACACCACTTGCTGAGTTTGCAATTCGGTTTTTTGATGTTGCAATTCCGCTGCTTGTACTTGCGTTTGTTGCAACAGCACCTGCATTTTAGAACGTGCTTCAATGGAATTAACAGCAATCCCAATGGTGGGCATCACTTGGTTGAGAAAATGCTGTTGCATGTCAGTAAATGCCTGGTCCTTACCCAGGGCAATGACTCCTTTCACGCCATTTTCATATAACACCGGTATCACTAATAAATGGCGCGGCACCGTCTCTCCTAGCCCCGCATCGATAGTAATCGCTACGCTGTTTTGTTCGCGGGCCGCTCGTTCGACCAGACCGGTACTGAAGGCAAATTCTTCCCCTAAATTTTTGCGGCGGGTATACGCATAACTGGCTAATAATTTTATTTCCTCTTGGGCCATCGATAAGTCTTTGTTCACCCAGTAGAATAATCCTACTTGCGCTTCGATATAGAGTGTCAAAAAGGAGATGATATTATGGGCTAAATCGACCAGCGTTTGGTCACCACTCATTTGCTCATGTAACTGCGTTTGCCCGGTTTTCAACCAATCCCCCAACTCGTTTTTATGGGTGACTTCGCGTAACTGGTGGGTCATATTCGCTAAGGCGCGACCGAGTTGGTCTTGTGCTGACAGCAAAGTGACTTCTTGAGTGTAGTCTCCCGCGGCAATGGTCGTTGCTCTGGCAATCGTACTTTTGATACTCTCATTTAATAAGCGTGAAGAGGTGACAATTTCCGCCACTTCATCCTGGCCTTGATAATTAATCGTTTCCTCTACCACCTGACCTTGTGCCAGTAATTTTAATTGCGCATTGATTTGTAACAACGGAATCAACAATTGTCGCCCAAACCGGTTAATCAGTAAGAGAACCACCAGACCAATGACCAGCGTCATGGCGAGAATAGTAATAGCGGCTGTTTGACGTGCCTGAACCGCGGTAGCACGCAATTGTGCCATCTGTTGCTGATGTTGTTGGAATTGTTGGCGGAGTACGTCTATCATGGTTTGGTAACGGGGACGCGCCTTTTGCAAAATCAGTTGCAGTGCATCCTCTTTAGTAAACTCCTGACTAAGTGCTAATACTTGTTGCGCCACTCGATAAAACTCTTGCCATTCCGTTTGAAAAGTGCGCACTAACTTGGGGTGAAATTCGCTATGGGCTTGGTCCAACTCATAAATCTCTTTAAGCTCCTTTTGTTGCTTGGGAATTTGTATGGCTAATTGCTCAATCTCGGTGGCCAATTGTTGCATGGTGGGAACATCAGTGACATTGGTGTGTAACGCTAACCGTAACCAGAGGTCCCAGACCGAATTTTCTAATTCGTTGAGTTTAGAGATAGGAATCGCTTCATTTTCCACGAGGGACATCGAGAGACGTGCTACATAATGGGTGGTCCAAAAGCCGGCGCCACCCACTAGACTTAAACCGCTGAAAATGACGACGGCATTTAATAATAATTTGGTACGAATACGCATGGCTAAAGGTTATTTCTCCTGAGTTTGAGCTTGCCGATAAAAGTGGTCGTTAATAAATGCCTTCAGGTTAACGTCTTCCAGAATGTTCGCCTGTTTGGAAATATCGACTATAGTTTGAAAATCTGCTACCACTGGGTTGAGATCGGCATAAGAAATGCGGTCGGTGGGATGTTGCAAACTATTGATAATCATCGTGGCGGAATGCGGTAAGGATTTTTTAGCGGTTAATTCGGCTACTTGGTGAGAACCTTTGGTTTTATCTTGTTCGATCCATTGGCCCGCACGAATCAAACTGGCTACCCATTCTTGGATGGCGGCGGGATATTTGGTGAGCACGTCACGTTTGACTATCACAATACATTCGACATGGTGCGGAATCAGGTCCTTGGTTAACACTAAAGTTTTTCCCACGCCGTCCAGTTGTGCTTTGCTACCATACGGCTCGGCTACAATGAAGGCATCAATGCTACCTTGCTGCATAGCGGGTTGCATGTTAGGGGGAGCAATAACTTTGGTAATGACATCGGCTAACGATAACCCGTGTTGACCTAAATAGTAGTTAAGTAGCGCGGTGTGGGTGGATTTTCTATACGGAATGGCAATGGCTTTGCCTTTTAAATCGATGGCGGTTTGAATTGGGAGGTCATGTTTCACCGTGATCGCAGAGCCTCCACGATGGGCTAACAAGATGGTTTGAATTGCTAGTCCCTGGTTGAATAAATCCATCGCTAAAGGTGATAAGATAAACGCGGCTTCCACCACGTTAGCTTTGATCGCACCTACCATTTCGTCCCAGGACTTGAACATTTTCGATTCGATGTGAATATGCTGAAAAGTCTCATTATCATGGACCTGAGAGACCAACAGCGGGAGATGATCGAGTACTGGGAGGTAACCAACTTTGAGGGTCATTTTGGCGGGCTGGGTGGACACGGTGTTGGGGGTGTCCGCGGCCCAGGTTGGGAAACTACTGGTTAAACTGATTAAACCAAGTAGGAGATATTTTTTAATTGGGGTGGTCATTGTCATGTTCCTCGTTTTTAAACTAGATGGTTCACCAGATTTGACAACTTTTTTAAAGTTGTCAAATCTTTTTTATGCTACACTAACCGCAAAACATTATCATCATACGTGATAATAGCGGGGTGTCAAATTTCATCGTTTGAGACTAAACCTGGCAGGTGCTAAGTTTCCTAAACCTTTGAGGTTTAGGAAACTTTGAGCCTTGGTAACTCATTGAATTTTAAGACCTCCACTAATTTGGAGGGACTACCAAGATTTGGGCGCCAACTCGGCTTAACTGAATAGCATTGGGTGATAGCAGGGTGTCAAATTTCAGTCTGGTATTCGCAAATAACTATACCTGGTGTGCAACACCTTTGTCAATGTATGAATGGCCACTCACGGTCAGTACCTGACAGGTTGTAGCACACACAGGTCACAGGTCTGGTCTAATCTATAAGTTCAAGACCTGACCGAGTTTCAACACGGGCCTGGCAGTGGGCGCGTCGTGTACACACACGAATCGAACGGCCAAAACCGAGTTTGTCATTCTTTGAGTTTATCCCTCCGCACACGGAGTGACTCCCTCTCCGCGTGCAGAAAGGGTTCTTCTCGTTCCCACGCGCCGCCGGCGTGGGAATGCAGTCTGGACGCGCCAGCGTCCATTTCCCGCCACGCTGGCGCGTGGCCCACCACATTCCCACGCCGGCGCGTGAGAACGAAAAAAGTTCTCCGTAAAATCATCCCTAAGTTCTCCGTAAAATCCAGTAATAATTATTATATATAGTGTAGTGTAAAAAAACGCTTGACTTTTTCAGACTCCTTAATTAACATTCATTAATATGAAAAAACCTAGTCTCACTCAACCAGTTGACACCAAGACGATTATTTTGAACGAAGCCGTCCGCCTATTTGCTAAACATGGCTATAGCGATGTCTCGATGCGCGATATTGCAGAAGCGGTAGGGATTCGGGCGCCCGCTTTATATAACCATTTTACTGATAAACAGAACTTATATCTAGCGGCAGTTTCCCAGGCCTTTGCGGAAAAAAACCAAGCCTTTTCCGAACTGTTTAGCAAAGGAGGTACGCCCGCACAGCAACTTGAAAAGTTCGTCTATTATTTATGCGAAAGTGTGGGTAATGACCCGGATTTCCGCAGACTCTTGCAACGGGAGGTTTTAGATGGCGACGAAGCCCGGTTGCGCGTCTTAGCCAAGAACGTGTTTGAAGAACAGTTCTTGACCATTACACGTCTGGCCAAGCAACTCGCCCCTACCTGTGATGCCCACATGCTAACCATCTCTATTGCGGGGTTGGTGCTGCATCACTTTGAATTTGGACCGCTACGCCGCTTCTTTCCAGGGAGTCGCGCAGAACATGAAGACCCTAAGTATATCGCTAAACATGTCGTCAACCTATTATTTAACGGCCTCGATGGTCGTAACCACAAAAAGAGGAAGTAACCTGTATGTCGATCAAACCTATTTTACTATGTTGTCCCCTCTGGCTAGGTAGCAGTTTCGTCTGCGCCAGTCCAGCCAGTCCGCCAACTAAACCAGAAACCGTTCTCATTCAAGCCATTCCGATTACCGTCACCACCGCTACTGTCAGCACGTTGGAAGTGACGATAACCGCTATGGGAGACTTGGAAAGTCCCGAAAAACCGATGATAGCCGCCGAAATCGCAGGAAGAATCCTCAACTTGACCGTTGATGAAGGCGACACCGTGGCCGAAGGACAAATCCTCGCAGAATTAGATACCGAAGCCTATCAAATTCAATTGGAACAAGCCAACGCAGAATTACAACGCTTAACGGCTTTGATAAGCAATCAGCAAGTGACTCTGAAACGTTTTCAAGACTTGCTGAAACAACGTTCCATCGCCCAAAGTGAACTCGATAAAGCGCAGACCGAGTTAGCCATTTCGCAAGCGCAAGTAGTGGGTGCCCAAGCCCGAATTAAAGAAGTTCGTTACTATCTGGCCAAATCCCAAATCGTCAATCCCGTGAATGGTGTCGTGCAACAACGTTTCGTTTCCAAAGGAGACTATGTCAAACCAGGCGACCGACTGTTCCAAATCGTGGTGACCGATAAACTCCGGGCACGTTTATTCTTGCCAGAAACCGTGGCGACCCAAGCCCGTCTCGATTTACCTGTGCGACTGTCTTTAGGACTCGTAGAAGGGACCGCAGAACCCACTATCACGGCGACGATTTCTCGTTTACGTCCCATGTTGGAACCTTCTAATCGGGCGTTAGAAGTGTTAGTTGACTTTTCCAATGACCAACACTGGAAACCCGGCTACAGTGCCAAAGGCGTGATTGTGCTAGAACAACATTCACACGCGGTGCTAGTGCCAGAAACCAGTATCGTCAGACGACCCGCCGGCGAAGTGGTTTATCTGATTAGCGATAACCACGCGAAACAACGTGTCGTCCAAACTGGTTTGCGGAAAGGAGAGTTAATTGAAATTCTGACGGGTCTAAAAGCTGGGGAATCGATTGCGCTGGACGGTGCTGGTTTTTTAAGTGACGGCGCCTTAATTAATCTTAGAGGTAGCCAACCATGACTCTTCCTGAACTCTCCGTACATCGTCACGTCTTCGCCTACATGTTAAGTGGGGTCCTCATCCTCTTTGGTGTGATTAGTTATCAACGGATTGGCGTGGACCGCTTCCCCGCTATGGAATTTCCTATCATTGCCGTTAGCACGGTGTTACCGGGGGCTAACCCTAGCGTGGTGGATGCGGCGGTCACGAATATCATTGAAACCGCCGTCAATAGTGTGCCTGGCATCGAAAGCATTACTTCCAGTTCTCGTCCCAGTATCTCGATGGTCGGCATTCAATTTGATTTGACCAAAAATCCCGACGTGGCCTTTAACGAAGTGCAAGCTAAAATCAATACCATCTTACAAAACTTACCTGAAGATGCCGAAACGCCGGTCGTCAGGAAAATGGAATTTGGCGCGGCCCCCATTATGTGGCTGACCTTACAAGGCGACCGCACTTTACAGCAACTCAATCAATATGCCCGTAACATCCTGAAAAAACGCTTGGAAACTATCGACGGTGTCGGTGGCGTGTTAATCGGCGGCGAACGGGAACGTACCATTCGGGTACACTTAAACATTGAACGCATGACGACCTTGGGGATGACGGTGCGCGAAGTGGTCAGTGCTTTTCAACGGGAACACCTCAAATTGCCAGGCGGTTATTTGACGGGAGCAGACCGGGAGGATTTGTTGAAACTCGATTTGGAATTTCATCAAGTCCGTGACTTGGAACAATTGATTGTCACTTACCGCGGGAACTTACCGGTGCGTTTGCGTGAAATTGCCACGATTGAAGATGGTTTAGCCGAAGCCCGCCAGTTTGCCAGCTTCAATGGGAAACTAGCGGTCGGCGTAGGGATTGTCAAAATCAAAAATGCCAATACGGTGGCCATTATTAACGAAGTGCAACGCCGCTTAGAAGCCGACATTTTGCCGCAATTACCACCCGGTTTAAAATTAAACGTGGCTTCCAATAATGCGGACTATATTAAAGAAATTATTGCCGCTTTGGAAGAACATTTGGTGACCGGCACGTTACTGGCAGCCCTAGTCGTCTGGCTATTTCTCAAAAGTTTGCGTTCCACCCTGATTATCGCCACCGCCATTCCCATCTCCTTGTTAGGCGCGATTGCCGCCATTTATTTTGCCGGTCACACGTTTAACTTCATGACGTTGTTAGGATTATTATTGCTAATTGGTGTGGTCGTCGACGATGCTATTGTCGTCCTGGAAAATATCTTTCGGCATCGGGAGGAGAATCCGCAAGGAGACGTGATAAAGGTGACGATTCAAGCGGCCAACGAAGTCGTGTTTGCCGTCTTAGCCGCCAGTTTCACCCTCGTTTCCATCTTTGCGGCGGTCATCTTTATCGGCGGTATCATTGGCCAATTTATTCGTCCCTTTGCCGTCGTCGTCACCTTAGGTGTCTTGGTCTCCCTTTTTGTCTCCGTCACGTTGACCCCCATGCTGTGTGCCCGTTACCTACGAGTGAGTCACCAACATGGTTTGCTCTATCGTTGGTTAGATTTCCCCTTTCGGCTGACCGAAGACCTCTATCGACTGCTATTACGCTTGGCCTTACGCTTTCGGTGGACGGTAGTTTTCTTAGCCATTGGCGTGGTCCTCAGCAGTGGTCACTTCTTTGGACAACTAGGTAAAGGATTTATGCCAGAGGAAGATGAAGGTCGCTTTTTAGTGGCGTTCAAAACGCCGTTAGGTTCGACGCTGGACTACACTCAAGGCCGGTTGCAAGAGATAGAACAGGTTCTCCAGAGGCATCCAGAGATTGCCGGTTATTTTAGCATCATCGGTTCTGCTAATGAAGGGCAAGTCTCTCAAGGCTCCTTGGTAGTTAACTTAGTGCCACGCACTCAGAGGACCCTCAAACAATATGAGTTTATTCCCAAATTGCGCCCAGAATTAGCCAAGATTCCTGGGGTCCAAACTTTTGTTACACCCGTTCCAGAAGTGGGGGGAGACCGTGGCGAACCTTTGCAATTTGTGTTACGTGGTCAAAATCTGTATGAAGTTGCCAGGTTAGCGAAACAACTGCAAACAGTTCTAGCCGCCCGACCAGAGATAGGCAACTTAGATACCGATTTACAACTGGACTTACCCGAAGTGTCTATGCACCTTGACCACGCTAAAGCCGAAGAGTTAGGATTATCGGCTTTGGAAGTGGCCCAAGCGTTACGAGTTTTGGTCGGCGGCTTGAAAATCGCCAAATACAATGACGACCCTGGCGATGGGGAACGTTACGATATTTACCTGAAAGCCGGTGACCAGACGTTTCTCCAGGTGGACGACTTAAAGAAGATTTACCTGCGGTCTTCCCAAGGTGCCATGGTACGTTTAGATACCATCGCCCAATTTCAAACGGGTTTGGGCGCGGCGACTATTACGCGGTATAATCTCCAATATGCCGCCACCTTTTTTGCCACGCCCGCCATTTCCGAAGGAGATGCGGCGGAGATTGTGAAACAAGAAGCGGCCAAGATGTTACCCAGCGGGTATCGTATAGAATTGATAGGTCGCGCCAAAGAATTTGGCAAGACCGTAGATTACTTAATCTTTGCGTTTGTGACGGGTCTCATTTTAGTCTATATGGTGTTAGCCAGCCAATTTAATTCGTTTATTCAACCTTTGATTATCATGGTAGCCCAACCGTTAGCCATCATTGGCGGTGTCTTTGGACTCTGGTTGACCGGCCACTTTTTGAATATTTACTCCATGATTGGTCTAGTCCTCCTAGTCGGTTTGGTGGCCAAAAATTCCATCTTGTTGATAGACTTGACCAATCAATACCGTGCCCAAGGCAAAGAGATTCGCGAAGCGTTGTTGGAAGCGTGTCCGGTTCGGATGCGACCCGTGTTAATGACTTCCTTGACCATCATTCTCTCCCTACTACCTGCGGCAATGGGAATCGGTGCTGGGGCTGATACCAATGGACCATTAGCCGTTGCGGTGATTGGTGGCATGGTGAGTTCGACGTTATTGACCTTGGTGGTCGTGCCCGCGGTGTATTCGCTGGTAGAGAATACGATGTTGTATTTGACGGGGCAAAAGAAGATATTTCAGTTTCAGCGGGACTGAAATTGGAGTGGCAGCTTTAGCCGGTGAAGTGCCAATTCTGCCGACTAAAGCCTCCAGTCCGGCTTGGTTTGTTCCATGTTCCATGTTCCATGTTCCATGTTCCATTAATTCAGGAGAACTATAAAATATGATTACTCTTCAAGAACGTTATCTCGTTGATGCCCAAGGCCAACGTCTGGGAGTCTTTTTAGAGATGGCCGATTATCAAAAAGTTCTGGAGGCTCTGGCCGAATTAGAGTCTTTCCACGAACCCCCTAAAATGGCTGAACCCAGACACTCGGTTAAGGAACTTCTGGAGTTGGCGTTGACCGAACGACGACCCACCACGTTCACGGTGGAACAACAAGTGTTTGTGGCGGTGGTGCTACGCGACCGAGTCGAGTTGATTGCACAACTCCAGCGTGCTTTGAGAGATTTTGGCGTGGATTTGCCACTTCCAGAAGAACCCGTGATGTGTTATGATGACCTTGAGGTAGCAGCCCGCAACACGGTCACCAAGGAGGTGAGCACGCAACCGACTTTAATCGATTTACTTGACCAGGTCGCCTCTCAGAAAGCAGTTAAATGGGTGAATTACCAGAATCAACTGTTGCTAGTGGTAGGACCTCTGGAAGAGGAAGCCTTGCTGGAAGCGCTGGAGGACTGCATTGATAATGCGAATGCGGATGAGGCCTTGAAGGAGGAAGGGGCGATTCCTTGGGAACAAGTCAAACAACAACTGGGGTTATAACTCATGGCTTATCTTGTTGATTTTAAACCTCTGGCGCTGCGTCAAATTTCTAAACTGAATAATGATATTCAGAATCGGATTAGTTCCAAAATTGATGCGTTGGTTGACAGACCGCGTCCGAAGGGAGTTATCAAACTCCAAGGTTTTGAAAACCGTTACCGTCTTCGGGTGGGCGATTACCGCGTCATTTATGAAATCCATGACAATGTGTTGTTGGTGTTAATCGTGGAAGTTGTGCATAGAAGTGGGGCTTATCGGAAGAAGTAAAATGAAGATAAACGTGGGCCAACCAAAGGACGTTTGCCCACCCTGGCTGGAGCGCAATAAGAATTATTGCGCCTCTTGCACGCCCGACCAAACAGGCGCAGCAGTTAGTCCAGCCATTTCAAGGGATTAAATATTAAGAGCGATTCCAAATGAAACTAACCTCCATACAATACAGCCAGCACGCGGGCACCCCCGAAGCCTGGCAACTAGAAAAATGTATCCTCAATGACATCAACCTAGTCGTCGGTAAGAATGCCACCGGCAAAACTAGAATGCTTAATGTGATAGTAGAACTGTCTAACCTATTGTCAGGTGATATGTTTCCAGGAAATAGCCAGGGTGATTTTACTGCCGTTTTTGACAATGCGGGAGTGGAAATGACCTATCACTTGAATCTCCAGAATGAAGTCATCCAAGAACAACTCCAACAAGGAGACAAACTCCTCTTACAGCGCGAGGCTAATGGTAGAGGGCAAATCTTGGCGGTGGCATTGGATGAGAATGTGGATTTGCAACTGCCTACCAATGAACTCAAGGTGAGAGGACGCGACCTGCTTCAATATCCTTTTCTTGAGGATTTGTAGCGTTGGGGCAAAGCTACGAGATATTTTCAGTTTGGTACTGCTATGGGGCAAAATACTTTCCCCATATTTATGGCTGAAGAGTTAGAGCAGAAAGACCCTAACCTGAAAGATTTCAGGCAAGTGGTGGCGGTGTTTCGGAAAGGTGAATTGGAATATGGTAAGGACTACCGGCGACGCATCATAGCGGATATGGAACAAATCGGGTACGAATTGGAAGACCTTTCGATTCAACCTCTGACAATTGACCGTACACTTCCTAGAGAGGATGGCCAGCCAGCCGTTGCTTATGGTATTCGAGTTAAAGAAAGAAACCTCACCGGTATCACGCCACATCTGCAAATCTCGTCTGGGATGTTTCGTGCGCTGTCGCTATTTATTCAAGTTAACTACTCGCTACTTGCTAGTTTGCCAAGTTGTATTATCATCGATGATATAGGCGAGGGGCTAGATTATAGCCGCGCTACGGATTTGATTGAGTTGCTGATTCGCAAAGTAGAGGGGACTAACATACAACTGATGATGTCCACCAACGACCAATTGGTGATGGATACCATCCCCTTAAAATATTGGTTGGTGATTCAACGGTTGGCGGGCCAGGCTAAAATCTATAGTTATCGCAATTCGCAACCGCTATTTGATGATTTTAGATTTACCGGGCTAGGCAATTTTGATTTCTTTTCCTCCAATTACGTTTTAACAGACCGAGTGAATCGCCCAGGAAAAAGGTCGCCATCTTGGTAGAAGGGCAAGGAGAACAAATCTTGGTGAGGTACTTACTAATTCCTCGCCTTGACCCCGCTAAATTTAGTTTTGAAGGTCTGCGGTTGCGTGCTAAACAGCTAGCAGATGCGCCATACTCCTATGGTAGTGAAGACGCTGAAGTATACTTTCAAATTGTCAATGTTCAGGGAGATACTGGCGTATTATTGTGGGCGTCCCGTAATTCGGATGGGTCTATAACGAGAAATAGAACCAGAAATAGAACGCTTCAAGAAAGCAGTACCTTCTTGTCAAATCAAGTCAGGCATAAGCAGATGACACGGATTACGCAGATTAAGTCGAGATTTGACAACTTTTTAAAAGTTGTCAAATCGGTATTGCCCAGTGACGCAGATGATACGGATGACGCAGATTAAGTCAAGATTTGACAACTTTTGAAAAGTTGTCAAATCTTCAGGCACAGTCTGAATCGCAGATTAAGCGTACCTCACTGGCTGGGAGGAAGGTGATAGAAATCAAAGCAGCGTCCAGAGAAAGGTATGGACTAGAGACTTTTCCCTATCTATTGACAACGATTCAAGAAGAGTGGAACCTTTAACTTGACTGAAGACAATTTAATCACAGGAGTTTGCTATGAACTACACAACCGTTACTGTCACCAAAGAATATTTAGACACGGTACAACGTATCACGGGCTTGGCGCCCGGAGAAGCCGCGGATTTGGCGTTGCAAGAGATGGTGTTACGGGCACAACAGAGCTTATTAGAATTAAGAGGTCAAATCGATTGGGAAGGCGATTTAGAAGACTGGCGACAAGGGAGGACTTTTGATGCTAATCCTAGTTGATAGCAGTGTGTGGATTGATTATTTTCGTAACCTAAATTTACCTCACGTTAACTTGCTAAACTCACTCATTGCACAAAACGAACCGATTGCCATTGGCGGTGTCATTATGACGGAAGTGCTACAGGGCATTCGTGAGGAACGGCAGTTTATCAAGGTAGAGGCACGGTTGCCGACGCTAATTTATTTAGACCTAACTCGCACCCACTTTGTGACTGCTGCGCAAATTTATCGCACCTTACGTTCTCAAGGTTTGACGATACGCAAACCGATAGATTGTATGATTGCTGCATTAGCCTTGGAACAGCAAGCCACACTTTTGCATAATGACCGCGACTTTGAGGCGATTGCCACACAGTTTCCGTTGCAGATTAGAGGTTAAGTTGGATAGGGTGGGCCAACCAAAGGACGTTTATCCACTCTATATGTCTGACCAGCTTAGAACCGTTGCGGGCGTTGACGGGCTTGCAGTCCTTGGTCTGTTATCAGAATCAATTGACCAGCTTAGAACCGTTGCGGGCGTTGACGGGCTTGCAGAAGTTGGACTGTGATAATAATCAACTGACCAGCTTAGAACCGTTGCATGGTCTGAAGCGTTTACAGAGATTATGGTGTGGGTATAATTCATCACTGAGTTCACAAGAAATAGAACGCTTCAAGAAAGCCGTACCTTCTTGTGAAGTCAAGTAAGGTGAGTTGACTACTTAAAAAAAACCTGGTACACTGGAGAGAGTGTTATCCATTTCACCACTGACTGGCTATGAAACTCAAAATTTATTTAGATACTTCCGTGATTTCTGCACGGTTTGATGACAGGAACCCAGACCGTCGGATGTTGACGGAGGAATTTTGGATGCGGATACCTCAGTATGAGGTGTATGTGTCAGATTTGACCCTTGATGAAATCGAGAAAAACCAGAATCCCATTCTGACCGAGAAGATGCAACTGTGCGCAAAACCCTTCACCGTCCTGAAAAAAAGTGATGAGGTGATGGCCTTGGTAAAAGAATTGATGTATTATGACGCGGTGCCTCAAAACTCCCCTGAAGATGCCTACCATCTAGCCATCGCAGTGGTTGCCGGGATGGATTATTTATTGAGTTGGAACTTTAGACACCTGGTACGTTTGAAGACCAGAGAGGTCATGCGTATGGTAACAACCTTGCGTGGATACAGTCCCATTGAGATTCTTGCACCTCCACAACTTATTTAATCTTGAAAGAGGATACTATGATGAACCAGAAAACGATGGCTGATGTGCCCACCCGTGGCACTTTCTTATCGCCCGCCGAAGTGGAGGCGATTACCCAAGCAGTCGAGAACGAAATTCCTACGGACCCAGCTTTACAAGGTATTTACATTGCCCGACGAATTATGAGACGAGAAGCGGAGGAGGTGGGCATTGAATATTTTAGTTATGTGGAACAGTTGGCGGCGAAAATTCAACGTCAAGGTGAAGAGGTGTTGTCGAGTGCGTCCTACGCACCGCCTATGCACTGAAATGGTGCGTGGGACACACCCTACCGGTTAATGACAGGGTGAGTTAAGGATTTCTCGGCGCGAGGACAGCGGATTTGGGGGATATACGGATAAGGCCGGCTGGTGGGTTTATCCGTGTATCCCCCAAATCCGCTGTACTAAACCAAGAAACTTAGTTTCCTGTAATGATATTCAATCAAGTGAGATTTGCTATACAATATTATACCTGATATTCTCTTAACCTAACCAAGGAAAACCCTATGTTATTGACAGAACTGCAACCCGTCCTCCAAAACTTATCCACGACGGACCAATTACACTTAGTACAATGGTTAATCTCTCAAGTGGTTAGTGAATCCTCACGCCACTTAACCACCACGATAACCGACCCGAAAGATGACCCCTTATGGGATATTGTCGGTATGGCGGCGGGAGACGCGGCCAGTGTGGCACGTTATCACGATACTTATTATCAAGTTGCCGAATTTCTTGACTTTAACCAACCGCCGACGGTGAAGATACCAGATTGGTTTAAACAAGACCTAGGCTTTACGATAGCCAACCGTGGGGAACCTGACAAAGAAGCGTTTGCGTGCGAATTTATTATTGTACCCTTCCTAAAAGAAGCGTGGAAAAAGCATCCGCGCCTCAGTCTCTTTAGTCATGTAGCGATTCAATCGGAAGACTTGACGGTGATTCCTGATTACCTGGTTACCGCTAAACATCCAACAGGTTATAAAGCCATCTATAAGCCTTTACTCCTCACGGTGGAGGCCAAAAATGAGAAGTTTGAGGACGGTTGGACTCAAGCCCTATTACAATCTGTCGTCTGCCAACAAATCAATGGTACTGCGGACCATCCCGTGTTAGCGATAGTCACTACGGGCGACTTGTGGCAATTTGGGAAGTTGGAGAAGCAACAATTTATCAAACATCCGTTCTCGGCTTCGCTACAAAACTTGGAAGTGCTATTAGGGATTTTAGATACACTGTTTGCGGAATGTGAAAAGGTGTTATAGTTTTTGTAGGGTGGGCCACGCGGTTTACCATTGGCTACCTATCCCACCACCTGGCTGTAAATTCTGATTCAGACAACTAAATAACTGACTCCTTGGGGATACTAAACCTAAGTCACAACCACAGGCTACCAAATGGTGGTCATCACTAGACGCACAATGGCAAGCCATCTTCAAAGAAGCTATCGGAATTGATGTCGAACCTACAGAAGATGAATTGGAGACAATTCTTCGCCTGATTCAGTTAGATTGAAACTGACCAACTTAGAATCGTTGCGGACGTGTCCGGGCTCGCAGAAATTGCGCTGTGGTGGTAATCAACTGACCGGTAGTCCCGCCAAACCAATGGAGGTGTTAACCTTCAAGGAGTTATCAAAGCTCAAAGTTTCCTAAACCGGTGAGGTTTAGGAAACTTAGAATCGCCGAGGTTTCCTAAACCGGTGAGGTTTAGGAAACCTAAAACTGGTCAGGTTTCGGAAAGTTAGCACCTAAATTTTAATACCTCCATTAGTTGGTAGGGACTACCAACTGACCGGTAGTCCCTCCAAGCCAATGGAGGTATTAAAATTCAATGGGTTATCAAAGGTCAAAGTTTCCTAAGTCGCGCCGGCTCAGGAAACCTAGAACCGGTGAAGTTTAGGAACGTTATCTCCTAGATTTTAATAAGTTCTGAAGCATGAATTCGGCGGTATTTTCCCTCACCCCCGACCCCTCTCCCAGAGGGCGAGGGGCGAAATTAAACACTGGTGCCGCCATACTCCCCTCGCCCTCTGGGAGAGGGGTCGGGGGTGAGGGGAACATACCAGAAAATTTCTGCTTCAGTACTTACCTGCATTGGTAGGGACTCCCCGGCTTGATGTCCAGCTTTCCAAGCGGTTAACCAGAATTTCTACCTATCAAACAGGTTCAATTAAAAAATGTACCGTAATCCAAAATTTATGACTTCTAGCAACTTTAATCTCACTACCAAAGATCACTTGATTTTACCTGTACAAAATTGGCTTCCTACCTCAGCACCGCTCGCCGTGATCGGTTTAATTCACGGTTTAGGTGAACACAGTGGGCGTTATCATCACGTCGCTAACTACTTAACTCAAGCCGGTTATGCGGTCATGGGTTTAAATTGGCGTGGTCATGGCACAGCCACTGGTCCTCGCGGCCATGCCCCTAGTTATCTCGCCATCATGGCTGATCTCGACTTATTTCTCATAGTGATGCAACAACATTATCCCTGCGTGCCCATCTTTCTTTATGGCCATAGTTTAGGCGGAAACTTGGTGATTAATTATGCCTTACGTTATCATCCTACCATAGCCGGTATAATAGCAACCGCCCCGGCTTTACGTCCGGCTTTCCAACCGGCTAAATGGAAACTGTGGTTAGCGAATTTGCTCTATCACTTATGGCCATCCTTTTCATTTCCCGCCGAATTGGACCTTTCGGCATTATCACACGATTCCAACATAGTGCAACAATATCGCCAAGACCCTCTCATTCATGGCCGCCTCAGTGCACGATTAGGGTTGGACATATTAGCTACGGGAGAATGGGCGCTGCAACATGCTAACGAGCTAACTTTACCGCTACTATTGATGCACGGTGAAGCGGACCGTATCACCTCTGCTGAAGCCAGCAGTGAATTTGCTCACCAGGCGGGGCGACGCTGTACTTTAAAACTGTGGGAGGGATTATATCACGAAATTCATAATGAACCTGAATCAGAAGCCATATTAGTGTATTTAGTCAATTGGCTGGCGACTAATTTTTCAAATGGTTAAGAGTAAACATGGATTAATCTGTATAATTATAACTAGGTACCGAATCAGAAATTTTCTGGTATCACCACGATCTTGCCCTCACCCAGGTGCCTCTCCTTCTGGAAACCTGGCCGGCGGTGAGGGCGATTACTGAAAATATGGTAAATTTTCTGGTAGTGAGGCACCGGGTCAATGCCATTAAGTTAAGGGATTGGCTAGGACTGCCAGTCCTGACCTTCGCACCACCAATAAATTTCTTAACTTAATGGCATTGCCGGGGGGTCTCTGAGAATAATGGTTCAGCAGTACCAGAGTAGATGAATATTACTATATCATACTGGCAACTTGAACCTTGAGCACCCAGGTTTCATCATTACGCGATCTTACGCGATTTGTTAGGACCACTCCTTTATCGTAAATGAATTGTCTTTGAGCGTCACGTAATATAGTAAATCAAAACCTTCGGCATAGTTAGGAATTTGTAGTTTAGCAAACGTGGCATAAACTCCTTTCGCTGGGATGCAGGCTTTACCACTACGTTGATTGTTACGTGCTAAAGCCTCGGTCAATTTGGATTGAAAATAATAACCAATCACTTGAAACCCGGCTTGTTTAGCCGAAACGATATATTTTTTTCGTACTTCAACTGTTGGGTTAGTATTATCCACTACAAATGACTGTTTAGCTTCTAAACAGGCTTGCAGAATAATATTTTCGCGGTGACGAGTTTTTAACATGTCTAAGTTGATACGAAGATGAGTGTGATAAAAATATTCATGACAAAAAGTTGATTTACCGGTAGCTTGAATACCAGAAAGAATAATGGCTTGCATAGTTAAGGTGGACACATTAAAGATTAAACACGAGAGGTAGCACCAGCGTTGAGCCTTCAGTTTGCGGCCGTCCGTGAGGAAATAGGTTTAATAAATTTTAAAGAGCGCTATTTCAGCGGATTGACCAGATAATAGCCAAACCGCCATGGCGGCAACAATGGTTAATGCTAATAAATACGGTTTCTCTAAAAATATTCTCATCGATAAATATTCTCTTCATTGTTAGATTTGATAATTGGTTGAAAGTTGTCAACTCACCTTACGCACGGTTAACACCACCACCCCCAACCCCTCCTTGGTAAGGAGGGGGGTATTCTGGCGGTGCCGGTAGTGCGTGCTCCCCTCCTTACCAAGGAGGGGTTGGGGGTGGTGGTGCGTAAGGTGAGTTATCAAATCCGGTTCGTCTTAATTTCAATTACAAATCGCGCTCCTTGCCCTACTTCACTTTCACACCATACTTTCCCCTGCATGGCTTCTACTAACCGTTTGACAATATACAATCCCAACCCCGTCGAATGCTCCCCAGCAGTCGGTTGTGGAGTCAGCCGGGTGAATTTACCAAATAACTTTTTCTGGTCCTGTTTACTCAAACCTGGTCCTTCATCTTGCACTTCACATCGCACCGTTTGTGCCAGACTAATCAGACGTATATATACCGACTTGCCTGGGGGCGAGTATTTAATGGCGTTAGAAATTAGATTATCTAATACTTGCTCAATCGTGTTTCTATCAGCCAGTACCTGATATTGTGGCTCTAGGCTATTCAAATGCAGTGTAATATTTTTGCCGTTGGCCCGGGTGGTGTAAGTTTTTACCAATTTCTGCACTATCGACAGAAGATTCAGGTGTTCTAACTGAAGATTGATTTTACCCGCTTCAATGGCGCTTACGTCTAATAGATTGGTAATCAGTTGAAACATGCGCTCGCTTTCATTAACGGTCAGACGAGCATATTCAATTATCTCTTCTTTAGAAAAATCATCAAATCCCTCTTGAATCAATTCCGCGGCTCCACGAATGCCAGACAACGGATTTTTCAAATCGTGGGCGACAATGCCTAAAAATTCGTTTTTTTCCTGATTTAAGCGAATTAACTCCACATTTTTCGCTTCAATTTCTCGATGATAGCGCAAGGCGGCTTTATTTGATTCCTGCACTTGCAGGAGATGAATGCGGTCCGTTTCGGCTTGTTTTCGTGCCGTTATCTCTTGAAAAACCACGAGGGCATAAATGACCTCCCCTTGTTCATTGACAATGGGGCTACCCCACACTTCTATCGGAACCAGTCGCTGCGGCGAGTGGATTTCCATATCGTCAATATATATGGATTCTTTCAACAGAGCGCGATAAACTGGTTGTTTATCAATGGGATATAACTGATTAGTGCCCGCTAAATAAATTTGGTAAACGGTTGGTAGATCCGCGCAATCGGCTTGAGCAACCACGCCCTTACCTAAGAGTTGCTGTGCTCTGGTATTGATATAATACGGTTCCCCCGTTGGGGTCACTACAAACACGCCTACCGGCATGGCTTCTAAAAATTGTTGTAGCCGTTGTTCATTTTGCGCCAAGGCGAGGAAAGCCTGTTGCAGTTGTTTGGCCATCTGGGCAAAGGAGCGTGATAATTGTCCCAATTCTTCAATCCAGGTCACCGTGGGTAATACCACTTCCCAGTCTTTTTGAGTTAGGCGACTGGCGGCTTGATTGAGGCTGTAAATGGGTTGGGTAATCCAACGGGCCGTGAGCAGACCTATCATGATGGCAATTAATACGGTGAAGCATAATAATATCAAAGTGGTGCGATTATTGGCTTTAATTTGCGCCATGAAATCTTGTTCTGGCACGACTACGCCAATCAGCCAGTTTAAACTTCCTCCCACGGGGGCTTGATAAGGTATCAACTGCGTAAAATAGCGACCGTGATCTAATTCGATAAGCTGTTGTTGCGGTTGAGTCAGTTTGTCCAAATGAGGTGGCAACTGGGTTGCGATGGCGTGCATTAAGGCGTGGTTACTGTCTTGGATGGTTTTGCGTTGAGACTTGCCCTCCTTATCTTTGGTAAAAGGAATTTCCATGACGGAGTTAGCAATTAGCAAGCCGGAGGTTTCGATAACAAACGCCATGCCAGTTTGTGTCACTGGTAAGGATTTTAGAAACACGCCAATATCTTCTAAATAAAACGCGGCTTGACAGACACCAAGTAATTGTTTTTGCTTATTATAAGCGGGTACTGTGGCATCGATACGAGTACGTGAGGTACTCCAATCCAAAAACACTTGGCTCCAGATGGGGGTGCCCGCCGCGGCCGCTCTCTGGTACCAGGGACGGACTCGAGAATCAAAGCGGGTGGGAATGACTTGTTGCAGTGGACCGCGTCGGCCTTGCGAGTCAGCCAGATAATATTCGGCACCGTAGTGGGTGGTGTCGTCCACGATGATAATTTCTACGTCTCCTGGTTTACGACGATGACGACTCACACCTAAAAAGCCGCCATCCGTTTCCCTACCAAAGGAAATCCAATTGATAGTGCCGGTTAATTCACTGAGTTGCCACAAATATCGTTCACTCGCGGGGTCGCCCAAGCGTATTTTATTCTCTTGTACGGCTTGGGCATTCAATTTGGCAATCAGCATCGGTACTGTCAAATAAGCGTCTAAGTGTTGTTGAATATTTTTACCGACTTCATCAAGGAGACGCGCTACTAACTGATGTACGGTCGCTTGACTGTTATAAAACGATAAGCCGCCTACTAGACTGACCGAAATCAACAATTGCAGGATGAAGGGGACAATGAGCACTAGACGTAGAGGAATACGTGGTGGTATCTTTGGTAATGAAATATGAATCATGTTTGAACCAGATTTAGCAATTTTCAAAAATTGTTAAGTCTAAAAATGAATAATATTGCGTGGCGATTTACACGATGGTTTCGGATTTTAATTAACAATTTTGAGTTAATAAAGCAGATTTATTCTCTTTTGTCAATATGTAGCCCCTAAGCGGTTAATTTAATTATTTTTAAATGTATGAATGACTTAACTTGATGGTAGTAAGCCTACGCTTACTTTTACTTGCAAAAACCGAAATAAATATTTATTATCATCATGGTGAATATTTTAAAATTGGAAAACTACTATGACAGAAGCCTGTACTTATGTGATTTTTGGTGCTACGGGTAATCTTACCCGTGTTAAATTGATGCCGGCATTGTATCATCTTGAGCAAGCCGGACGATTGTCGCCTGGAACTGTAATTTTAGCCAGTGGTCGCAAACCTTATGACCGCGAGCAGTGGATTTTGGAAGTAAAAAATATGCTGGCTACCAAAGCTAGAAATGATTTAGATGAGGCATTATTTGAGGCGCGTTTTAAATCTCGTTTGTATTATTTTCAGGGTAATTTGAATGAGCCAGCGATGTATCAACAGTTGAATACCTTGCTGACGACGGATTCCACTTTTCCGGCCAATATTGCCTTTTATATGGCGATTCGACCTGATGAGTTTGGGGTGGTGGTGAAAAGTCTGAGTGAGGTGAAATTGCTAAAAGAGAAACCTGGAGGTTGGCGGCGGGTGGTAGTAGAAAAGCCGTTTGGGACTGATTTGACCAGTGCGCGTGATTTGCATCAACAGTTGTCTAAGTGTTTGCAGGAAGAGCAATTGTATCGGATTGACCATTATTTGGGGAAAGCCACGGTGCAAAATGTGTTGGTGTTTCGCTTTGCCAATTTGATGTTGGAGCCGTTGTGGAATCGCAATTACATTGACCATATTCAAATTACTCATGCGGAAACGTTGAGTGTGGGTAGCCGGGCCGATTACTATGACCAGGCGGGAGCGTTGCGGGATATGATACAGAGTCACTTATTGCAGATGTTGACTTTGGTGGCGATGGAACCGCCGGTGGCGATGGAGGCCGAGGCGTTGCGTGATGAAAAGGTAAAAGTGCTCAAATCGATTCGTCCTATTTCCGCGCAGGCGGTCCATGCGCAGAGCGTGCGTGCGCAATATGTGGCGGGTAGCATTGAGCAGAAACCTGTAGTTGGTTATTTGGAAGAAGATAAAGTCCCGGCCAATAGTACCACTGAGACTTATGCTGCGCTAAAATTATTTATCGATAATTGGCGTTGGGCCGGGGTGCCGTTTTATTTACGCACGGGTAAACGGTTGGCGGCTAATCAGTCGTTGATTTCTATTTGTTTTAAGCAACCGCCGCGGCAATTTTTTAAGAAGGCGCAATTTGAACAAGTGCGGCCGAATTGGCTATTGTTAGGGATCCAGCCGCATGAGTGTTTGAAGGCGGAGATGACGGTAAAAGAGCCTGGGTTGGAGATGAAGACGCGCCAAATCACTTTGGATGCCAGTTTTCGGTCTCAAAATGAAGTGTTGAATGAGGCTTATGAGGAGTTGTTGTTGGATGTGATTGAGGGCGACCATTCGTTATTTTTGCGGTATGATGAGGTACAGTATGCTTGGCAAGTAGTGGATCCTATTTTGCGGGTGTGGGCAACCGAGCGTGATTATATTCCTTCTTACCAGGCAGGTAGTTGGGGACCTGTGGAGGGTCGTCGGTTGTTTGAGCAAGCGGGTCAGGATTGGCGAGATTCTTATTGATCGGTTAGATTTGACAATTTTCGATTAGATTTGACAACTTTCGACAAGTGGTCAAATCTGGTTTTGGAATTAGATTTGACAACTTTCGACAAGTGGTCAAATCTGGTTTTGGAATTAGATTTGACAACTTTCGACAAGTTGTCAAATCTTCCTTTAATTAGATTTGACAACTTTCGACAAGTTGTCAAATCTTTCCAGTGAGGTTAACTCAATGAATACATTAGATTTGAATATAGTGAAAGAGCGTTTGACGACGTTGCAGATACTGAATGATAAGTTTGGGATTACGGATTATCTGATGTTTAAAGCTGGGCGGGAAAATTTACCAGTGGTCGAAATTAGTAATGATCATGCTGTGGCTACGGTATCGTTGCAGGGGGGGTTGGTGATGTCTTTTCGACCGCGTGACCAGGATCCGGTGTTGTGGTTAAGCAGTTTGGTGCCAATGGATAAAAATAAGCCGATTCGTGGTGGGATTCCCTTATGTTGGCCTTGGTTTGGTCCGCATGAGAGTGATAAAACTAAACCGGCTCATGGTTTTGCGCGTAATGCGGAGTGGCAGGTGAGTGAAACCAAGCGCATTGATAATGAAGTCACTCAATTAGTTTTGGAGTTGGTGAAAACACCGGCGCTTTTGGGGTGGTGGCCGGGTTTAGCGCAGGTACAATTGCAGTTGGTGGTGACGGTCGGGGCGGAATTAACGGTGGCGTTGGTTACTTCTAATCATGGTGCGGTGCCGTTGGTGTTGAGTGAGGGCTTGCATACTTATTTTCAAGTGGGTGAGGTGACGAAGATTGCGCTCCATGGTTTAGAGAATGTTGAGTATATTGATAAAATGGATAATTCGCAACGTAAATCGCAAGTGGGGGCGGTGACAATTGGTGCGCAAACGGACCGCGTTTATGTGAATACAGCGGCGGATTGTATTATTGAGGATCCCGTTTTAAAACGGCAAATTCGCTTGGCTAAACAAGGAAGTAATTCGACGGTGGTGTGGAATCCTTGGGCAACGCAGGCAGTGCAGTTGGGTGATGTGGGGTATCAAGGGTTTCTGAAAATGCTTTGTGTGGAAGCGGCGAATACGGCGGATAATGTGGTCACGGTGCCGCCGGGGGAGAAGCATAGTTTAGTGGGGGTGATTAGTGTGGTTTCCCAAAATAAGTAATTCCCTTACCCCAGAGTCCCTCTTCTAAAGGGAAAGAGGAGTATAGCGAAACTGGTCATTGACAATTTTCTTCTCGTTCCCACGCGCCCGCGGTCAGCCTTGTACACAAGTTTTTAGGTATTTGATTTACAAAGATTTTAATAAGTGTGTCCACTTGAGATCTGTCGTTATAAATCAATCGGTTATCGAGGTGCCGCAGGACTTGTGTAAGTACTGAAGTAGCAATTTTCTCGTATTTTCTTTCGCCCCTCGCCCTCTGGGAGAGGGGCCGGGGGTGAGGGAAAATACCGCCGAATTTATGCTTCAGTACTTATAAAGCTGACCACGCCCGCGTGGGAACGAGATACGCTTAACCAAAAACTTGAACATCGAGTATAAGGAACTTTAAATGAATTTTCTTCAAGAAATATTTTTGGAAGGTGACTTTATGCCACATGGGCATTGCTATTTATGGATGCCAGAATTAGTCTGGTTACATGTTATATCAGATGCACTGACCGGTATCGCTTATTATTCTATTCCATTGATTTTAGCCTATTTTGTAAGAAAGCGAACCGATTTACCCTTTAAAGGAATTTTTGTCCTCTTTAGTCTGTTCATTCTCCTTTGTGGGACCACGCATTTTATGTCCATCTGGACCCTCTGGAATCCAACGTACTGGTTAGAGGGTATCATCAAGGCGGCCACCGCCATAGTCTCAGTGATCACGGTTTTTATTTTAATACCATTGATACCACAAGCCCTTGAATTACCTAGCCCTAAACAATTGCAAGAAGCCAAAGAAGCGGCCGAAATTGCCAATCAAGCTAAGAGTGTTTTTCTGGCTAATATGAGTCATGAATTGCGGACCCCGCTGAATGGTATCTTAGGTTATACGCAAATTCTTAGCCGCGATAAAGCTCTCACTCCTAAACAGCGGGAAGGCATAGATATTATTCATCGGAGTGGTGAGTATTTGTTAACTCTCATTAACGATATATTAGATTTAGCGAAGGTCGAAGCGGGTAAAATTGAACTTTACCCGACCGTTTTCAATTTCAATGAATTTATTCGCGGGTTGACGGAACTCTTTCAAATGCGGGCACAACAGAAGGGAATTAACTTCATTTATGAACCATTATCTCATCTCCCAATGAGTATTCAGGCCGATGAAAAAAGGTTGCGGCAAATTCTTATTAATCTGTTAGGCAATGCGATTAAGTTCACCGAAACGGGTAACGTCACGCTGAAAATTGGTTATCAAGTTGGTTATCAAGTTGGTAAAATTCGTTTTCAAGTGGAGGACCATGGTATTGGCATTGCAACGGAAGATTTAGGCACTATTTTTCAACCATTTCAACAAACGGGCAGTCATCACTACAAGGCCGAAGGAACAGGTTTGGGTTTGTCCATCACCAAGAAATTAGTAGAAATGATGGGGGGTGAATTACGGGTCAAAAGTGTGTTAGGACAAGGTTCAACTTTTTGGTTGGAACTGGATTTGCCCGAAGTTACTGAAGCGGTCAACAGTGACCAGAAATACGAACCGGTTATTATTGGTTGTGAAGGTGCATCACGTCGATTGTTGGTCGTTGACGACAAATGGGCAAACCGTTCAGTTATGGTTAATCTGTTAACTCCTTTGGGTTTTGAAATTATTGAAGCAGAGAATGGTCAAGCCGGGTTGGAAAAAGCCCACACGACACAACCGGACTTGATTTTAACCGATTTAGTGATGCCGGTGATGGATGGTTTTGAACTGGTGCGACGTATTCGCAACAACCCTAAATTAGCCAAAATTCCTATTATTGCTGCCTCCGCCAGTGTGTTCGATTTTCACCAGCAACAAAGTAGAGAAGTTGGTTGTGATGATTTCATCGCTAAACCGTTTCCAGTGGCCAGGTTATTTGACTTGTTGCAACAGCATTTAAACTTGACCTGGATTTACGAGGAAGAGACTACAGAGACTAAGGAAAGTTTAGCCAAGACCGCGTTTATTGGTCCCTCGGTAAACACCGCTACTATTTTATTCGAATTGGCAATGAGTGGAGACATTATGGGGATTTTGGAGACGTTGGATGAACTGGAACGAGAAGATATAAAATATTTGCCTTTTGTCAACAAGTTACGTCAATTAGCACAGAATTTTGATGATCAGAAAATTCGTGAACTGGTTCAACAGTATATAGATTAAAGAATGAGCGCTCAAGCCGGACCGGTCTTAAAGACCGGTCGGGTTTTAACCACTGTTCTCGTATTTTCTTTCGTCTCTCTCCCTCTGGGAGAGGAGCCGGGGCACTGCCATTAAGTTAAGCTAAGGTGACGGCGTTGGAGTCCAAACCTTCAGATTTGGACGAGATTGGCTAAGGTAAGACGGCGT